>NZ_JBEZUS010000004.1:77896-595087 GCF_040636475.1 Streptomyces sp. NPDC037389
GCAGCCTCCCCGGGTGTGCCACCCGGCCCCCCCCCCCGGCTCACCCGGGCCCACCCCGCCGGACGGGCTGACAAAGTCAGCCCGTCCGGCGTTCGAGGACGACATCAGCTGAAGACGATCATCGATCCCTGCCCCAGGCTCCGTGTCGCCGCCGCGTGCAGCCCCAGCCAGACGTGGCGTTCCCGGGCGAACGGGCTGTCGTCGTGGGGGCCCGGGGCCGCGCGTTCCTCCAGGGTCGTGGGGTGGTCGGGCGCTGCCGGCGGGGCCGGTGGGTTGTCGGGGTCGATGCCCAGGACCGGTGCCACGGAGTGGAGTTCGCGCAGCAGACCGTGGCTGGATCCCAGCGGCCCGCCGCCTTCGAGGAGTTCGTCGTTGGACAGCGGATGCGGGAAGTCCACCGGCACGTACGCCCCCGCGTGGTCGTAGTGCCAGACCAGGTGCGACTGCTGCGCCGTGCTCTCGAACATCTCCAGCAACTGCTCGTAGTCCCCGCCGAGTTCATCCACCGGAGTGACGGCGAGGCCACAGAGGTTCAGCAGATGGGCGCGGCGCAGGAAGTGCAGGGCGTCGTAGTCGAAGCCCGCGACGGGTGCCACGTCCCCGGAGAGACCCGGCATGTAACCGAAGACGGGCACCGGGGGAAGCCCCGCCTCGCCGAGTGCCTTGTCGTAGGCGGCGATCTCGTCGGCGAAGGGGTTGTCGGGGCTGTGGCAGAGCACGTCGACTAGGGGCACCAGCCACAGGTCACAGGCCACGTGAGCTCACTCTCGTCATCGCCTTCCCGTCCGATGGTCGGGTGGTCGGGCCAGAGTAGTGCCGCTCAGCCGGTTGTCATACCGGGCCGGCAGACGTAGACGCGCCGAATCCGCTTGGCTTCCGGCCGGCTTCGGCCCCGGAGCCGTCGGCCCCGGGGTCAACGGTCCACGCGCACGTCCCACACCCACGTGTCGCCGATCCAGCGGGGCTCCTCGCCCGTCAGCCGGGTGACGGCCGTCCGCAGCTCGGCGCTGTGCTGCCGCTGGTCGGGGAGGACGAGCGCGTCGGCGCGCCAGAACGCGAGGTCCTCCTGGAACGCCCGGCGCTGCTGCTCCCCGATGCCGGGTACCCGGCCGGTCTCCTGGACCTTGTGCAGCAGTTCGGAGGTGGCGCGCCACGCGGGGCCGTAGATGCCGATCCGGTCGGGTCCGTAGGGCCCGTTGAAGTAGCCGCCGGGGAACGAGAAGCCGAGACCGGCGTCGATCTGCCAGCCGAGGGCCGCGGTCTCCTTGGGCCCGGGCACGGGTACGGGCACCAGCGAGTGCCCGTCGCGGACGTGCTCCCGCCAGGTGCCGTCGGCGAAGAACGCGGGCGCCGGTTCGCGCTCGACGGTGCGGTAGGGGGTCGGCAGCAGCGGCAGGAGGGCGGCGGCGAGGGCGGCACAGCCGATGACCCGGCGGGAGCTCTCGCGCTCGCTGCGCTCCCGCCGCTCGGCGAGCCGGTCGCAGGCGAGGGCGAGGAGAATGCCGAGGGCGGGGACGCAGACCATCGCCATCCGGGCCTCGATGACCGATTCAAAGAGAGGCGCCTCCGCCATCAGCCGCCACGGTCCGGGGAGCGTCTTGCCGGTGCCCGGCAGCGGGATGTTCCGGCCGAGGGAGAGGACGGCGGCGGCCAGCGCGGTGAAGCCGAGGGCGCGGACGGCCGGCCGGCCCTTGAGGTGGACGACGAGGGCGACGGTGACAACGATCAGCGGCCAGCCGAAGAAGGCGTTCTCCTCGGTCCGGTTGAAGGAGAGCGACGCGGCGACCGACCCGTCCCCGGCCAGTGAGCGGGTGGCGAACTCCAGAAGCGCCATGGGGTGGTTGCCCGCCTGCCCGTGCAGCACGCTGCTGTAGCTCTGCGGGCCGTCGAACTGCCAGGCCAGGGGGACGATCACCAGCGGCAGGGAGACGAGGGCGGCGATGCCGAGGCCGCGCAGCAGGGGCCGGGCGACGGCCGCGGCCACGTGCGGGGAGGCGGCCGCGTAGCCGAGGGCGAAGAGGAGGAGGCCGGTGGCGGCCAGCAGCAGGGCCTCCTCGCCGAGGAAGACCTGGTAGGCGAGAAAGAAGCCGAGGACGACACCGTCGCGCACGGTCCGGCGGCCCCCGCAGAGCCGCAGCAGCCGGTCGATGATCAGCGGCATCATGAACAGCACCACGAAGTTGGGGTGGGCGTTGCCGTGCGAGATCATCGGTGGCGCGAAGGCGCAGAAGCCGCCACCCAGCGCGGCCGCCCAGCGGGAGCGGGTGAAGCGCCTGGCCAGCAGCCAGTACCAGGCGCAGGCCGTCGCCGTGAGCCCGCCCGTGAGCACGACGGCCCAGGTGAACTGGGGGCCGAAGGCCAGGGTGAGCGGTGCGAGGGGGATGGACAGGCCCAGCATGGCGGTGTTCGCCATGAGGTTGACGCCCAGCGGGAAGTTCTGGAGAGCGCTGAAGAGCGGATTGCGCAGATGCGCGACGTTGTCGGCGGTGACGGCGAAGAACCATTCCCACTGCTGCTGGTCCTGGTCCGAGTCGATCAGATAGCGGCCGGCCGGGTCGCTCCACAGCCCCGCGTAGAGGAGGACGCTCAGGAGGAGGAAGAGCGCGGGTATCGCGATCCGCGCCGGGCCGTCCGTCCGGCGCCGCGCGAGCCAGCGGACGCGCACGAGGTCGGCGAGGACACGGGGGTAGGCGAGGGGCCGGACCTTCGAACCGGGCTGATGGGCCCAGCGCACGGGCACCTCGGCGACCTCCCAGTCCTGCCGGTGGAAGTGCCGCAGTATCTCGAAGTCGTAGGACCAGCCGTCCAGCCGGGAGCGGGAGAAGGCGGTGCGGACCTTGTCGCCGTCGAAGAGCTTGAAGCCGCACTGGGTGTCGCGGATGCCGGGGACGGCGGCGGCGCGGATCAGCCGGGCGCCGATCCGGCCCATGGTCTCGCGCAGCGCGTGCTGCCGGACGGCTATCCGGGAGCCGGGCAGGGCGCGGGAGCCCACGGCGGCGGTGGCGCCCTCGTCCATCCGGTGTTCCAGGAGCGCCAGTTCCTCGATGGGCGTGGCCAGGTCGGCGTCGGTTATCAGGACGCGGCGGCCGCGCGAGGCGAGGACGCCGGTGCGTACGGCGTGGCCCTTGCCCCGGTTGGCGGGGGTGCGCAGCAGACGGATGCGGGGCTCCTCGACGGCGGCGGCCTCGGCGACGGCCGCCGTGGCGTCGGTCGAGCCGTCGTCGACGACGATCAGTTCCCAGGCGACCGGGTCGGGGCCGTCATCGAGGTGGGCGCGGACCGCCTTGAGCGTGGGCGCGAGCCGGTCCTCCTCGTTGTACGCCGGGACGATCACCGACAGCCCGATGGCGCCCCCGTCCTCCTCGTCGGCCGCGGCGGGCGGGACCGGCGTCATCTTCATTGCGCATCACATTCCGTTGTGTCGACGACTGCGAGCGGATCTCGAGACTCTATGCGTAGTGCATCGATCAGCCGTCGAACGGAATTACCAGACCTTCCGGACATACCGGACTTATGTCTGGTTCAGGACCTCGATCAGCTCCAGGGTGTGCCGGTTGTACGCGACGACGATCCGCTGGGCCCGCTCGACGTCCCGGCAGGCGATGGCCTCCGCCAGCTCGGCGTGGCGGTGCCACAGCCGCCCCCGGAGGTCGCCGAGGTGGCGCAGCAGGGGGACGGTGAAGATCCAGCTCTGCACCCGGAGCCGGTCCAGGAAGTCGGATATATAGGGGTTTCCTACGAGTCCGGCCATCTCCCGCCAGAAGCGGAGGTCGTAGCCGATGAGGATGTCGAGATCGCCCGCGAGGGCCGCCCGCGCGGCCTCGTCGGCCCGGCGGCGCACGGAGGCCAGCGCCTCCGGGGTGGCCTGGAGCAACGCCTGCTCGGCGGAGCGCCGGAACATGCCCTCGACGACGAGCGTGCGGGCCTCGATCATGTCGCGGAAGTCGGCGTGCGAGAACTCGCGCACCCGGTAGCCCTTGTGCAGCTCGACGTCGAGCAGGCCCTGTGAGCAGAGGTCGAGCAGCGCCTCGCGGACAGGGGTGGCCGAGACCCCGTACTGCTCGGCGATCTCCTTGACGGTGAACTGCCGCCCCGACGGGAGCCGCCCCGCGATGACCTCGTCGCGCAGGGCTTCGGCGATCTGTGAGCGCAGCGTCGTGCGCTTGACAGCCTCGCTGCCTGGCATTGGTCCTTCGTCTCCCTTTCCGTGGCCGCACGCCTGGCATGCGAACGGCCCTCGCAACCATAGGCGAGGGCCGACGTCGGGCGGTATGACCGGGCGCACGGGACGGTGAACGGTACCTGATGCTGTGTGCGCGCTGTGGGAGTGGGTACCGGCGGTACGGCCCCGCCCGGGGAGCCGGGCGGGGCCGTACCGCCGTCAGGCCGCGTACCGGTCCGCGACCGCGAGGGCCTCGTCGAGGGCCGCCAGGCCCCGCTTCGCCTCCTCGTCCGTGATGGTGCACGGCGGCACCACGTGCACCCGGTTCATGTTCACGAACGGCCAGAGGCCCGCCGCCTTGATCGCCGCCGTGACGGCCGCCATCGGCGCGTTCGCCTCGCCCGTCGCCGCGTACGGCACCAACGGCTCGCGGGTGCGGCGGTCGCGGACGAGTTCGACGGCCCAGAAGACGCCGAGGCCGCGGACGTCGCCGACGGACGGGTGGCGCTCGGCGAGCTCGCGCAGGCCCGGGCCGAGAACGTCCTCGCCGATCCGCGCCGCGTTCTCGACGATCCCCTCCTCGGCCATCGCGTTGATCGTCGCCACGGCGGAGGCGCAGGCCAGCGGGTGGCCGGAGTAGGTGAGACCGCCGGGGTAGGGCCGTCCCTCGAACGTGGCGGCGATCTCCGCCGAGATGGCGACGCCGCCGAGCGGAACGTAGCCGGAGTTGACTCCCTTGGCGAAGGTCAGCAGATCGGGGACGACCCCGAAGTGGTCGGCGGCGAACCAGCGGCCCGTCCGCCCGAAGCCGGACATGACCTCGTCGAGGATCAGGACGATGCCGTACCGGTCGCACAGCGCCCGGACGCCCGGGAGGTAGCCGGGCTGGGGGTACCTCCCAGCGGTAGCCGGGGGAGGGACCATGATCCCCGCAGTGCCGGGCACGGTCTCCAGGATGATCGCGGCGATCGTGCCCGGCCCCTCGAAGGCGATGGTGTCCTCAAGGTGCCGCAGCGCGCGCTCGCACTCCTGCTCCTCGCTCTCCGCGTGGAACGGCGAGCGGTAGCGGAACGGGCCCCAGAAGCGCACCACGCCGGCCGAGGCCGTGTCGGAGGGCCAACGGCGCGGGTCACCGGTGAGGTTGATCGCGGCGGCGGTGGCGCCGTGGTACGAGCGGTAGGCACTGAGCACCTTGGGGCGGCCGGTGTGCAGCCGGGCCATCCGGACGGCGTTCTCCACGGCCTCCGCGCCGCCGTTGGTGAAGAAGATCTTGTCGAGGTCGCCGGGGGTCCGCCCGGCGATCAGCCGCGCGGCCTCGGAGCGTACGTCCACGGCGAAGCCGGGCGCGATCGTGCACAGCCGGGCCGCCTGCTCCTGGATCGCGGCGACGACCTTGGGGTGTTGATGGCCGATGTTGGTGTTGACGAGTTGGGAGGAGAAGTCGAGGTAGCGGTTGCCGTCGTAGTCCCAGAAGTACGAGCCCTCGGCGCCGGCCACGGCCGGTGGGTCGATGAGGCCCTGCGCGGACCAGGAGTGGAAGACGTGGGCGCGGTCGGCGGCCTTGACCGCCGCGGCGTCGGTGGGAACTGGCTGCGTGGCGGTGGGAACTGGCTGCGTGCTCACGGGCGTGACCTCTGATCGGTTGATCGGCAGGCGCTGTCGGGCCGAGCCTAGGGAGCCGGGCCGGGCCCGGGTACCGGCACTGTGTCGGCCGCCGGGCGCCCCCGTGGACACAGTGCCGAGTGGGCCGTCCGGCCGGTGGACGCCCCCGCAAATCGCCGTACGGGAAATCCACATTCGGTGGTTTCCTCCTGCTACGGTCTTTCGCGGTTGCAGTATTGGTCCCATTTGTCATGTGCGCCTGAAGGTCCGTGATCTCGGGCGCACTTGCGTTTTCCTGGAGTACGGAATTCCGCCGTGCGCCCCCATTAAGGAGATCGATCAGTTTGGCTACCGGCATCGTGAAGTGGTTCAACTCGGAAAAGGGGTTCGGCTTCATCCAGCAGGACGGCGGCGGCGCCGACGTCTTCGCCCACTACTCCAACATCTCCACCCAGGGTTATCGGGAGCTCCAGCAGGGGCAGAAGGTCACCTTCGACATCACCCAGGGGCAGAAGGGTCCGCAGGCGGAGAACATCCTCCCCTCCCGGGCCGACGTCTGACCGACGTCCTACGACGTCCTACCGACGTCCGAACCGGCGCGTCCGGTAGGATCGCGCGCCCCCGTTCACGGGCCGGGTATCGGCGATTTCGCCGTGCGGATACCCGGCCCTTTGCAGTGTCGGTATTCTCCGCCGTGAAACATGGGGGAAGGAGTGCCGGCATGGACGGCATCGAAGGTCTGTCGCCGGAGGATCCGCGCACACTCGGCTCGTACCGGCTGCTGGGGCGGCTGGGCGAGGGCGGGATGGGCCGGGTCTATCTCGCCCGTTCCGGCCGGGGCCGCACGGTCGCGGTGAAGGTGGTCCGCCCGGAGCTGGCGGGACAGGAGGAGTTCCGCCGCCGGTTCGCCCAGGAGGTGCGCTCGGCGCAGCGGGTGGGCGGCGAGTGGACCGCGCCCGTGCTGGACGCGGAGACCGAGGCGGCCGTGCCCTGGGTGGCCACCGGCTATATCGCCGGGCCCTCGCTGGGCCGGGTCGTCGACCGTGACTTCGGGCCGCTGCCGGAGCGGTCCGTCAGGATTCTCGGCGCGGGGCTCGCCCGTGCCCTCCAGTCGGTGCACGCCGCCGGGATCGTCCACCGCGACCTCAAGCCGTCGAACGTGCTGATCACCCTCGACGGGCCCCGCGTCATCGACTTCGGCATCGCCCGGGCCCTGGAGACCGTCACCGGCGCCGGCCTCACCCGTACCGGCGCGACCGTCGGCTCCCCGGGCTTCATGTCGCCCGAGCAGGTGCGCGGCGACACGATCACGCCCGCGAGCGACGTCTTCGGCCTCGGCTCGGTGCTGGCGTACGCGGCGGGCGGCCGGATGCCCTTCGGCGCGGCCGACAGCGCCGTGCACTCCGTGATGTACCGGATCGTCCACGAGGAGCCGGAGCTCGCCGAGGTGCCGGACGGACTGCGGCCGCTGATCGCGGCGTGCCTCGCCAAGGAGCCCGGCGACCGGCCGACACCCGCGGAGGTCCTGGCCCGCACCGGGGTCCAGGACCAGCTGGAGGACCTGCGGTCCGCCGAGCCCTGGCTGCCCGGCGGCCTCGTCGCCCAGCTGGGCAGGCACGCGATCAGCCTCCTGGAGGTGGAGGAGCCGACGCGTGCCCCCGGCCATCCGCCGACGGTCGCCGAGCCCATACCCCCGGCGGCCGAGCCGCCCACCCACGTCGGACCGCCCCCGGGCGGCCGGCCGGCGGACCCGCCCACGCTCACCGCGCCGGGCGGCCCGTACCCGCCGCATCACCAGCCGATGCCGCCGCACACGCCGGAGACGCCCGTGCCGGGCGCGTACGGCCCGTACGGCGGCCCGTACCACCCGACGGCGCCGGCCGCGCCGCAGCGCCACTCGAAGACGCCCTACCTCGTGGCCCTGATCGTGGCCGCCGGACTGCTGGCGGGCGGCGGGACGGTGTATCTGCTCAACCGGGACACCGGCGCCAAGACCAACGGCGCCGGCCAGGCCCCCGGCACGTCGTCCTCCGCCCCGGCGCAGAGCCCCGATTCGCCCTCCGGGCGGACCACCCCGCCCAGGACGTCCCCGGCGCCGCCGCCCACGGGCGACCCGACCACCAAGGACCCCACCCCGTCCGGGGAGTATCCGGGCTACTCCGGCACCTGGCAGACCACCTTCGACAGCGGCGCGGGCGCCAACTACCGGATCATCACCGTCACGGGGGACGTCAGCATCCAGGGCAGCGGCACCCTCTCCGACGGCACGTCCTACTCCTGCCGGTGGCACGCGGCGGTGACCGGCGGCGGCGGGGGCTCCCTGCGCCTGGGACCGTCGACCGTCACCCAGGCGAGCCCGTCGTCCGCCTGCCAGCCCGGCTCCCCGTCCAGCCTGACCCTGCTGCCGGACAACCGGATGCGGCGCGACTTCACCGACTCCGGCACCAAGGACGCCTCGCTGGTCTACAGCAAAACGAGCTGAAGCAAACGCAAAGGGCGCCCCGACGGCTCGAAGCCGTCGGGGCGCCCTTGTGTACGACGCGTACGACGTGTACGACGTGTACGACCGGGATTACGAGAGGAAGGAGTTGATCTCGATCGTCTCGTCGCGGCCCGGGCCGACGCCGATCGCGGAGATCGGCGCGCCCGACATCTCCTCCAGCGCCTTGACGTACGCCTGGGCGTTCTTCGGCAGCTCGGCGAAGGTCTTGGCCTTGGAGATGTCCTCGGTCCAGCCCGGCAGCATCTCGTAGATCGGCTTCGCGTGGTGGAAGTCGGTCTGGCTGTAGGGCAGCTCCTCGACGCGCTTGCCGTCGATCTCGTACGCGACGCAGACCGGGATCTGCTCCCAGCCGGTGAGCACGTCGAGCTTGGTGAGGAAGAAGTCCGTCAGGCCGTTGACGCGCGTGGCGTAGCGGGCGATGACCGCGTCGAACCAGCCGCAGCGGCGGTCACGGCCGGTGGTGACACCGCGCTCGCCACCGATGGTGCGCAGCGCCTCGCCGTCCTTGTCGAACAGCTCGGTCGGGAACGGGCCGGCGCCGACGCGCGTGGTGTACGCCTTCAGGATGCCGATCACGCGGTTGATCTTCGTCGGGCCCACGCCCGCGCCCGTGCAGGCGCCGCCCGCGGTCGGGTTCGAGGAGGTGACGAAGGGGTACGTGCCGTGGTCGACGTCGAGCAGCGTGCCCTGGCCGCCCTCGAAGAGGACGACCTTGCCCTCGTCGATGGCGTTGTTCAGGATCAGCGTGGTGTCGGCGACGAAGGGCTTGATCTGGTCGGCGTAGTCCAGCAGGCCGTCGACGATCTTCGCCGGGTCGATGGCGCGGCGGTTGTAGAGCTTGGCCAGGAGCTGGTTCTTCAGCTCCAGGGCCGCCTCGACCTTCTGGGTCAGGATCGACTCGTCGTAGAGGTCCTGAACCCGGATGCCCACGCGGTTGATCTTGTCGGCGTAGGTCGGGCCGATGCCCCGGCCGGTGGTGCCGATCTTGCGCTTGCCGAGGAAGCGCTCGCCCACCTTGTCGAGGGTGACGTTGTAGGGCGTGATCAGGTGCGCGTTACCGCTGATCAGCAGCTTGGACGTGTCGACGCCGCGATCGTTGAGCCCGCTCAGCTCGGAGAGCAGGACAGCCGGGTCGACCACGACACCGTTGCCGATGACCGGGGTACACCCCGGCGAGAGGATTCCGGAAGGGAGAAGGTGGAGCGCGTATTTCTGGTCACCCACGACGACCGTGTGGCCGGCGTTGTTGCCACCTTGGTAGCGCACCACGTAGTCGACGGATCCACCGAGGAGGTCGGTGGCCTTTCCCTTGCCCTCGTCACCCCACTGAGCACCGAGCAGCACAAGTGCGGGCACAGGCGTACACCCCTTCCGGGCGGGGCATGTCCAACGTGCACAGGTGGCCTGCCGCCCGCGTGATACGGGCGTTCACCACCGCTAGAGCCGTCGAACCGGTGCCCCGGATAGACGAAGCCCCTGGCGCAACAGCGACAGGGGCTCTTGCACCGAGAGATTACCTGAGGAAGGACGAAGGTGTCGGCTCCAGACCCGAGCGGAGCGCAGCTGCTCGTCGTCATCGACCCGGTCGCCAGGCGTGTGGACGGCGAGTCCACGCGGATCGCGAGGGATGTGCTGTGCGCCGGAGCGGTGGCCAAAATCTGTCTCCCGGGCGGTCCGGAGGAGGTGGCGCGCGCCGTCGCCCGGCGCGGACGGCGACGGATCGTCGTGATCGGCGACGACCGGGCCCTCCTGCGAATTGTGGGCCTGCTCCACCGCCGCCGCGAGTTGGCGGACGCCCCGCTGGCGTGGGTGCCCGTCGGGGCGCTCCCCGCGGTGTCGGTGGCCCGGGTGCTGGGCGTCCCCCTGGGGACCGTGGCGGCCGCCAGGGCGGTGCTGGACGGCGCGGAGCGGCGGCTGGGCCTGCTGGCCGACGAGAGCGACGGCGTCGTCCTGGGCGGCCTCTGGGCGCCCGCGGGGGCCGTACGGGCGGGGCGGGCG
Organism: Streptomyces sp. NPDC037389; assembly: GCF_040636475.1. Lineage (NCBI taxonomy): Bacteria > Bacillati > Actinomycetota > Actinomycetes > Kitasatosporales > Streptomycetaceae > Streptomyces > Streptomyces sp. NPDC037389. The sequence continues at coordinate 88,162 of NZ_JBEZUS010000004.1, forward strand.
GACGGCCGGAGCACGCCGACGGGGGCGGTGGTCCCCGCGCCCGGGGGCGGGCCGGACGGGGGCCCCGGCGGGCACCAGTCGTGGTGGACGCCGGCCGCCCGGACCGCCCGTACGGCCCTGACGCTGCTGTCCGGGCCGGCGGCGGCCGGGCGGCATCCGCTGCCCTCGGCGACGCGGCTGCGGGTGGAGGCGGACGGGGAGGTGCTGGCCGATCTCGACCGGCCGGTCGGACGGGTCGCGGTGACGGCCGTGGACGGCCTGGCCGAGGTCGTCGTCCACGCGGGCGACCCCGCGAGCGCCCCGCTGCGGGTCCTGGCCCGCACGGTCACGGTCTCCGGCCCGGACTTCCGCTACCGCGCCGACAACCGCGTCCGGGGGCCGGTACGGACCCGGACGTGGACGGCGGTGGGGGACGCGTGGGGGCTGACCCTGCCGCGGGAGTAGCGCGGCGGGGTGGGTGCCCGGGGGTGTCAGCCGCCCGGCCGGACCAGGCCCGCCTCGTACGCGAAGACGGCCGCCTGCGTCCGGTCCCGCAGGCCGAGCTTCACCAGGATCCGGCTGACGTGCGTCTTCACCGTCGACTCCGCCACCACCAGATGCTCCGCGATCTCCGCGTTCGAGCGCCCCTGGGCGACCAGCACCAGCACCTCCGTCTCCCGCTCCGTGAGGTCGCCGACGCGCTCCGGGGTGGGGGCCTTGGGGGTGCCCAGGCGGGAGAACTCCTGGATCAGCCGCTTGGTGACCGTGGGCGCCAGCAGCGCCTCGCCGTCGGCGACGACGCGCACGCCGTCGGCGAGCTGACGGGCGGAGGCGTCCTTCAGCAGGAAGCCGCTCGCCCCGGAACGCAGCGCCTGGTAGACGTACTCGTCCAGGTCGAAGGTGGTGAGCACCAGCACCTTCGCGCCCGAGTCGGCGGCGACGATCTCGCGGGTCGCCTCCAGGCCGTTCATGCCGGGCATGCGGATGTCCATGAGCACCACGTCCGGTCGCAGCTCGGCGACCTTGCGGACGGCGTCGAGGCCGTCCACGGCCTCCCCGACCACCTCGATGTCGGGCTGGGCGCCCAGCAGGACGGAGAAGCCCTCGCGGACCATCATCTGGTCGTCGACGATCAGCACACGGATGTTCATGCGGCGGCCTCGCCCGGTGCGACGGGAAGGAAGGCGACGACCTCGAAGCCGCCGTCGTGCGTGGGCTCCGCCGTCATCTCGCCGCCGAGCATCGTGACGCGCTCGCGCATGCCGAGGACGCCGTGGCCGGCGCCCGGGGAGGGCTTGGCGAGACGGTCGGGACGGCCGTTGACGATCCGCAGGCCGAGCCCGCCGAGGACGTAGGAGACCTCGATCCGGGCCGTGGCGCCGGGCGCGTGGCGCAGGACGTTGCTGAGCGCCTCCTGGACGATGCGGTACGCGGACAGCTCCACGCCCTGCGGCAGCGGCCGGACGGAGCCGGTCGTGACCCGGTCGACGGGGAGCCCGGCGGAGCGGACGTTCTCCAGCAGCCCGTCGAGGTCGGCGAGCGTGGGCTGCGGGGCCTCGGGGGCGGCGAAGGCGTCCGGGTTCTCGGACCGTACGACGCCGAGGACGCGGCGCAGCTCGGTGAGGGCGGCCACGGCGTTCTCCCGGATGGTGGCGAAGGCGGCGGCCAGCTCGGGCGGGGTGTCCTGGACGCGGTAGGGCGCGGCCTCGGCCTGGATGGCGACCACGGACATGTGGTGGGCGACGACGTCGTGGAGCTCGCGGGCGATGGTGGTGCGTTCCTCCAGCACGGTCCGCCGCGACCGCTCGACCTGGGTGACGGCGACCTGCTCGGCGACCTGCTGCCTGGACTCGCGCATGGCGCGGACGGCGGCGGTGACGAAGAGCACCACACCGAAGAACATGGAGATCTCGAAGACGTCGTTGTGGATGCCGGTGCCGTGGGCGACGGACACCAGCACCTGGAAGGCCCCGGTGAGCAGCCACATCTCGGCGGCCAGCCGGGGGCGGGTGCGGAGGGTGACGAGCACCATGACGGCGAGGTGGGAGACGAGGCCGCTGGGGGTCCACAGCCCGCCGCCGAGGATCACGGCGGTGACGAAGACCGCGCCGATCGACAGCCACCAGGCGCCGACGGGCCGCAGCAGCGTGGTCACCAGGGGGACGGCCGCGAACAGCGCGAGGACCAGGCCGGCCATGCTCGGCCGCTCGGCCAGGGTGGTCAGCGCGACCAGCGCCGTGAAGGCGGTGACCAGCGTGTGCGGCAGCCAGCGCGTATAGCGGCCCAGGCCCCCGGGGGCCATGCGGACCAGCACGTTTCCGTCGCCGAGCGGCGGCAGCGGCCGGAAGGCGAAGGCGTCGGTGAACAGGTCCTTGCGTATCTCGTCGGTGGCGCTCTCCAGGAGGCGCATCTCGCTGCGCAGGCCGTTCGTGTCATGCGTCTTGGTCACACATCAACCGTAGGCAACGGGAGCGGAGACGTCGTCCGCTTGGCAGCGGATCTCCGGGGGTCCGTCTCAAGTACTACGCGAGGACGTCCCCCAGCGTCCGCGCCGCCCGTTCCACCTCCGCGAAGGTCGTGTACAGCGGGGTGAAGCCGAAGCGCAGCAGGTCCGGGGGGCGGTGGTCGCCGACCACGCCGCGCCGGACGAGCTCGGCCATCGTTCCCGCGGCGGCCTCGGCCGGGGCGGCCTTCAGGGCCACCTGGCTCCCCCGTTCCGCGTGCGCGAGGGGTGTGACGGACACGACCCGCCCGGCCGGTACGTACGCCTCCGCGCAGCGCAGGAAGAAGTCGGTGAGGGCGAGGCTCTTGGCCCGTACGGCCGTGAGGTCGACGTCCTCCCAGACGTCCAGGGCCGCGTCCAGCGCGAGCAGGGAGAGGATGTCCGGCGTGCCGACGCGGCCGCGCTGCGGGCCGCCGGCCGGGGTGTGGTCGGGGGCCATGCCGAAGGGGTCGGCGTGGGAGTTCCAGCCGGGCAGCGGGGAGTCGAAGCGGGGCTGGAGGTCGCGCCGGACGTAGAGGAAGGCGGGCGCCCCGGGGCCGCCGTTGAGGTACTTGTACGTACAGCCGACGGCGAGGTCCACGCCGTGCGCGTCCAGGCCGACGGGCAGCGCGCCCGCGCTGTGGCACAGGTCCCAGACGATCCGCGCCCCGGTGGCGTGCACGGCGGCCGTGAGGGCGGGCAGGTCGTGGAGGCGGCCGGTGCGGTAGTCGACGTGGTTGACGAGGGCCACGGCGGTGCGGGGACCGGCCGCGGCGGCGAGGTCGGCGACGGGGACGGCCCGGATCCGGCAGCCGGTCAACCGGGCCGCGGAGGCGGCGATGTAGCCGTCGGTGGGGAAGGTGGCCGCGTCGACGAGGACCTCGTCCCTGGCCCGGCCCCCGGACCCCGCGCCCTCCCCCATGCGGACGGCGGCGACGACGGCCTTGAAGACGTTGACGCTCGTGGAGTCGCCCACGACGATCCGGCCGGGCGCGGCCCCGACGAGCCGCCCGACGCGGTCGCCGACCCGCTCGGGAGCGGTCCACCAGCCGCACTCGCCCCACGACCGGATGCGCAGCCGCCCCCACTCGCGCCCGACGACGTCGGCCAGGCGGGCGGGGACGGCGCGCGGGAGGGCGCCGAGGGAGTTGCCGTCGAGGTAGACGGTGTCGTCGTCGAGGACGAACTCCGCGCGCTTGGCGCGCAGCGCGTCGGCGGCGTCGAGGGCGGCCGCCTCGGCGCGTAATCCTCCGGCGCGTAATCCGCCGGACGCTCCGGTGCCCCCGGCGTCAGACACGGCTTCGCGCCGTCCACAGTTCGGGGAAGACGTGCTTCCCGGCCCGCTTCTCCAGCCAGGCGACCCCGGCCGAGCCGCCCGAGCCCACCTTGGCGCCCATGGCGCGTCTCGTGGCGACGAGATGGTCGTTGCGCCAGCGCCACACCAGCTCCGCGACCTCGGTGAGGGCCTCGCCGAGCCGGCACTCGTCGGTGTTCTGGTCGCCCGCGTAGACGCGGTGCCAGACGTCCTCGACGGCCGGGTCGCTCGTGTAGCGCGTGGCGAGATCGCGGTCGAGGACGGCGGCGGGTATCGCGTGGCCGCGCCGGGCCAGCCAGCCCAGCGCCTCGTCGTAGAGGCCGGGCGCGTGGAGGGCCTTCTCCAGCTCCGCGTGGACGCGCGGCGCGCCCCGGTAGGGGACGAGCATCGCGGGGGACTTCTCACCGAGCAGGAACTCCAGGCGGCGGTAGGCCGCCGACTGGAAGCCGGACGCCTCGCCCAGGGCGGCGCGGTAGGAGTTGAACTGGGTGGGCGTCAGATGGGCGAGCGGCTCCCAGGAGGAGTTGAGCGCCGCCAGCTCGTACGCGGACCGCTTGAGCGCGGCCATCGCGACGGGCAGTTCGTCTTCGCGCAGGGCGCGCGCGGCGGTCTCCCACTCATGGACGACGACCGTGAACCACAGCTCCATGACCTGGGTGGTGACGAGGAAGACCATCTCGCCGGGGTCGCTGGAGAGCGGCTTCTGAAGGTTCGTGAGGACCTCGGCGCGGACGTAGGCCTCGTACGGGGTCGTGCCCTCGAACTCGAGATGGGGGGCGGTGGGGGCGTGCGGCATCGCGGACTCCTCGCAGAGTGCTCCCGGGTAGCGGTCCGCCCCTTCCCGTCGGCATCGGAGCCCCGGTCCCCTGTGCGCATCTTGCGTCGCGGACGCCGCCCACGGCAAGAGCCGTGGGCGGTGTCGTTGCCGGTGTCGGGCCGGTGTCGGGCCTGTTCGCGACGAGGCGTCGGAGACGCGTCGGGAACGTCGGGGACGTCAGCCGAGGGTGCTGGCGGCCGTCGGGGAGCTGTCGCGGAGGAACGTGCTGCACCGCTCGTACTCCTCCTGCTCGCCGATCGCCTGGGCGGCGCGGGCGAGGGCGTGGAGGGCGCGCAGGAAGCCGCGGTTGGGCTCGTGCTCGAAGGGCACCGGGCCGTGGCCCTTCCAGCCGCTGCGGCGCAGCGCGTCGAGGCCGCGGTGGTAGCCGGTGCGGGCGTAGGCGTACGACTCGACGGTCCGGCCGGCCTCGAACGCGTCGTCGGCGAGCTGCGCCCAGGCCAGCGAGGACGCCGGGTACTTGGCGGCGACCTCGGCGGGGGCCGCGCCGGAGGCGAGGAGCTCGCGCGGCTCGGGGTCGTCGGGCAGATGGGTCGGGGGCGGTCCCCCGAGCAGGTTCTCGTGAATGGACATGGGGCCCAGTCTGCCGCAGCCGTGCGTGGTGCCGGAGGTCCCCTCGGGGTCATCGTTCCGCGTTACCGGCGGCGTCCCCCGGGTCCAGTGGCGGCGCGGTCACCCCGCAGTGGAAGGCGCACTCCGGGTGGCAGGACGCCGGTTTCGGCTCTCGGATCGTCCACCAGGCGATTCCGGCGCCGATGACCAGCGCTCCGGCGCAGTAGACCATGGCCAGGTCGAACGCGCCGGAGAAGGCCGCCGGGTCCCGGTAGGCGTCCGGCCCCATGCCCGCCGCCAGCGGCAGCGCGGCCACGGCGATCAGTCCGGCGGCCCGGGCGGCGGCGTTGTTGATGCCGCTGGCCAGCCCTGCCCGGGCCACGTCGACGGAGGCCAGGACCGTGGCGGTGAGCGGCGCGACCAGCGTGACCATGCCCAGGCCGAGGACGACGAGCGGGGGCAGCACGTCCCGCCAGTAGGAGGCTCCGTGCCCGACGCGCGTCATCAGCAGCATGCCCACCGCGCACAGCAGCGGCCCGGCCGTGAGCGGGACGCGCGGCCCGACGCGCTGGGCTATTCGGCCCGAGCGGGAGGACAGCAGCAGCATCAGCACGGTCGTGGGCAGCAGGGCCGTACCGGCCTCCAGGGCGGACCAGCCCACGACGACCTGGAGCTGGAGGACGGAGAGGAAGAAGAAGCCGCTGAAGGCCGCGTAGACGAAGAACGTGACGACGTTGACGGACGAGAACAGCCGGACGCGGAAGATCCCGAGCGGCAGCATCGGATCGGGCCGGCGCCGCTCGACCCGGATGAAGGCCACCCCCAGCAGGACGCCCGCGACCGCGGGGACGATCACCCAGGCCGAGAGGCCCTTGTCGGGGGCGGCGATCAGCGCGTAGGTCACGGCGGCGAGGGTGAGCGCGCCCAGCGCGGCGCCGGCGGCGTCGAAGCGGCCGCGGGCCGTGGGGTCCCTGGTCTCAGGGACGTGCCGCCGGGCGACGAGGACGCACAGGGCGGCGGGCGGGAGGTTGATCAGGAACACCCAGCGCCAGCCGGGCCCGTCCACCAGCCAGCCGCCGACGAACGGGCCGACGGCCGCGGCCACCCCGCCCAGACCCGACCAGGCGCCCACCGCGGCCGCCCGGTCGTCGGGGTGGAAGACCGCCTGGAGCACCGCGAGCGAGCCCGGGGTGAGCAGCGCGCCGCCGACGCCCTGGAGGGCCCGGGCGGCGATGAGCACCCGGACGTCGGGCGCGATGCCGCACAGCAGCGAGGCCAGGGCGAACCACACCACGCCGATCACGAACACCCGGCGGCGGCCGTAGCGGTCGCCCAGCGAGCCGCCGAGGAGGATCAGCCCGGCGAGGGTGAGCATGTAGGCGTTGACCGTCCACTGGAGGGCGGCGAGGTCGGCGCCCAGGTCCCGGCCGATGTGGGGCAGCGCGACATTGACGACGGTGCTGTCGAGCAGCGCCATGCCCGAGCCGAGGACGGTCGTCAGCACGACCCACCGGCCGGTGGGGGTGCCGAGGCGTACGGCGGCGGTGCCGGGCGGCCCGGCGCCCGGGCCGGCCTCCGGCTCGTCCGGCTGGGGGGACACCCGCCCGGGGTCCCGCGCGGAGTCGCTCATGTCCGGATCATCTCGTGCGGGCGCCGTCGCGGCCACAGGAAAGGGCCCGGCACGGTTCGTACGAACCGTGCCGGGCCCCTGACCCGCGAGGGGTTACTTCAGCTTGGTGCCGGTGGAGCGCAGGTCGGCGCAGGCCTTGGTGACACGCGCGGCCATGCTCGCCTCGGCGAGCTTGCCCCAGGTGCGCGGGTCGTAGGTCTTCTTGTCGCCGACCTCGCCGTCGACCTTCAGGACGCCGTCGTAGTTCTTGAACATGTGGGCCGCCACCGGGCGGGTGAAGGCGTACTGGGTGTCGGTGTCGAGGTTCATCTTCACGACGCCGTTCTCCAGCGCGGTGCGGATCTCCTCCTCGGTGGAGCCGGAGCCGCCGTGGAAGACGAAGTCGAACGGGTCGGCCTTGCCGTGCTTGGCGGCGATGCCGTCCTGGAGGTCACGGAGCAGCTCGGGGCGGAGCACGACGTTGCCCGGCTTGTAGACGCCGTGGACGTTGCCGAAGGAGGCGGCCAGCAGGTAGCGGCCCTTCTCGCCCAGGCCCAGGGCCTCGGCGGTGCGCTCGACGTCCGAGACGGTGGTGTAGAGGTCGTCGTTGATCTCGTGGGAGACGCCGTCCTCCTCGCCACCGGTCGGGGTGATCTCGACCTCAAGGATGATCTTCGCCTTCACGGCCTCGGCGAGGAGCTCCTTGGCGATGGCCAGGTTCTCGTCGAGCTTCTCGGCGGAGCCGTCCCACATGTGGGACTGGAAGAGCGGGTTCTGACCGGCGGCGACGCGCTCCTGGGAGATCGCGAGCAGCGGGCGGACATAGCCGTCCAGCTTGTCCTTCGGGCAGTGGTCGGTGTGCAGCGCGATGTTCACCGGGTACTTCTTGGCGACGACGTGCGCGAACTCGGCGAGGGCGACGGCGCCCGAGACCATGTCCTTGCTGTACTGGCCACCCAGGAATTCCGCGCCACCGGTGGAGATCTGGATGATGCCGTCGCTCTCCGCCTCGGCGAAGCCGCGCAGGGCGGCGTGCAGAGTCTGCGTCGAGGTCACATTGATGGCCGGGTAGGCGAACTTGCCTGCCTTCGCCCGGTCGAGCATCTCGTTGTAGACCTCGGGGGTTGCGATGGGCATCTGTCCGCTCCTTGTGATGTGCGGGTACGGGCTAAACGGGCCCTGACCTAGGGGGCGACGGTCATCGTCGAACCCATCTTCCCAGACTCCCGAAATTGCTCCACATGGTGCTGGTCACGGATCTTGAACGGAATAACCGAAGGGCGCGGTGTTTCACGTGAAACACCGCGCCCCTCAGAGCCGAACGGGGCTCGCACTTTCGCGCGAATTCCCAAGAAACAGCAGGTCAGGCCAGTAGGCCGGGCCGACGGATCAGGCCAGGCCGAGCTCGTCCAGGGAGTAGGCGTAGACGTAGGGAACGCCCGCGGTCTCGCTGATCTTCTCGGCGGCACCGGTCGCCCGGTCCACGATCGTGGCGACCGCGACGACCTCGCCGCCGGCCTCGCGCACGGCCTCGACGGCCGTGAGCGGCGAGCCACCGGTGGTGGAGGTGTCCTCGACCACCAGGACGCGGCGGCCCTTGATCTCGGCGCCCTCGATACGGCGCTGGAGACCGTGGGCCTTGGCCGCCTTCCGCACGACGAAGGCGTCCAGCGACTTCCCGCGCGCCGCGGCGGCGTGCAGCATCGCGGTCGCCACCGGGTCGGCGCCCATGGTCAGGCCGCCCACGGCGTCGAACTCGAGCTCGGCCGTCGTGTCGAGCATGACCTGCCCGACCAGCGGCGCGGCCGTGCCGTCCAGGGTGACCCGGCGCAGGTCGATGTAGTAGTCGGCCTCCATGCCGGAGGAGAGGGTGACCTTGCCGTGGATCACGGCCTTGTCCTTGATCTGGCCCAGCAGTGCCTCGCGCGCTTCGCTCATGTCCATGAGCTTAGGCCAGGCCCAGGGACCGCCAGGTCCAGGTCGTGGCGATCTCCAGGGGGTCGATCGGGGTGACGAGGCGGGGGTCGGTGTTCAGCCCGTTGGGCGGTCCGGACTGCGGTTCCACGCACACCGCTTCGGTCTGCTCGTCGTAGACCACGACCCATTCGGCGCGGCTGGTGACCTTCAGCTCCAGGGCGCCGGGCCAGGTGAGGGTGACGTCGACGCCGTCGGGCATCCCGAAGCAGTCGTCCCAGGGGCCGGGCCGGGGATCGATCCGCTGTCCGGTGGGGAGGTGGTCGTCGCCGCGCTCCTCCTGCCAGGACGGCCGGAAGCCGATCTCCACGTCCTTGCCCATGCCGAGGTTCCGCAGGAACCAGGGGTGCCAGCCGGCCTGCGCCGGGAAGGAGTCCTCATAGGTCTCGACGCCCATGGTGAGGGTGAGGGATTCCTCCGTCAGCTCCACCAGTTGGGTGACCCGGCCGCTGTACGGCCAGGGGTCGCCAAGGTCGTAGGTGAACGCGGCGGAGCGCTCATCGGCCCGGGCGGTACGCCAGGCGACGTCCCGGCCGGTGCCGTGGATGGCGTGCGGGGCGGAGTTGATGGGCATCTGGTGGGTCTCGCCGCCGTCCCGGAAGCGGCCGAGCGCGATGCGGCCGCACCACGGGACCATGGGGAAGGCGCCATAGCGGGGGCCTTGGCGGAGCAGCTCGACTCCGTCGATCCTGAGGCCGGCGAGCCGGCATCCATTGCCCGGGTCCACGGTCACTTCGGCGCGGCCGGCGGCCAACGTTACGTTTTCGCTCACGGGATTGACCCTAGGGCCTGCGGCCGGCGCCGACCTGCCGGTTTGCGGGCAGGCGTTCCGCAGGGCCGGGGGCACCTCCCAGCGGTAGCCGGGGGAGGGTGGGCACAAACCGGCCCACCGGGCCGCACCTGTACGCGGCGCTCAGCGCCTGCGGCGGAACGCGCGGGTGACAACCACCGCACCCGCCAGGGCGATCGCCGCCGCCGGCGCGGCCCACCGCAGCACCGCCGTGCCCGTGGCCGCCTCGGGCGCCGGCACCGGCGCGTAGCGCCCACGCGGCGGCGCGTGGTCGACCTCCTCCGCGCTGCGGCCGATCATCGTGCGGCGGGCGTGCGCCGCCTCCGCCAGGGGCTCGCCGTCGAGGACGTCGTCCTCGAAGCCGCCCGCCCCGCCGAGCGGCCCGTCCTCCTCGCCGTCACCGTCGGGCTCGACGGACTCGGCGGCCCCGGCGCCGTCGCCATCCGGCTTCGCCGACACCACCGGCACCTCCGCCGCGTCCTCCCGCAGCTCCTCCGCCAGCGCCGCCCCGAAGCGGTCGAGCAGCCGCCGCGCCACGGACTCGGCGGTCTTCGCGTCGAACTCCGCGAGCCGGCCCACGCCGGCGACCGTTCCCGTGCAGCTCAGCCGGGTGCCCCCGGGCGTCTCCTCCGGCTGCGCGCTCAGCGTGAGCGTCACCGTGCCGGAGCCCCGGGCCTCGGTGCCCTCGCCGGAGAGCTCGTACGAGCCGTCCCGCTCGGTCAGCCGCATCTCACCCCGGTAGGTGATCGTGGATCCGCCGATGCGCAGCCGGAGCCGCCCGGTGAGGGCGGCACCGGACGAGGCGTCCTGCTGGAGGCCGGGGACGCAGCGGGCGACGCGCGCGGGGTCGGAGAGGACCCGCCGCACCGCACCGACGGGAAACGGAACGAACACCTCATGCTCCATAGCTAGCGAGCCTACCCACCGGGCCCCGCACCAGGCCCGCCCCGGTCGAATCCGATCGAACTTTCCGTCAGAAGACGGTCAGTCTCCGACAGTGAAACGCTCTCCGACGTGCTTGGGCGTCTCGATCTCGTCGATCAGCGCCACAGCGTAGTCCTCGACGGAGATCCGGCTCTTGCCCGCCGCGTCCACGACGAGGTCGTTGAGCGCGCTGCGGTAGGTGCCCGAGCGCTCGCCGGGCTCGATCAGGGCGGCCGGGGAGACATTGGTCCATCGGACGTCGGAGACCGTGCGGTAGAAGTCCAGCGCGTCGCCGTGCGCGTGCATGATCTGGAGCAGGAACTCCGGCAGCCCCTCCGCGTCCCAGACCTGCTTGCCGTCCGGGGTGCGCAGCGAGCCCGCGCCGCCGACCGTGATCAGCCGGGGGGCCGTGTCGCCGAGCGTGCGCAGGCCGGTGACCAGCGACTCCGCCGCGGGCTTGATGGTGGCGATGTGGCCGGGGCCGTCGCCGCCGCCGACGGCGCTGACGACGACGTCCTGGCCCTTGGCCACCGCGGCGACCGAGACCGGGTCGAGGACGTCACCGGTGGTGACGGTGAGGTTCGGGTGCTGCTCGGTGAGCTTGGCGGGGTCGCGGACGACGGCCGTGACCTGGTGGCCGCGGTCCAGCGCCTCGCGCAGGACGCGGGTGCCGATGGTGCCGTTGGCTCCGAAGAGGGCGATCTTCGCCATGAGGGTGTCTCCTGTCGCACGGTTCAAGGACGTGTGGTGACGTGTAGGTGGTGTAGCTGTGGTGATGTGTACGCGTGGTACGCAATGACCACGCTAGGAGCGGCCGCCTCACCCGGCCAGGTAGGCTCGCGTCTTCCCATGGTGAAAAAGCGACACACTGCCCCGTGCACGTCCGTCGAGAGCGACGGCGGCATCCTGGAGCTCGCGTACGAGCCCCCGCCCGGCGCCCCGCCCGGGCTGGAGGTGATGACCGTGGCCGAGCTGCGCGAGCGGGCCCCCGAGGGGCTGCTGCCCAGGCCGCAGCGGCTGGACTTCCACCAGCTCGTCGCCGTGGACGCCGGCTCCGCCGTCCACACCGTGGACTTCCGCACCCACACCCTCGACGCGGGATCGGTGCTGTGGGTCCGCCCCGGGCAGGTCCAGCAGTTCGGTGACGTCGACGCGATCGAGGGCACGGTCGTCCTCGTCCAGCCGGGTTTCATTCCCCCGGGCACGGCGGTCTCCGAGGCGGCGGACGACCCGTTCGGGCCGGTGCTGTGGCGGCCGGGCGGCGAGGACGAGGAGGCCGTCTTCTGCGCCGTGCGCCATCTGGCGACGGACTACCGCACCGGCGAGCGGCTGGCCTCCGCCATCCGCACGGAGGTGTTGCGCCATCTGTTCTCGGTGCTGGTGCTGCGGCTGACGCACGCCTCCGCTCCCGTGAGCGGCCTGCCCGCCCCCGGGGACGCCTTTATGCGGTTCCGGGCCGCCGTGGAGCGCGACTTCGCCGCTCATCGCCGGGTGGCCGACTACGCCCGGACCCTGGGCTACGCACCCCGCACCCTGTCACGGGCCACCCTGGCGGCGGCCGGGGTCGGGGCGAAGGAGTTCGTCGACCGCCGGGTGATGCTGGAGGCCAAACGGCTGCTGGCGCACAGCGAGCTGCCCGCCGCGCGGATCGCCGAACGGCTCGGCTTCGCCGACGCCGCCAATTTCTCCAAGTTCTTCCAGCAGCGCGCGGGAGACACCCCCGGCGCCTTCCGGACGGCCCTACGCGGTCAGCCCGCGTAGCGCGGGTGCATCAGCGTCGACGGCAGGGCGCCCGCCTCCTTGCGGCGCTCGGCCGCCCGGCCCTCGGCACGCAGCGTCTCCGGGGTGAGGGACGGCAGGGGCGGCCGGGCCTCGGCCAGCGCCAGCCGTACCGGCGCCCGCGCGGCCAGCAGGCACCCCCAGTCCCGCTCGGGCGCCCCCCGCCCCTGGGAGGCGGCCGCGCGATAGGGCGCGGTGCGCAGCCCCACGGACCGCAGCGTCGCGTCGACGGTCCAGAAGACATGCGGCCGGGCGTCGAGGTCCCCCCCGTGCACGGCTATTCGGCCGCCCGGGGCGAGGACGCGCGTCACCAGCCCGTAGAACTCCTGGGAGTAGAGCTTGGTGCTGGGCGTGAGCCCGGGGTCGGGCAGATCGGAGATCACCACGTCGTACGGGCCGGCGGCCGGCCGGCCCTCGCGCAGCCAGTCGAAGGCGTCGGCGGTCACCACCCGCACCCGTGGATCGCGGTACGCGCGGCGGTTGAGAGAGACGAGGCCGGGGTCGGTCCGGGCCAGCCGCAGCACCTCGGGGTCGAGCTCGACGACGGTCACGGAGCGGACATCGGCGTAGCGCAGCACCTCGCGGACGGCGAGGCCGTCGCCGCCGCCGAGGACGAGGACACTGCGGTGCGCCCCGGCCATGGCGGGGTGGACGAGCGCCTCGTGATAGCGGGACTCCACGTCCCCGCTGACCTTCAGCCGGCCGTCGAGGAAGAGGGAGAGCGGCCGCCCGTCGCCGTCCCCGCCGGTCAGCACCACCTCCTGGACCCCCGACCGCACCGCGACCCTTACGTCCGCGCCGTAGACGGCCTGCCGGGCGGCCCGTTCGAAGGGGCCGGTGAGCACCGAGCACGCCGCCAGCACCACCAGCACCAGGCCGTTGGCGGTGAGCAGCGCCCAGCGGGCCCTCGTCGACAGATCGCGCCGGAAGAGCCAGAGCACCAGCGCCCCGCCCGCCACAGCGTTGACCGCGCCGGTGACCAGGGCGCCCGTCAACTGGCCCAGCGCGGGCAGCAGAAGGAAGGGAAAGGCGAGCCCGCCGACCAAGGCGCCCACATAGTCGGCGGCGAAGAGGTCGGCGACCGCACAGCCCGCGTCCTGGCGGCGGATGCGCTGGATGAGCGTCATCAGCAGCGGCACTTCGGCGCCGATGAGCACCCCGATCGTGAGCGAGAAGGCCACCATGGCGAGCCGGGCCTGTCCGTACCAGGCGAAGCAGGCGTAGAGCGCCATGGCGGAGAGGCCGCCGGTCAGCGCGAGCACCGCCTCGACGGCGGCGAAGCCGAGCGCCGGGCGGGCGCGCAGCCGTTTGGCGAGCAGCGAGCCGACGCCCATGGCGAAGACCATGACCGACAGCACGACGGACGCCTGGGTGACGGAGTCGCCGAGGAGGTAGGAGGCGAGGGCGACCAGCTCCAGCTCGTAGACGAGGCCGCAGGCGGCGCAGATGAAGACCGTGGTCAGCACGGCGAGACGGCCGAGCCCGGCCGGTACGGGCAGCCGCGCCGGTACCGGGCGGTGGAGGACCATGCGGTAACGCTACGTCACGAACCAGGGCCCCCTTGTCACCCACACGGGTTTAATATTCACGCGCCTGGGCGACTCCCACAGGGGTCCGGTCATCTCTCAGGAATCTCTCACGGGATCTCTCACAGGGGCGCGGTCATCCGCACGCCGACCCGGGTCCGGGTGGCCACCAGCCGCCCCTCCTGGGGGTACGCGTGCCAGGTGCGCCAGCTGATCTGGCCGTCGCGGCGCTGGGCGAGCAGGGCCGTGAAGGCGTGGGGATCGCCGGGAAACGTTCCGGCCAGCCCCTGGGGGTGTTCGGCGACCAGCGCCAGGAGCTCCTGGGCGCGGCCCGCGAACGAACATCGCGAGAGGGTCTCCACCCGTGCCGCGAACTCGTACTCCCACGCGCCCACGCGCTTGGCGACACCCAGGGGCAGCGGGGTCTGGCTGCCGGGTATGCAGGCGACCGTCTCCGAGCAGACTCCGTCCTCCTCTTCGAGTATGACCTGGTGGGAGGCGCCCAGCAGGCGCAACTGCACCGCCGAGTCGTCGAGTTGCAGGTCGAGCACCGCCAGCGCGGGCAGGGGGTCCTTCCCCAGACACCAGGCGAGATCGGCGGCGCGGGTATCGGTGTAGGTGGTCTTGAGGGTGGTGAGCATGGGTCGGCTCCGCGAGCGGCAGTGGAGGGTGGGCCGGCCCGCCCCGAGGAGGACCAGATTCCTGATCGAGTGCGCCGGCTCATGCCCACATTTGAGGTCCCGCGGACCGGTTCCGGCAGGGGCCATTCCGGTGTGCCGGGGATTCCCGGGGATTGTCTCAACGTGGCTCTGATTGAGAGGGAATCACGAAAGAGCGGCGCCCACAGCGGTTTTACCCATCATCTGCAACTTTCCATCCACCCGAGGGCCATACAGTTCAAATGTTCAACAGACCGGCGCACATAAGTTCAACACATCGGCGTCCGGCGGATACGGAAAACCCGCCGGACGCATATGCGGCTGGGCATGAGCCCCTTGCAAATCTCCCGATCAAGCGGCGGCGATCAGCTTCTCCACGGCCTCGATCACGGACTTCTCCCGCCGGCAGAAGGAGAAACGCACCAGATGGGAGGGGGCGTCCGGAGCGAGCTGGAAGGCAGAGGTGGGAATCGCCACCACCCCGGCGCGCAGCGGCAGTTCACGGCAGAATCGCACGCCGTCCGCGTGCCCCCACGCGCGGATGTCCGCCTGGAGGAAATAGCCCGCCTCCGCGCGATAGGGGCGCAGACCGGCCCGGGTGAGCCCCTCGCTCAGCAGATCCCGGTTACGGCGCAGAGTGCGCCGGAGCTCCCCCGCCCACTCCTCCACGCCCCCCAATGCCCGCGCGAGCGCCTCCTGATAGGGCGTACCGGACGCATAGGTGAGGAATTGTTTCGCCGCCGCCACCGCCGACACCAGCCGGGCCGGACCGCACACCCAGCCGACCTTCCACCCCGTGACGTTGAAGGTCTTGCCGGCCGAGGAGATGGTCAGGGTCCGCTCCCGCATCCCCGGCAGGGCGGCGATCGTCCGGTGCGGCGCGTCGTCGTAGACCAGGTGCTCGTAGACCTCGTCCGTCACCACCGTCAGATCGCGCTCCCGGCAGAGCTCCGCGATCGCCGCCAGCTCCGCCGCCGTGAACACCTTCCCGGTGGGATTGTGCGGGGTGTTGAGCATCAGGACGCGGGTACGGCCGGTGACGGCGGCCCGCAGCGCGTCCAGGTCCAACGCGAAACCCGGCGCGCCCCCGGCAGTCCCCCCAGTGGCTTCCCCGGCGGTCTCCTCGGCCAGGGGTACGGGCACCAGCCGGGCCCCGGCGAAGCGGGCCACCGCCGGATAGGCGTCGTAGCAGGGGTCGAAGGCGAGCACCTCGTCACCCGGATCGCACAGCGCCATCAGCGCCGCCGCGATCGCCTCCGTGGCACCCGTGGTCACCAGCACCTCGCCCTGCGGCGCGTACTCCAGCCCGTACCGCCGCCGCTGGTGCCCGGCGACGGCCTCGCGCAGCGCGGGGAAGCCATAGGCGGGCGGGTACTGGTTGGCGCCCGCCAGCACCGCCGCGGCGGCCTCCTCCAGCAGCGGGCGGGGGCCGTCCAGTTCGGGCACGCCCTGGCCCAGGTTGACCGCCCCGGTCCGCCGCGCCAGCTCGGTCATCTCCGTGAAGACCGACTCCCCCATGCCCCGCACCCGCTCCGCCGGGCGCCAGCCCATCTCCCTGGTGTCCATGCTCATCCCCACTCCCGTTGTCCCATCGGGTCATTCCGGTCCGGACGATCGAGATCACGATAGGCGGGGCACGCGGGCGCCGCCCAGGACGCCGAGGGCCTCAGCACACCGGGCGGCCCACCGGCATGCCGACACTCCGGGGTGCGGCCGAGCGGGTGGAAGGCACGCCGCTTACGGGCGTTTCCCGGTCGCGCGCGCGAGGACCGCGCCGCATGGTCGGTATGCCTCGATCGTTCCGGTCGGTATGCCTCGACCGTCCCGTCCCGCACCGGAGGTACCCCGTGTCCGCCGGCCCCGCCGTCCACCGCGACGCAGTGCCCGTCCGGGCCCCCGAACCGCGCCGCGCCCCCCAGGGCCGCCGCCGTCCCGGCCGTACCGACCGCGTGCGCGCGGCGCTGCGCCGAGCCCTGCCCGCGCTCGGGCTCTACGCCGCCACCCGGCTGACCGGCATGACGGTGATGGCCGCGTGGGCCTGGTGGATCGGCAAGCACCCGCGCACCCTGCTCGGCCACCTCTGGGACGGCATCTGGTACGCGGGCATCGCCCGCCACGGCTACGGCCTGGTCGTCCCCTCGCCCACCACCAAAGGCGTCTTCTACAACGACCTCGCCTTCTTCCCCCTCTACCCCGGGCTGGTCCGGGGCGTCGTGGCCGTCCTGCCGGTCACCGTCGTCACGGCCGGGCTCCTGGTCGCGTGGGCGGCCGCCGGGGCCGCCGCCTGGGGCGTCTACGCGGTCGGCGAGCGACTGCACGGCCGCCGCGTGGGGACGGTCCTGGTGCTGCTGTGGGGGCTGCTGCCGCACGCGATCGTGCAGACCATGGCGTACACCGAGTCCCTGATGACCGCGCTGGCCGCCTGGTCGCTCTACGCCCTGTGCACCCGCCGCTGGCTCTGGGCCGGGGCACTGGCGCTGCTCGCCGGGCTCTCCCGGCCCAACGCGATCGCCGTCGCCGCCGCGATCGCCGTCGCCGCGGCCGTCGCCCTGTGGCGCGACCCGGACGCCCGCCGGGACCGGCGGGTCTGGGCGGGCACGGCCATGGCGCCGCTGGGCTGGGCCGGCTACGTCGTCTGGGCCGGCCTCCACTCCGGGGGCGGGCCGCTGGGCTACTTCAGGGTGCAGCGGCTGTGGGGCTCGCGCTTCGACTTCGGGCGCGACGCCTTCCTCTTCACCCGGCACCTGTTCACCGGCCGGGACTCCATGGCGTACTACGTCACCCTGGCGATCCTCGCCGTCGCCCTCGTCGCCCTGGTCTTCCTGGCCCTGGACCGGCCGCCCGCCGCGCTGCTGGCGTACGCGCTGGTGCTGGCCGTCATCGCGGTCGGCGGCTCCAGCTACTTCGCCTCCAAGCCGCGGTTCCTGCTGCCGGCGTTTCCGCTGCTGCTGCCGGCCGCCGTGGCGATGGCGAGAGCCCGGCCGCGCACCGTCGTCGTGACGATCGGCGCGCTGGCCGGGCTCTCGTTCCTCTACGGGACCTATCTGCTGACCGTGGCCAGGGTCCCGATGTAACCGCTTCGGCGACGCGGACGCCGAAGGCTCAGGCCTCGTCGTCCGGCTTCTCGATGTCGGCCTCCAGGCCCAGCTGCTCGACGAGCCACTTGTCGAACTCGATCGAGGCGCGCACCCAGCTGACCGTGCTGGAGACGAAGTGCTCCAGGGCCACGCCGACGCCGATCAGCATCTGCGCCTCACCGATCAGACGGACGGTGCCGTCGTCGTGGGTGTGGGTGTAGACCTTCGGCCACAGCGTGCGGCGGTTCCAGTCGTCGATGGCCTCAAGGAGCTTGCCCTTGGCCTCGATGTCGTGCGGACGGTCGTAGAACGTGCGCACGGAGAAGACCTGCTGCTCCTCCTCGCCCCGGAACATGAAGTACGTCCGGAACTGCTCCCACGGCGCGGCGAGGTCACCCTCGTCGTCCACGACGTACTTGAGCTCCATCTGCTCCAGGAGCTGCTTGATCAGGTCCTTGTCCGGGATGACGGGGCCGCTCGCGCCCGCCTCAGGCTGCGGCTCGGGCTGGTTCCCGAAATTCGGAATCGAGGACGGGTCGATGCTCACCGATTTCTTCCCTTCGTACGGTCTCCCGCCATCCTCCCCCATCGCGGGCGGGGCCTGGTAGCCCCGCCCCGCCGGATGTCACGCCGTTTTCGCGGCCGCCTCTTCCCGAACGGGCGAAACGGTGAGCGCCTCCGCCCCGTCGGCCACATCGACGCGGACGGTGTCGCCGTCGCGGACCTCCCCGGAGAGGATCGCGCGGGCGAGCCGGTCGCCGATGGCGGTCTGAACCAGCCGGCGCAGCGGCCGCGCGCCATAGGCGAGGTCCGGCTGGGCGGCGCCCTCCGCCCCCGGCTCGTGACCGAGCCAGGCGAGCCAGCGCAGCGCGGCGTCGCTGACGTCCAGGGTGAGCCGGCGGTCGGCGAGGCGGCGCTGGAGGTGGCCGATCTGGATACGGGCGATCCGCTCCAGCTGGTCGGTGCCCAGCGGGTGGAAGACCACGGTGTCGTCGAGCCGGTTGAGGAATTCGGGGCGGAAGGAGGCGCGGACGGTCTCCAGCACCTTCTCCTTCTTCTGCTCCTCCTTCAGCAACGGGTCCATCAGGAAGGCCGAGCCGAGGTTGGAGGTGAGGATGAGGATGGTGTTGCGGAAGTCCACTGTCCGGCCCTGGCCGTCGGTGAGCCGGCCGTCGTCCAGGACCTGGAGCAGGATGTCGAAGACCTCGTGGTGGGCCTTCTCCACCTCGTCCAGCAGCACCACCGTGTACGGGCGGCGGCGCACGGCCTCGGTGAGCTGGCCGCCCTCCTCGTAGCCGACGTAGCCGGGGGGCGCGCCGACCAGGCGGGCGACGGAGTGCTTCTCGCCGTACTCGCTCATGTCGATGCGGACCATCGCCCGCTCGTCGTCGAAGAGGAAGTCGGCGAGCGCCTTGGCCAGCTCGGTCTTGCCGACGCCGGTGGGGCCGAGGAAGAGGAACGAGCCGGTGGGACGGTCGGGGTCGGCGATCCCGGCCCGCGAGCGCCGCACGGCGTCGGAGACGGCGCGTACGGCCTCGGCCTGGCCGATCAGCCGCTTGCCCAGCTCCTCCTCCATGCGCAGCAGCTTCTGCGTCTCGCCCTCCAGCAGCCGGCCGGCGGGGATGCCGGTCCAGGAGGCGACGACGTCGGCGATGTCGTCCGGGCCGACGTCCTCCTTGACCATGAGGTCCTTGGCGGCGGCCTCCTGCTCGGCCTCCACCTCGGCCTTCGCGGCCTCCTCCAGCTCGCGCTCGACGGCGGGGATCTCCCCGTAGAGCAGCTTGGAGGCGGCGTCGAAGTCGCCGTCGCGCTGGGCACGCTCGGCCTGCACCCGCAGATCGTCCAGGCGCTCCTTCAGCTCACCGACGCGGTTGAGGGACTGCTTCTCCTTCTCCCAGCGGGCGGTCAGTCCGCGCAGCTCCTCCTCCTTGTCGGCGAGGTCGCGGCGGAGCTTGGCCAGGCGCTCCTTGCTGGCCTCGTCCACCTCGTTGCGCAGGGCCAGCTCCTCCATCTTCAGCCGGTCGACGGCGCGCTGGAGTTCGTCGATCTCCACGGGCGAGGAGTCGATCTCCATGCGCAGCCGGGACGCGGCCTCGTCGACGAGGTCGATGGCCTTGTCGGGCAGGAAGCGGGAGGTGATGTACCGGTCGGAGAGCGTGGCGGCGGCGACCAGCGCGGAGTCGGCGATCTGCACCTTGTGGTGCGCCTCGTAACGACCCTTGAGGCCGCGCAGGATGGCGATGGTGTCCTCGACGGACGGCTCGGCCACCAGCACCTGCTGGAAGCGGCGCTCCAGCGCGGGGTCCTTCTCGATCCGCTCGCGGTACTCGTCGAGAGTGGTCGCGCCGACCATGCGCAGCTCGCCGCGCGCCAGCATGGGCTTGAGCATGTTGCCCGCGTCCATGGCGGAGTCCCCGCCGGCGCCGGCGCCCACGACGGTGTGGAGCTCGTCGATGAAAGTGATGATCTGGCCGTCGCTGGCCTTGATCTCGGCCAGGACGGTCTTCAGCCGCTCCTCGAACTCGCCCCGGTACTTCGCGCCCGCGACCATCGCGCCCAGGTCGAGGGCGACCAGCCGCTTGTTCTTCAGCGACTCGGGGACGTCACCCTTCACTATCCGCTGCGCGAGCCCCTCGACGACGGCCGTCTTGCCGACGCCGGGCTCACCGATGAGCACGGGGTTGTTCTTCGTCCGCCGCGAGAGCACCTGCACCACGCGCCGGATCTCGTGGTCCCGGCCGATGACGGGGTCGAGCTTGCCGTCGCGGGCGGCGGCCGTGAAGTCCGTGCCGAACTTCTCCAGCGCCTTGTACGTGCCCTCCGGATCGGGGGTCGTCACGCGCCGGCCGCCACGGGCCGCCTCGAACGCCTCCAGCAGCTTCTTGGCGGAAGCGCCCTGCTGGTCCAGCAGGGCACCGCTGCGGCCACCGCGCGCGGCGAGGCCCATCAGCAGGTGCTCGGTCGAGATGTACTCGTCGCCCAGGTCACGGGCGCGGTCGGCGGCGTCCGCGAGGACGGCCATCAGCTCCCGGTCCGGCTGCGGCGGCGCCACGGTCGACCCCTGAACGCTCGGCAGCCCCGCCAGCAGCCGCTCCGCCCCCGACCGCAGCGCGGCGGCGTCGGCCTCGACGGCGGCGAGGAGATCCATCACGTTCTCGTTCTCCTGGCCGGCCAGGAGGGCCAGCAGGAGGTGGACCGGCGTCAGGTCGGCGTGCCCGGCCGACACGGCACGGTCGTTCGCGGCGCTCAGCGCCTCCCGGCTCTTGTTGGTCAGCTCGGCGTCCACGGTGACGGGCTCCTCCTCGTGCTCACAGGGCTTGCCTGCGGGAACATGCAATAAGTTGAGTCTATTCCACTCAACCTTGGCCGCACAGCCCTCACGCCCGAAAAGTACAGCCATTCCCTATTCCGGGCGGAGCTGTGCCAAGATCATTTATGGCGTTCCCCCCACCAAACGGCGCCAACCGTTCTCACACCAGGGACTTTCACCATGTTCCGATTCCACGGGGGATCGCGCCCCTTGAGCCGCCCCTTGAGCCACGCGGCCATCGGCACCGCGCTCGTCCTCGCCACGACGGCGGGACTCGCCCTTCCCGCCTCCGCCGCGCAGGCGGCGCCCGTATCCGCCGTCGCGGCCGCCGCCTCCGGCCCGGCCGTGCCCTCGGATTTCGCGGCCCGCTACGCGAACGGCGTCGTCCTGACGTGGACCGCCAACAAGGACGAGGCCACCACCGGCTACCGGATCCACCGCTGGCGCACGGCGGACGGCCCGGACACCGCCCAGGTGATCGCCACCGCGGGGAAGGTGCCCTTCGCCGGGCGCCACGTGGACGAGACCGAACTGGACAAGGGCGGCGTCCACTACAGCTACGCCATCACGGCCGTCGGCAAGGACGGCGCGGAATCCGCCTTCTCCACGCCCCGGGACATCGTCCGCCCCTGGCACGCGGCCCCCGTCGACGTCCGCGCCACCCTGGCGGACGGCACGCTCAACATCCACTGGAAGCAGCCCGAGGCGGGCGACCGCCCCGACCACTGGATGATCTACCGCTCCAGGACCGCCCCGGTACGCCCCGAGACCGGCGCCGAGCTCTTCTACGAGGCCGGCGGACCGGACGTCAGCCTCCAGGTCCCGGAGAAGGAGGGCAACGACTACTTCTACGCGGTCGTCGCCATCGTGCCCGCCCGGTCGGCGTACTCGACGTCGGTCAAGCCCACCCTCGCCGAGCGCAAGCCCGGACAGCCCGCCGCCCCCGTCATGTGGCAGGTCGCCAACACCGGCGACCAGGGCGAGATCGCCCTGGTCAGCTGGGACGACGGCAAGGCCGAGCCCGGCGACCCCCGGATCGTCGGCTACAACGTCTACCGCTGGACGTCCGAGGAGCGGCCCGACGCCACGGACCGCAGCGGCGCGACCAAGCTGAACCCGGCACCCGTCAGCGGCCGTTCGCTCCAGGACCGGGACGTCAAGGACGGCACCAAGTACTGGTACGCGGTGACGGCGGTGACGGCGGACGGCGTCGAATCGGCACCGGCCGCGCCGGTCCTGTACTGGACCGCCTGACGTCCACCGGACCGCCTGCCGGACCGCCTACCGAACCGCCTGACGTCCCCGGCCGGCCGGGCAGGGCCCACGGCCCGGCCGACCGGGTCTAACCTGGCCGCCATGGCGATCGACCTCCGCGACCCCGACCCCGCCTACCTCGCCTTCTGGCGCGAGCGGCACGTCTGCACCCTCACCACCCTGCGCCCCGACGGCTCCCCGCACGTCGTGCCCGTCGGTGTCACCTACGACCCCGAGGCACGGATCGCCCGGGTCATCTGCGACAAGAGCGGCCGCAAGGTCGCCAACGTCCAGGCCGCGGGCCCCGGGGGCGCCCGGGTCGCCGTGTCCCAGCACCAGGGCAAGCGCTGGGCCACCCTCGAAGGCCGCGCCGTCGTCCGCACCGAGGCCGACGCCGTCGCCGACGCGGTGCGCCGCTACGCGGAGCGCTACGAGCGCGTGCCGCGGCCGAATCCCGACCGGGTGGTCATCGAGATCGCGGTCACGCGGGCGCTGGGCCGGGGCTAACGCCCTCTACCCTCCCCTCAGACAGCGCCACCACCGCTGAGACGGGCCTCGAACCCGTCGAAAATGGCCCGCAGACCGAACTCGAAGGTGCTGTCCGGCGCGGCGGCGTAGCCGGTGGCGGCGGCCGTGCCGAGCCGCTCGCGCAGACGCGGGAAGCCCATGGCGACCTCGGTGGCCCGCGCCATGGTCTCGGCCATCTGCTGCTCCGCGTCGCCATCCTTGCCCAGCCGCCGGTTCAGCGAGACCTCGGAGGCGGGCCCCAGGGCGCTGCCGACCACGAAGAGGAACACCGTTCCGGCCGCCCGGTCCGCGTCGGCGGCCGCGAAACCCGCCTTCTCGTAGAGGGCGAGGGTGTGGTCGTCGTAACGGGACTTGCCGGGCCCGTAGAGGAAATGGCTGCCGAACGCCTGCCCGAGCCACGGATGCCGGGTGAGCATGGCGTGCATGCCGGTGGCCATGGCGGTGGCGGCCGTCCGCCAGTCGTCGGCATCGAGGTCGGGCAGCGCCACCTCGCCCCAGACCTCGTCGCCCGCCAGCCGGACCAGATCGTCCTTGGTCTTGATGTGCCAGTAGATCGCCGTGGCGGCCGAGCCCAGCCGTTTGCCCAGGCTGCGCATGTTGAGACCGTCCAGCCCCTCCTCGTCCAGCAGCGTGATGGCGGCACGGACGATCTGGTCTGCGGTCAGGGTGTTCCGAGGCATGCCCATCACCCTACTTGAACTAAGTGCAGGACCTGCCCTACGCTGCACTTGCACTTAGTTCAAGTCGGTGGAGGGGAAAGCGATGTCGCAGGAGCAGCTGGCCGGGTTCGTCGAGGCCAAGGCCGAGGAGCTGGGCGTCCCCGGCGTGGCCGTCGGGGTGCTGATGGACGGGCGGGAGACCTACGCGTCCCACGGCGTGACCAGCCTGGACAACCCGCTGCCCGTCGACGAGCGGACGCTGTTCCACCTGGCCTCGGTAAGCAAGACCTTCACGGCGACGGCGCTGATGCGCCTGGTGGAGGCAGGGAAGGTGGACCTGGACGCGCCGGTGCGCCGGTACGTCCCCGAGCTCGAACTCACCGACGAGGAGACGGCGGAGCGCATCACCGTCCTCAACCTCCTCAACCACACCGGAGGCCTGGACTGGGCCCTGATCGACACCGGCGAGGAGGACGGCACCCTGCCCTCGTACGTGGCGAGGATGGCCCAGCTCCCCCTCATCGCCCCGCCGGGCGCCCGCGCCTCGTACAGCCAGGCCGGCTACAACCTGGCTGGACGGATCATCGAGAAGGTCACGGGACTGAGCTTCGAGAAGGCCATATCCTCGCTCGTCCTCGAACCCCTGGGCCTCTCGAACACCTTCTACGACCCCGAGGACGTGATGATCAGGCGCTTCGCCGTCGGCCACAACCGCGGCGAGGACGGAACGATGCGGTCCGCCCAGCCCTGGAAGGCGTTCCGGCCCGGCGACCGCGCCAACAACCCCGGCGGGGGCATCGCTTCCTCGGCGAGCGACCTCCTGAGCTGGGCCCGCTTCCACCTCGGCACAACCCCCGGCGACAGCGTCCTCCCCGAGGACGCACTGCGGCACATGCAGCGGGAGACGGTCGCCCTGCGCGGCAGCACGCTCGGCGACGCCTTCGGCATCGCCTGGTTCCTGCGCGACGTGGACGGCGTCCACACCATCGGGCACGGCGGCTCGGGCAACGGCCAGTTCGCGGAGCTCCTCATCGTGCCCGAGCGGAACTTCGCCGTCGTCGCCCTCTCCAACGCCGGCCCCGACGGCTACGTCTTCAACCAGGCCGCCGTCCGCTGGGCCCTGGAGCGCTACCTCGGCGTGGTCGAGCACGCCCCGGAACCGCTGCCGTACGACGCGACCGAGGCACGCGAGGTCGTCGGCCACTACGAGAACGACGCCATGAACCTCGACATCGCCACGGACGGCTCCCGCCTCACGCTCGCGGTCGGCATCAAGCCGGAGATCCGCGAGGCGTCGGACATGGAGATGCCCCCGGACTACCCCGCCGCCGCGATGGGCCTCCTGCCCGGGGACGGCGACGAATACGTCATCACCGAGGGCGGCCTGGCGGACCAGCGCGGCTTCTTCACCCGCGACGATGCCGGCACGATCATCGGGGTCGACCTCGCCGGTCGCCTCTTCGTCAGGCGGGATGATCGCCGCCGCGGCCAGGCGCGGGGGCGCACAGCAGCGAAATCCCCCCTGCCGTGGGCGATCCGAGACCGAGCGCCACAGCCCTAGGGCGGCCCGGCGGGGTCGTGGGTGATCAGGTCGCCCGGCTGGCACCGGAGGACATCGCAGATCCTCGACAGGGTCGAGAAGCGGATGGCCTTGGCCCGCCCGTTCTTGAGCACGGACAGGTTGACGACGGTGATGCCCACCTGCGCGGACAGTTCGGTGAGCGTCATGCCGCGCTCGGCGAGGATCCGGTCGAGGTGGATCCGGATCGAGTGGAGTTCCTCTTCGGGCATCAGATGGTCCCTTCGAGGTCCTCTCTCATGCGCACGCCCTCGCGCATGATCTTCCCCATGATCATCGCGGCGAGGCCGGCAAGGATGAGCACCTGCGGCCCGGCGACCACCGGCCCGGAACCCGCGACCGGCGCCATGCTCCCGACGAGCCACGACTGCGACCAGCCTACGACCAGCCCGGCCAGCGGCGTGCCCACGGCGACGAACCAGCCGAGAACGGAGAGCCGTCGCGCCACCGTCTCGGTGAACGGCCCCTCCAGCATCACGGCCTTGAGCAGCCGCGAGAAGAGCAGCAGCGCGAGGGAGCCGAACAGCAACCAGGGCAGCTCGCCCCCGAGGTCGGCGGCGCGCTGACCCGTGGAGGGATCGCGCTGACAGAGGCGCTCGGCGCTGCTGGACGCGTCCACGCCCTTGCCGACGGGCAGGCTGTCCGCCAGCGAGGCATTGCGCCAGAAGCCCGTCTGCACGCAGACCGCCCCGTCGTCGAGCATGTGCGTGATGCCCTTGCCGACGAAGGTGAGCCCGCAGAGCACCCCCAGCGCGAAGGTCACCGAGGCCAGGGTCCTCGTCAGTCGCGTGTTCATCGCGCCTCCTATCGTTTTTCGATATGCCCGAGACTAGAGGACCATATCGATATTCGACAAGTCCACGGGCGCTGCCGAGCCCACCCGGCAGGCCTGGCAGGGGCTTGCGCCGCCGGAGCGAAGCGGAGGCGGGCTTCAGGGGCGGCGGGGAGGGAGCCGGGACTGCGAGGCAGCGGGATCGCGCATCAGCGGGCTTGGCCGCACCTCTCTCGTCACAACGTCACCCCAGGGCACTGCGGATGTCGCGGATCATCACGTACGCCCGGTGGAACACATCGGCCGCCGTGAACCGCAGAATCCGCCGCACCTCCGGACACGCGGACAGGTCATTGAACCTGACCGTGTCCCGCTGGTGTTGTGCCCTGCTCCCGTGCCACGCGTACCCCTCGATCTCAACGACCAGCCCCCGCGCCCGGAAGAAGAAGTCCGGGTACGCGCGTCGCCCATTGGGCGTGACCAGCAGCACCTGTGTCTCCGGGTGCAGCCCGGCATCGTGCATTCGCAGCCGGGCCAGCGTCTCGGCCGGTGACCCGGCCCTGGGATCGGCCAGTAGCAGCCATTCCACGGCCACCTTGGCGCCCCGCATCACTGGCGCACGGTCCAGCGACCGCCGGACATCGTCCAGAGACGTCAGTGACCCCCGGGAGCAACGTGACCCGGGCGCCCGGCTGGGCCGTCGGCTCAGCGCCGAGTCGACCGCCACCAGCGCCTCGTCCCGTGGCCCCGACCGCAGGAGGTCGGCCAAAGTCCGCGCCACAGTGGTGACCTTCAGGCCACCGGCCATCGTCGTGGTTTCGTCCGGGTCCAGGGGCAGCCGGTGGAGCGTGCCGCCACCCACCCTGTGGCGGCTGGCCGGCGGCCCTGTGAAGTCGAGCCGTCGCTCGGTGTGGGTCTCGAGGTCATGGAGCTCGGCAGCCGCCCAATGGCTGACGACCAGTTGGGGGCGCGCCAGCTGGTATGCCCCCAACACCTCACGGTGCCCCGGGACACGGCCCGGCCGGAGCCAGGCGTCGAGGCGGACCCGAGTCCAGCCCTCCCGCTGGAAAAACCGGTTCGCCTGGCGTTGGTTCAGCCCGAGTGGGCGCAGTTGGCTCGCGACCACGAGGCCGCCTTGGGCAGCGGCCAGGGCACTGATGTCGTCCCCCGTCATGGGGTGAGTGTGGGGGAAGGGAGGGGCGCGGTGCCACGCCTGTGGATAACCCCGGATGGGTTGGGGTGGGGTGGTCGCGGCGACCGCGAAGGGGGACGGAGAGGGGTCAGATGTCCATTCTGCCCGCCTTTGTGGCCCATATGAGGGCGGCGAGGGCGGGGGGTGCGGTCACTATGACCGTGCCGGGGGCGTCGCTTTCGCGGAGGCGGATGCCGCCGTTGGCGGCGCTGACCTCGACGCACTCATTCCCGGGAGTGCTGGCCGAGTACGTGCTCTTCTGCCAGGCAACCTTTGACACCATCTCGTCCTTACATCTGCTGTGCAATGCGGCGAATAAAGTCTCGCGATCCAGACGGCGACAAGGCGGCCCGCCCTACCACGCCGAGCACCCTTCGATAGTTCGCCAGCTGGCGCTCGTCGTCCACGAAGGTGCTGCCATGAACCCTGTCGATCTGGACGGTGTCCAGCCGCCTTACAGGGGCTTCCGCGTAGAGCATCGGAAATGAACCCGCGACGAAACCATCCCGCTCGAAGGGGATGACACGCACAGTGACACCGGCCCTATCAGTCATGTCCAGGATGAAACGCAGCTGGTCATGCGCCACCTTCCGATCTCCCACCCTGATCCGGAGCGCCGCCTCGTGGATGAAGACATCAAGCCTCAGCACAGGCTTGCGGTCGAGTACCTGGCGGCGCCCGACACGGAAGTCCACGACTGCCTCGACCTCTTCCTCGGACAACTCGTGCATGTCATTGCTGTACAGCGAACGTACGTATTCGGCGGTCTGCAAGATCCCTGGAACGTGCACCACTTGGAACGAATTCAGGCACACCGCATGGTGCTCAAGCTCGGCCACATCCAGGGTCAGCGGGTCGACAACACCTCGATACTTCTCCCACCAACCTCGCCGCTGCCTGCCCGTCATGGCAACAAGGACGTTCACCAGCGACTCATCTGTACAGCGATAATGGCCAGCCAGCGCGCACAGGCGACCCTCACTCACTGCCACACGCCCGGACTCGATGTAGGACATCTTGCCCGGATCGACGCCGATCACCCGGGCAGCTTCCACCGCCGCGACCCCCGCGCACTCCCGCAGCCTCTTGAGCTCCGTCCCCAATCGCACTTGGCGGGCAGTGGGGTTCGTTCTGGGCGGCATTGACTTCCCTCCCTCTCGCAGGCCTTGCCTGGAGCGCACTCTGCCACGCCGCCACCCCAGCGAGCGAACTTTCCCCAACAGGTTGCGAAGGGCCAACATTCGTCCCTACGTTGAGTCGTGCGCCGCTCACAGAGCGGCCACATCCGGCCGCCCCGGAAGCGCATCGCCCTGCCCGAAACCATGGGCGCGGCGGCATCGACACCGGCGACTCGGCCACCAACACCCCACCGCAGGAGGCGACATGCTGCTGCACCTTCCTCCCACCCCGAAGCCATCCCCCGCCCCGGACGTCGAACCGTTCGAGTACCGCCTGCTCATCCCCCACGACGCCCGCGCCGTCCAGGTCGCCCGCACGACCATCCGCGCCACCCTCATCGCCCACGGGCTACGCGAACTCATCGGCCGGACCGAGCTGTTGGCAGGGGAAATGCTGACGAACACGATCGTGCACACCACCAGCACCGCCGAGCTGACGCTCGCCTGGTCGCAGTGGGGGACCCTGCGGGTCGTCGTACGGGACGCGTGCGCGAAGACGCCCGCGCTCCGCACGGCAACACGCCCGTTCGACAGCAACGGGCGCGGGCTGCGCCTCCTCCAGGCACTCGCGGACCGGTGGGGTTACACCCCGCTGCACCGCGACCTCTACGGCGAGGAGACCAAGACCGTCTGGTGCGAGATCAGCCACAGGGTGCCCGCAGCGTGGGCGGCGGCGGCCACATGAACGCACGACGGGCCCGTCACCCACACACGTGGGTGACGGGCCCGCGGGCCGAGCGGAAAGCTCAGCCGTGCTTCTTCTGCTCCCGCTTCGGTCGCCAGACCACCAGCGCGCTGGCCTGCTGGACGTCCTGGTACGGGACCAGGTCCCGGCGGTACGACGCGTGGACCTGCGCCTCGCGCTGCTGCATCGCCGCGGCCGCGCCGTCGACGATGGACTGGAGCTCGGCGACGCGAGCGCTCAGCGCGGCGACCTGGTTCTCCAGCTCGATGATGCGCTTGATGCCGGCCAGGTTGATGCCCTCGTCCTGGCTCAGCTGCTGCACCTGGCGCAGGAGCTCGATGTCGCGCGCCGAGTAGCGGCGGCCGCGCCCGGCCGTGCGGTCGGGAGAGACCAGGCCGAGGCGGTCGTACTGCCGCAGGGTCTGCGGGTGGAGACCCGACAGCTGGGCCGCCACGGAGATGACGTAGACCGGTGACTCAGCGGTGAGCTCGTATGGATTGCGTCGGCGGCCGATTCCTTCCATGGGTCACGCTCCCTTCGCGGCCTGGAACAGCTCCGCGCGCGGGTCCTCATCAGCTGTGGTCTCGCGGTAGGTCTCCAGGGCTTCCCGGGCCTTGTCGCTCAGTTGGGTGGGCACGGCGACGTCGATGGTGACCAGGAGGTCGCCGCGGGTGCCGTCCTTGCGGACCGCGCCCTTGCCGCGGGCGCGCATCGTCCGGCCGTTGGGCGTGCCGGCGGGCAGCTTGAGGGTGACCGGCGGGCCGCCGAGGGTGGGGACCCGTACCTCGCCGCCGAGGGCCGCCTCCGTGAAGGTGACGGGCACGGTGATGGTGAGGTTGTCGTCCTTGCGCCCGAAGACCGGGTGGGAGCCGACGTGGACGACGACGTAGAGGTCGCCGTTGGGACCGCCGCGCTCGCCCGGGGCGCCCTTGCCGCGCAGGCGGATCCGCTGGCCGTCGGAGACTCCGGCGGGGATGCGGACCTGCATGGTGCGGGAGGACTTGGCCCGGCCGCTGCCGTGGCAGACGTCGCAGGGGTTCTCGGGGATGAGCCCGCGGCCCTTGCAGTCGGGGCAGGGGTCGGTCAGCGAGAAGCCGCCGCCCGAGCCGCGCGACACCTGGCCGGTGCCGACACAGGTCGGG
Organism: Streptomyces sp. NPDC037389; assembly: GCF_040636475.1. Lineage (NCBI taxonomy): Bacteria > Bacillati > Actinomycetota > Actinomycetes > Kitasatosporales > Streptomycetaceae > Streptomyces > Streptomyces sp. NPDC037389. Next base: position 117,962 of record NZ_JBEZUS010000004.1, read on the forward strand.
CAGACCCTGGGCGTACCGTTTTTGTCGCCCGTGCCGGAGCACGCCTTGCATGCCGCCGAGGAGGACATCCGCAGCGGGACGGTGGCGCCTTCGACCGCCTCGGTGAAGTTGAGCGACACCTCGGACTCGATGTCCTGGCCCCGCCGGGGCTGGGTGCGGGGACCGCCGCCGCCCCGGTTGAAGAGGCCGCCGAAGACATCGCCCAGCCCGCCGCCGAAGCCGCCGGCTCCGGCGCCGGTGCCGGCACCGCCCTGGGCGCCTCCGAAGAGGTCGCCCAGGTCGAAGTTGAACGAGCCGCCGCCGCCCGGCCCGGCACGGAAGCCTCCGTTGCCGAACAGGGCGCGGGCCTCGTCGTACTCCTTGCGACGCTTGGGGTCGGCCAGGACGTCATTGGCCTCGGAGATCTCCTTGAAGCGCTCCTCGGCCGAGGCGTCGCCCTTGTTGGCGTCCGGGTGGAACTCGCGGGCGAGCTTCCGGTACGCCTTCTTGATCTCCGCCTCGGTGGCGTCCTTGGAGACGCCGAGGACCTTGTAAAGGTCCTTTTCCAGCAAGTCCCTGCTGAGGCTCATCCTCGGCGTCCCTCCTTCCCGTCACTCATGGCGTCAGCCCTCTTCCGGGCCACCGCTCTCCTCGTCGGACTCCTCGCCCTTGGGGCTCGCGCCCGGCTGCGGCTCGGCCACCGCGACGCGCGCGGGGCGGATGGTCCGCTCGCCGATGCGATACCCCGGCTGGAGGATCTGCACGCACGTCGTCTCGGTGACGTCGGGCGCGTAGGCGTGCATCAGCGCCTCGTGGACCAGCGGGTCGAAGGGCTCGCCCTCCTTGCCGAACTGCTGGAGGCCCATCTTGGCGACGATGGTCTCCAGCGACTCGGCGACGGACTTGAAGCCGCCGACCAGCTCGCCGTGGTCGCGGGCGCGACCGATGTCGTCGAGGGTGGGGAGGAGCTCGGACAGAAGGTTCGCCACGGCGACCTCCTTGACCGCGACCCGGTCCCGCTCCACCCGGCGACGGTAGTTCTGGTACTCGGCCTGGAGCCGCTGGAGGTCCGCGGTGCGCTCACCGAGCGCGGCCTGGGACTGGTCCAGCTGTGCCTGGAGGCCAACCTCGACGAGGTCCTCGGCCGCGGCCGGGCCGGCCGGGGCCGCCTTGTCGGCGGACCCGGCGGCCTTCGCCGCGTCGTCGGGGGTCGTGGCGTCGGAGGTGCCTTCAGGCTTCTCGTTCTCGTCGAAGCCCGGGGTCTCCTCCGTCACGCCGACGCACCGCCCTTCGGCTTCTCGTCGTCGACGATCTCGGCGTCGACGACGTCGTCCTCGGCCTTGGCCTGCTGGCCGCCGGGGGCACCGGCGCCCGCGGCACCGGCGGCGCCCTGCGCGCCCTGGGCGTCGGCGTACATGGCCTGGCCCAGCTTCTGGCTGACCGCGGCGACCTTCTCGGTCGCGGTGCGGATCTCGGCCGAGTCCTCGCCCTTGAGCTTCTCCTTGAGCTCGGCGACGGCGGTCTCGACCTCGGTCTTCACCTCGGCGGGAACCTTGTCCTCGTTGTCCTTGAGGAACTTCTCCGTCTGGTAGACGAGCTGCTCGCCCTGGTTGCGGGTCTCGGCGGCCTCGCGGCGCTTGTGGTCCTCCTCCGCGTACTGCTCGGCCTCCTCGCGCATGCGGTTGACCTCGTCCTTCGGCAGCGAGGAGCCGCCGGTGACGGTCATCTTCTGCTCCTTGCCCGTGCCCAGGTCCTTGGCGGTCACGTGCATGATGCCGTTGGCGTCGATGTCGAAGGCGACCTCGATCTGCGGGACGCCGCGCGGGGCCGGCGGCAGGCCCGTCAGCTCGAACATGCCGAGCTTCTTGTTGTACGCCGCGATCTCGCGCTCGCCCTGGTAGACCTGGATCTGCACGGACGGCTGGTTGTCCTCGGCCGTCGTGAAGATCTCGGAGCGCTTGGTCGGGATCGTGGTGTTGCGCTCGATCAGCTTGGTCATGATGCCGCCCTTGGTCTCGATACCGAGGGACAGCGGGGTCACGTCGAGGAGCAGGACGTCCTTGACCTCACCCTTGAGGACACCGGCCTGGAGGGCGGCGCCGATGGCGACGACCTCGTCCGGGTTGACGCCCTTGTTGGCCTCCTGGCCGCCGGTCAGCTCCTTGACGAGCTCGGCGACGGCGGGCATACGGGTGGAGCCACCGACCAGGACCACGTGGTCGATCTCGGAGAGGGCGATGCCCGCGTCCTTGATGACGTTGTGGAAGGGGGTCTTGCAGCGGTCGAGCAGATCTGCGGTCAGCTGCTGGAACTGGGCGCGGGTGAGCTTCTCGTCCAGGTGGAGCGGGCCCTCGGCGGACGCCGTGATGTAGGGCAGGTTGATCGAGGTCTCGGTGGACGAGGACAGCTCGATCTTCGCCTTCTCGGCGGCCTCACGGAGACGCTGGAGCGCCATCTTGTCCTTGGACAGGTCGACGCCGTGGCCGTTGGCGAACTGCTTGACCAGGTAGTCGACGACGCGCTGGTCCCAGTCGTCACCACCGAGGTGGTTGTCACCGTTGGTGGCCTTGACCTCGACGACGCCGTCGCCGATCTCCAGCAGCGAGACGTCGAAGGTGCCGCCACCGAGGTCGAAGACCAGGATGGTCTGGTCGTCCTTGTCCAGGCCGTAGGCCAGGGCGGCCGCGGTGGGCTCGTTGACGATGCGCAGGACGTTCAGGCCCGCGATCTCGCCGGCCTCCTTGGTCGCCTGACGCTCGGAGTCGTTGAAGTACGCCGGGACGGTGATGACCGCGTCGGTCACCTTCTCGCCCAGGTACGCCTCGGCGTCGCGCTTCAGCTTCTGCAGGATGAAGGCGCTCATCTGCTGCGGGTTGAAGGACTTGCCGTCGATCTCGATCTTCCAGTCAGTGCCCATGTGGCGCTTGACGGAGCGGATCGTCCGATCGACGTTGGTGACGGCCTGGCGCTTGGCGACCTCGCCGACCAGCACCTCACCGTTCTTCGCGAAGGCGACGACGGACGGCGTGGTCCTGGCGCCCTCGGCGTTGGTGATGACGGTGGGCTCACCGCCTTCGAGAACACTGACGACGGAGTTCGTCGTACCCAGGTCGATGCCGACCGCACGTGCCATGTCGATTCCTCCAGCTGACTTGAGTGGAACAGACTCAAGGGTGCAACAGGGAGGAAAAACTGTCAACAGACCTGAGTCGGGCCCGCTCAACTTTTATGTCAGCCTTACGGTCACCCGGGGACACGGGAGGGGTGCGGGAGGCCCGCGAAGGGTTGCCTGCGCGACGCAGATCACCGGCGATGCGGGTATATCGCGCGCGGGAGAGTGAGTAGTCTCGAACGGACTGGATAAGTTACCGATTAGTAATCCCGCTCTCCCACCCGGAGGAGCCCTCCCATGCAACTCGCCGCGATCATCGTGTCGCTGGTCCTCATCGCGGTCGGCGTCGCGCTGTTCGGCCGTGCCCTCCTCCAGATCTACCGCTTCGTACGGCTCGGCCAGCCCGTACCGGCGGGAGCCCGCACCGACGAACCGGTACAGCGCACGGTCACGGTGGCCAAGGAGTTCCTCGGCCACACCCGTATGAACAAGTGGGGCGTCGTCGGCGTCGCGCACTGGTTCGTGGCGGTGGGCTTCTTCTCGCTGCTGCTGACGATCGTCAACGCCATCGGCCAGCTCTTCAAGGCCGACTGGATCCTGCCGGTCATCGGCGACTGGGCGCCGTACAACGTCTTCGTCGAGTTCGTCGGCACGATGACCGCGCTCGGCATCCTGGTGCTCATCGTCATCCGGCAGCTGAACCGGCCGGGCGGCGCGGGCCGCAAGTCCCGCTTCGCCGGCTCCAACACCGGCCAGGCGTACTTCGTCGAGTCCGTCATCCTCATCGTCGGCGTCTGCATCTTCATGCTGCACGCCCTTGAGGGTGCCCAGCACCATGTGGACGGCTACGAGGCCTCGTTCTTCATCTCGTACCCGGTCGTCTCGTGGCTGGAGGGAATGGACCTCTCCACCCTCCAGAACCTCACCTATTTCTTCGCCGGGCTGAAGATCGCGACGTCCTTCATCTGGATGATCACGGTCTCGCTGAAGACGGACATGGGTGTGGCCTGGCACCGCTTCCTGGCCTTCCCCAACATCTGGTTCAAGCGCGAGTCCAGCGGCGACGTGGCGCTGGGCGCGCTCCAGCCGATGACCAGCCGCGGCGAGCCGATCGACTTCGAGGACCCGGCGGAGGACGCCGTCTTCGGCGTCTCGAAGGTCGAGGAGTTCTCCTGGAAGGGCATCCTCGACTTCTCCACCTGCACCGAGTGCGGCCGCTGCCAGTCGCAGTGCCCCGCCTGGAACACCGGCAAGCCCCTCTCCCCCAAGCTCCTGATCATGGCGCTGCGCGACCACGCGCACGCCAAGGCGCCGTACCTGCTCGCGGGCGGCGGCAAGGATGCCGAGGGCGAGGAGAAGGGCACCGAGGAGCAGCTGAAGGACGTCCCGGCGGCGGCCCTGGCCGAGGCCGAGCGCCCGCTGATCGGCACGCTGGAGGAGAACGGCGTCATCGACCCGGACGTGCTGTGGTCCTGCACCACGTGCGGCGCGTGCGTCGAGCAGTGCCCGGTCGACATCGAGCACGTCGACCACATCGTCGACATGCGCCGCTACCAGGTGATGATCGAGAGCTCCTTCCCGTCCGAGGCGGGCACGATGCTCAAGAACCTGGAGAAGAAGGGCAACCCCTGGGGCCTGGCCAAGAAGCAGCGGCTCCAGTGGACCAAGGAGGTCGACTTCGAGGTCCCGGTCGTCGGCAAGGACATCGAGGACCTCACCGAGGTCGACTACCTCTACTGGGTCGGCTGCGCCGGCGCCCTGGAGGACCGCGCCAAGAAGACCACCAAGGCCTTCGCGGAGCTGCTGCACATGGCGGGCGTGAAGTTCGCCATCATGGGCGGCGACGAGAACTGCACTGGTGACTCGGCCCGCCGTCTGGGCAACGAGTTCCTCTTCCAGCAGCTCGGGCAGCAGAACGTCGAGATGCTGAACATGGCGTTCGGCGAGGACGCGGAGGAGGGCGTCAAGGTCGAGAAGGCGAAGAAGAAGATCGTCGCGACCTGCCCCCACTGCTTCAACACCATCGCGAACGAGTACCCGCAACTGGGCGGCGAGTACGAGGTCATCCACCACACGCAGCTGCTCCAGCACCTCATCGACGAGGGCAAGCTGATCCCCGTCACCCCGGTCGAGGGTCTGATCACCTATCACGACCCCTGCTACCTGGGCCGCCACAACAAGGTCTACACCCCGCCGCGCGAGATCATCGCCAAGGTGCCGGGCCTGCGCAACGAGGAGATGCACCGTCACAAGGAGCGCGGCTTCTGCTGCGGCGCCGGCGGTGCGCGCATGTGGATGGAGGAGCGCATCGGCAAGCGCATCAACAACGAGCGCGTGGACGAGGCGCTGTCCCTCAACCCGGACATCGTCTCCACTGCCTGCCCCTTCTGCCTCGTCATGCTGACCGACTCGGTCAACGGCAAGAAGAACGACGGCAAGGCCAAGGAGTCCATCCAGGTCGTCGACGTGGCCCAGTTGCTGCTGGAGTCCGTGAAGATCCCGGCCGCGCCGGAGGGCGACGGCGAGCCGGCGGACGCGCCGGAGCCGGACCCGGAGCCGGTGAAGTAGCCGCTTCCGGAGCGCACGTACGGCCGGGCCCCGCGACGACTGTTCGCGGGGCCCGGCCGTTGTCGTAGGGGCGTGGGACGATGAACGCGTACGCGCTCAGAGCTCGCACTCAGGAGTCACGCCATGGACTACGCCCGCATGCGCGCCATCGCCGAGGAACTGATGAAGCACGCTCCCGACCCGATCAGGGGCGTCGAGATCACCCACGACGGAATCATCATGATGATGTCGCCGTCCAGGCCCCACGAGCTCATCGCGATGCGTCTGCGCCGTCAGCTGGATCCGCAGCTCGAGGATGGGCTGGTGGCCCACTCCGGCGGGGAAATCGAGGACGTGTCGCTCGGCAAGCTCCGCCGCCCGGACCTGATCGTCGTACCGGAGGAAGTCTTCGCCGAGGAGACCATGGAGCCTTTCGATCCGCGCGACCTGGCCATGGTGTCGGAGATCGTCTCGCCGTCCAATCACAGCAACGACTACACGGACAAGATGGACGAGTACCCGGCTATGGGTATCCCGCTGTACCTGCTGATCGACCCCCGCAAGGGGACGGTGTCAGTGATGTCCGATCCCGGCCCCGGATCTGACGGACAGCTCTGCTACCGCGCCCGCCACGACTACGCCTTCGGCGACAAGGTCTCCGTCGGCGCGTGGACCGTCGACACCTCCGAATTCCGCACGTACCCCTCGTGACCACCAACACTCTTGATCTCAACCATGCTTGAGGTCCTACTGTCACTCACATGACGACGACGCAGAACACCCAGCTGACCACCCCCAAGGCCGACGACGGCAACCTCGCCGGGCAGCCCATCGGCTACTGGAGCTACGCGACCCACAAGGCCGTCATCCGGCACATCCGGGCCGCCCTGGCCACGCAGGACGTCACGCAGCCGCAGTGGTGGGTGCTCAACCGCACCGTCCTCGTCGAGGGCGGCCTGACGCGGCAGGAGCTCCGCGAGTCGCTCACCGTCAACCTCGACCACCGGCCCGAGGAGATCGACCAGGCGCTGTACTCTCTCCTCGCCCGCGGCTGGATGACCGAGGGCACCGACGACCGCTACGTGCTGACCGACGCCGGCCGCGAGGCCAAGGAGCGCATCTTCGAGGTCGTGCGCAGGGTGCGCGCGGAGATCCACGCCGGCATCACGGACGAGGAGTACGCCGCCGCCCTCACCGTCATGCGCCGCATGATCAGCAACGTGGGGGCCGACGAGCTGCTCTCGCCCGACCGCTGGCTGCCCAAGCGATAGGGGCGATAGGGCGGTCCCCTGAGTTTTCCCCTAGGGGATGTCACAGCTCGGCCGCAAAGCCCGGCCTGTTCGCCCGGGGGCGGCTTCAGGAACTCTCCGGAGCGGGTACGTTCGAAGACGTGGCTGGATTCAGGATGGGACGAGGACGGGACGCCCAGGGCCCCGGGCCCGCGTGGCAAGGACAACAGGCTCCGTACGGCGGCGGCCAGGGCGCGCCCGGACACTCCGGCGCGCCCGGCGGCGGCTACGGGGACCAGCGGCAGTGGCAGGCGCAGGGACAGGGGCAGGGGCAGGGCGGCTACGACGAGCCGGAGTATTTCGGCGGGGGCGGACAACCGCAGCAGCCGTACCAGCAGCCGCAGGCCCCGCAGGGCTACCCCCAGGACCCGTACTACGGGCAGGACGCCGGCCGCACCCAGCAGTTCAGCGTCGGCGAGGCACCGGACGCGTACGGCGGCTACGGCGACGGGCCCGCCGGTCCGCCCCCGCCGCCGCCCGGCCCGCGGCTGCACTGGAAGGAACTGCTGACCGGCATCGTGCTGCGCCCGTCGGCCACCTTCTGGCAGATGCGGGACCACCAGGTGTGGGCCCCGGCCCTGATCGTCACCTTCGTCTACGGCCTGCTCGCCGTCTTCGGCTTCGACAAGGCCCGCGCGGACGTCCTGCGCGCCTCGTTCGCCGATGTGCTGCCCGCCGTGCTGATCACCGGCGTGATCATGGTGGTCGCCGGGCTGATCCTCGGCGCGGTCACCCACACCCTCGCCCGGCAGCTGGGCGGCGACGGCATATGGCAGCCGACCGTCGGTCTGTCGATGCTGATCATGTCGATCACGGACGCGCCCCGGCTGCTCTTCGCGATGTTCCTGGGCGGCGACAGCACCCTCGTCCAGGTCCTGGGCTGGGCCACCTGGCTGGCGGGCGGCGCGCTGCTGACGTCGATGGTGAGCAAGTCGCACGACCTGCCGTGGCCCCGGGCGCTGGGCGCCTCGGCGATCCAGCTGGTCGCGCTGCTGGCGCTGATCAAGCTGGGCACGCTCTAGAGACGGTATGAGAGAAGGGCCCGTCCATCCGGACGGGCCCTTCTTTCGTGTCGTACCGCTACGCCTTACGCGTCGAGGATCTGGCCCTCGCGCCGCACCACCGGCGGCTCGACCGACCACGGGAAGTTGATCCACTCGTCCGTGCGCTTCCACACGTACTCGCACTTCACCAGCGACTGCGGCTTCTCGTAGATGACCGCGCTGCGCACCTCGGCGACGTGGTCCAGGCAGAAGTCGTGGACGAGCTTGAGCGTCTTGCCGGTGTCGGCGACGTCGTCCGCGATGAGGACCTTCTTGTTGGAGAAGTCGATCGCGTTCGGCACCGGGGCCAGCATGACCGGCATCTCCAGCGTGGAACCCACACCCGTGTAGAACTCGACGTTCACCAGGTGGATGTTCTTGCAGTCCAGCGCGTAGGCCAGACCGCCCGCGACAAAGACGCCACCACGGGCGATGGACAGGATGATGTCCGGCTCGTAGCCGTCGTCCGCGATGGTCTGTGCCAGCTCACGGATGGCCTGCCCGAAGATCGGGTAGGTCAGGTTCTCGCGGATCTCACTCACTGTTGCTCTTCGCCCTGTTCCCTGGACCGTCGTCGCTGCGGACGGTCAGACCTGCGTGCGGTGGAAATTCTGGAAGGACCGCGAGGGCGTGGGCCCACGCTGTCCCTGGTAGCGGGAACCGTGCTTCGCGGACCCGTAAGGATGCTCGACGGGTGACGTCAGCCGGAACATGCACAGCTGGCCGATCTTCATCCCGGGCCACAGCTTGATCGGGAGCGTGGCCATGTTCGACAGCTCCAGCGTCACATGCCCGGAGAAGCCCGGGTCGATGAAGCCGGCCGTCGAGTGCGTCAGCAGACCGAGACGGCCGAGGCTGGACTTGCCCTCCAGCCGCGAGGCGACGTCGTCGGGAAGCGTGATCACCTCGTACGTCGAGGCCAGCACGAACTCGCCCGGGTGGAGGATGAACGCCTCGTCGCCCTCCGGCACCACCTCACGCGTGAGGTCCGCCTGCTCGACCGCGGGGTCGATGTGCGGGTACCGGTGGTTCTCGAACACCCGGAAGTAGCGGTCAAGCCGCACATCGATGCTCGACGGCTGCACCATCGATTCGTCGAACGGGTCGATCCGCACACGGCCGGCGTCGATCTCGGCCCGGATGTCCTTGTCTGAGAGAAGCACGTCTCGAGGATACGCAAAGAAGCCGGACAACCTGACAACGCGACCCCGGCCCCCGGGACGGGGCCGGGGTCGCGCCGGTCGTCAGCTCTTCACCATCAGCTCTGTGTCATCAGCTCTTCGTCATCGGTTCTTCTCGGACGCCACAGGGACGGAGTGCCGCAGCCGCGCGCAGCGGGGGCAGCGCAGCAGCCGTCCGGGGCCGATCCGGGAAGGTCCGAGATGCTGCATCGGGAACGAAGCGGTGCTGAACACGTGCCCCTCGGCACAACGAACCACGGTGCGCTCCATAGAGCTCCCTTTCCCCAAGTACATGACCGGCAAAATCCACATTAGGGGATGAATCGGACCGACCGGAGCGCGGCACCCCGACACCCCCTCACGGTTTGCCGACCCCCCACGGTACGCCCCAACTCCCGCCCGCCACGCCCGCGTCCCCATCGCCACCACAGCGCCCTCACACGACAGGAAGGCCCCACGGCGAGTGCACCGGAGGCCTTCGATGAGGTAGAGTGTGCGACGATACGAGGCCCTGAGGGGCCTTCGCGCGGGCGTAGTTTAATGGTAGAACATGAGCTTCCCAAGCTCAGAGCGCGAGTTCGATTCTCGTCGCCCGCTCTTCTGGACGGACCCCAGGCCGAATGGCCTGGGGTCCGTTGCGTTGTCGGGGGGCTTCGGGAGCCCCCCGACCCCGCTACGTCGTCAGGTGGGCGACTCTGCCGAGTTCCGGCCGGAGGGCTTCCGCCGCCGTCGGATCGGTCGTCCGCAGCAGTGCCCAGGCGGCGTGGGCGTTCCGGGCCGCGCGGCGGGTCTCCGCGTCCCGGGCCCCGGCCTGGTGACGGCGTTCGGCGGTGAGCAGGTGGAGCCGGGTGGCGGTCGCCCAGTCGCCGCGCAGCAGCAGGGACAGCCAGGCGCGGGTCCCCAGCGCGCCGAGCGTGTGGGGGTGGAAGGGGCCGAGCTCCGCGCTCAGCGCCGTCTCCAGTTCCTCCGCCGCGACGGCCGCCCCGGCCAGGTCGCCGCGCAGTTCGGCGGCGACGACCCGGCCGAGCACGGCGGCGTGGTGGGGGGCCAGCGGTTCGAGTGGATGGGTCGGCGGGATCACCGGAGGCGCCGGTTCCGGGGACGGCGTCGGAGCCGGCACCGGGTGCGGTGCGTCCAGCGGCGTCACCGCGCCGTCGTGATCGACGATCAGGGGCCAGACCGAACCGTCCGGCTCCTTGGCGTTGATCCGCACCGGGTGCCCCCGGCGGGCGGCCCGGACGCGGATGTCGGCGAGGGCCGACGTACGCGCGTCCTGCCCGGGCAGGCTCTCGACCTGCTCCCCGTCGACGGTGGCGTCTCCCGCCGCACTGATGACGATCGTGTACACGGGCGTCAGCGGGACCGAGTCGAGGTCCGTCACAACAGGCATGACCAATCAATCCTTACTTCCCGCCGGACGCCGAGCAACGTGCCCTTCGGTTCCGCCGCACCATCATCATCAGGATCATCCCGCGTTGGGGTAGTAGGGGGGCGACCAGCCCAGGTACTTGGCGCTCCACTTGGTCTCGATCTCGGTGGCCGGGACGATGGCTATCTCTCCCCTGCCCTCGATGTCGTTGGACGCGATCTTGCCTTCCCCGACGTAGATCGCGACGTGTCCGGCCCGGTGCCCGGTGTCCCAGAACATCAGGGCGCCCGGCGGCGGGTTGCGGTCGCCGTCGTGCCTCATGTCCTTGGGCATGACCTGTGTGTAGTGGTCGATGGCGTAGTCGGTGCCGGAGAAGTTCCAGCCGTACGCGATCGAGGTGAAGGCCAGGCACTTCTGGTACCAGTCCGCGCGGTGGCTGGCCGCCTCGGCGCGCGCCCACGCGATGGCGTCGGCGGTCGAGCGGCGGTTGGCCACCTTCGCTGGCCATCCCGAGGCGCCATCGTGGAACGGCTCGCCGGGCTTGGCGGGGGTGCCGCCTGTGCCGGTGGCGTCGCAGTTGCCCGGACCCTTGCCGTCGGGCTTCTTGTCGCCGTCCTGCGCCGGCTTGTTCCCGGACTTCCCCGGCTGGTCGGGGTGGTTGTCGCCCGCCCGTTCCAGGTCGATGCCGGCTTCCTTGGCGATGCTGCGGGCCTGGGTCTCCTTCGGCCCGTAGGCGTCGGGAAAACCGGATCGCTGCACCTTCTGGGCGGCGTCGTTGAGCGACATGTTCTCCCACTTGTAGTCCGTCAGACCCGGCGGGTCGCCGCTGTCGCCGCCGAAGAAGAACATGTGGGCCGCGTACTTGGGGTCCATGATCTGCTCTTTGGTGCCCCAGCCCGTCGACCACTGTTGCTGGAAGAGACCGAGCGAGTCCCGGTCGCCGTAGTTGATGTTGTCCAGCTGCGACTCCGCCAGGGCCGTCATCAGCGCGATGAGCGTGGCCTTGCCGGGCAGCTTTCCGTCCTTGGCGACCTGATCGATGATCTTCGCGTTCTGCACCTGCCGCGCGCGCAGTTCCTTGCCCGCCCCGCCCGTCCCGTCCCCGCCGCGACCGTTGGCGCCGTCGTCGGCGGGCTGGCCGGGCTTGCCGCAGGCGGCGGCGGACGCCCCGCGACCGCCTATGCCGGCGAACGCACCGAGCAGGATCAGGAAGGCCATGAACAGGGCCGCGACCGGTACCCCCAGCTTGACCATGAGGGCACGCCGGGCTCCCCCCGCCGCCAGGGCGAGGGCCTCACGTCCGTTCAACGGCTCAGACCCCCAGGACCCTGCCCACGCGCCAGCCGTCGTCGCCGCGCGTGATCTCGGTCAGCAAGACCTTGGTGTCGTTGTGCTTCTGGTAGCCGGCGACGGTGGTGTCGACGGTGACCTTCCGCCACACACGTGTCGGTGTGTCCGCCTGCTTGCGCACACGGTCGTCGTCGGCCGGGCCGACGGTGACCTTGTCCACCGTGGCCACGCCGCCGTCGGCCACCAGCTGGTACCAGGCCTTGTCGTCGAACTGCTCGAGGTTCTTCTCCAGCGCCTCGGTCATCCACGGCGCCGCCCGCCGGACCGGGACCTTCTGGTCCTTGTCCACGGGCGGGTTGCGGTTCAGGTAGGCGCGCGCCCAGCCGTCGGCGGTCTTCTCCGGGGTGCTGAGGTCGGCCTTCGGCACGGTGGAGGCGGACGCGGCGGGGGACGGCGCGCCGCCGGGACTCCCGCCCCGGTCCGGGCGCGCATCCGTGCCCGGTGCGTCCCCACCCGCCTGGACCACCGTCGACGGCGCCCCGGCGTGGTCGGGCCACCAGTGGTTGGCGGCCAGGCCGACAAGCAGCAGACAGACGACCACCACGACCGCGCCGCCGGCTGTGACGGGCTCGCGGCGCCGCTCCTCGGCGATGCGCCGCTTGAGCTCGACCTTCTGATCCTGCCGGTAGATCTTGCGGGCCCGGCGGCGCAGGGAGCGCTTGGGGGCCTGCTGGATCTCCTCGGGGTACTCGTACTCGAATCCGGCCTTGAGCAGCTCACGCCACTCGGCGGAGTCCTTGGACCTGTCCGCCTTGCTCATGAGCCGTTCCCCCTCCTGCGGCGACGACCGGGCGCGGGCGTCCGGGCCGTGGTGGCGGCACCGGAGGAGGAACGATTCTGCGCCTGCCGGTTCTGCGCCTGCGCGGAGCCGTTCCGGTGGGCCACGGCCGCCGCCCTGCGGCCGTCACTGATGCGCTGCGGCCGGGGCACGCTGCGCGGCGGCGGCGCCGAGCGGAAGCGGTAGCCGTCCTGGCCGTTGCCGCCGCCGGGTCGCGAGGGCGACGGACGGCGACGGTTCGCGGCCTGCTGCTGTGCCGCGGCCCCCGCCCGGCCGGGCTGCGCCGGTACGTTCCTGCCTTGAGCCTTGTCCCGCTCCGCTGCTCCAGCAACAGGCCTCGGGCGTACGGTTCCCACCGGGGTGGTGCGCCGCGCCGGCAGGTCCACGGTCTTGCCGGCGCCGCCGCGGTACGTGCCCGCGCCGGTCCCGCCGCCGGATCCGCGTCGGCCGGCCATGCCACCCGTGCCCTGTCGGCCGGAGGCGTCCTGCCCGCCCGAGGCGCCCCGTGCCGAGGCGCCCTGCGCCGCGCCGTCCCGGGACTTGCCACCGGGGCCCGGGCTGAGAGGCACGGCGGCGTTCTTGGCCATCCAGGAGTTCATGGACGCGGCCTTACCGATGTGGGAGGCCTTCTCGTCGAAGGCCTGGGCGCCCTTCCGCGCCCCGGCCATCGCCATCCGGCCGGCCCCCCTGCCCGCCATTCCGGCGCCGCGCAGGGCCTTTCGCCCCGTCCAGCCGGTGGCACGGCCCGCCAGCCTTCCGGCGCCGCGTGCCATCGCGGAGCCGAACGCGGACGCTCCCGGGCTCATGGCGCCGGTGACACCGACGATGCTCTCCATGACGCCGCGGAACTTGAACGCCACGACCGCGCTGGTGATGCTGATGCCCGCCGAGGCGAACCAGCCGTACTTGCCGATCATCGAGACGCTCGCGGTGTTCAGGATCAGCACACAGCCGAGCACCATCGTGCTGACGAACGACTGGAGCGTGAAGCCCAGCAGCATGTCGAACCAGCGCACTCCCCACTGTCTCGGCCTACCTGGGATGACCCACATGCAGGCGAAGACCACTCCCGCCAGGAGCAGCATCAGCGCGCCGATGAGCGAGGCGAGGGAGGCGAAGGCAAGCGCGATGGCCAGGGCGGCGAAGAGGACGACACAGACGAAGGCGGCGATGGTGACGGGGACGCGGCCGGCGTTCTTGCCCTGGCGCCAGTCGACGGCAGGCCTTCCCACCCCTCCTTCGCAGCCGTCTTCGCCGTCATTGGCGCACACTTTGTCGTGCAGCCACTGCTCGCGGCCCTTTGTGTTGTCACCCTTCTCGTCCCAGAGCCCCTGAGCGAACTCCTTGCACGTGGTGAGGTTGCCGAACTCGGCGACGCACCAGGGCGTCACGACATACGAGCGCCAGATCGCGTCCGCCGACTTGCGCAACATGTTGTCCTGGGTCGACCCATTAAAGGAAACATCGCCCTTGATGTCGATGGGCTCCTTCGTCTCGGCACCCAGACCGGCGCTGGCGGCCTCCATGGCCACCGAACTGCCTATGCTGCGCGCGGAGTCGATTCCGTCCACCCATACCTGTGGTGTGGACAGCAATGACACCGAGAGGATGCCGGACGCGGCCACCCAGCCCAGTTGGCTGAGGGCGCTGCCACCGGCCTTTCTGTGGTTGGCCCACGCCACCAGTGCTCCCACTGCCAGGGCCGTGGGGAGCAGAGTTTCGGACACGGTTCCGGCGGCGCCGGAGATGGCATGGGTGATCGAGTCCTGGAGCTCCTTGACGGAGGTGAACTTGATGGCCCACTGCACGACGACCACGGCCGCCAGACCCACCAGGACCGTCAGGCCCATGAAGATGGTGGCGATGCCGTTCTGGATCTGATAGCCGATCTCGTCCCAGCCGATCTGGGTGTCCAGCTGGTAGAGGCCGCTGCCGCTGTAGCGCTCGAAGAGCGTCCCCGATTGCCCGGCGGGCCGGGTGCCGGGCGAAGGCAGCAGCGCGCCCATGCCGGCGGGGTTGTACTTCGAGTAGTCCCTATCCTTCGCAGCGGCGGCGCCGCCTGCCGCCATCAGCGTGGTGAGCGCCCCGACGACCGGAATGACGAGGTTACGGAAACGGGGAATCCTCATCCCTACGACCTCAGGAGGGCGTCGCGCACGGGAGCACCGTGCCTCATGTCGGTGTCATAGACGTCCGCTCTCTGCTCGACCAGCCACTTGCCGTCCTCTTTGACCATGCGCAGGGCTATCCGATAGACATGGCGGCCATCACTGCCGTTGACCGTCGACGACACCATGAGCCCGGTCCCGGCGAGGTAGTCGCCCGATGCCGGAATGGTCTGGGGATCTCCTTCGACCTTCACCGTGGCCGGAGTGTGGTCACCATCGCCTGGGCTGTTTTCCTTCGCGCAGTCCTCCACCGATTTGCCGCCCCGACCCTGCTGGGTCGACAACTCGCACATCTGGCGCCAATCCCGCTGGTCCACGGCCTGCCGGTACTTCACCGCAACGGCCTTCATCGCCGCTTCGTCCTGCCCGAAAGCCTCCGGCGTCTTGGACGCCCCGGAGCCCGGCTTCTTGCCGTCCTTGCCGGAATCGCCGTCCGACGACGAGCACCCGGTCACCACCAGGACCGACGCCACCGCCACGGCCGCCGTCGCTGTTCGCTTCATGCGTTTACTCCCTCGGGTTCGGACGTACTCGGCACCGGTGCCACGGTCTGTGTCTTGGGCGTCGTGTTCAGCAGCTCGAGGATCTCCAGCGACGGCACGTCGAACTGCACTGTCGCGCTGCTGAATCGGCGGTCGCGCATGATGCAGTGGCCGTGGCGGATCTCCTGCGTCACGTCGACGCCGATCGCCTGGATGAGCTGGCGCGTGTGGTCGCCCTTCGGCAGGTCAAGCAGCGCGGCCATCGCGTCCTGCTGTTCGGCCGTCGTGAGCTGGAAACCGAAGACCGTGGTCATCTGCTCCACCAGACCCGTCAGGCTCGCCAGAGACTCCGGGTCCTGGGTGTCGACGACCAGCGCGGTGTGCAGCGCACGGCCGACGCGGGCGATGTACTGGAGGAAGGAGCTGCCCTCGCGGGTCGCCGTGAGGACGTGCACCTCGGGCACGGCCACGACCTTGCGCAGGCCGCGCAGGTCCTTCCGGCCGGCCATGCTGATGCCGTAGGCGAGCAGCGAGTGGACGAGGGCCACCGACAGCCGCTGGTGCACCGACCAGTCGTCACGGCCGTCGTCCGGCGACGGCAGGGTGATGCCGGGGACCTGGACCACCCAGATGCCAGGGGAAGGCGTGATCAGCGTGGTGCCGGACGGCCTGCCCATGAAGGGCGCGCCCAGGCCCGTCAGCGACAGCTCGTAGAGCGCGTCGCCCGCCTCGCGGCTCAGCTCGTCGTCCGACTTCCGCAGCCGCTCGATGACCTTCCAGGTCGCGGGGTCGCCCTCGGCGATGGCCTCGTTGACCGCGCTCTGGATCGGGGTCTCCGCGCCGCGCATCCGCAGGTGCTGCGGCAGCGCGATGCCGAGCTGGGCCGGGACCTCGGTCTGGGCGCGCTCGGCGCTCTCGCCGGAGAGGAGGGTGAAGAGGTCGGCGACACCGGCGAACTGCGAGCCCGTCTCGATGAGGTGGGCGTTGAGGCCGTAGCGGCGGCCGGCCGAGACGAGGCCGCCCATGTCGCCCTTGAAGTCCAGGGCGAGGACGAAGGAGCCGCGGAAGCCGGAGTCCAGCAGGGACAGCATCATGGCGGTCGTCTTGCCGCGGCCGCTTCGTCCGATGAAGGCCGAGGTCGTGGCGTCGCCACGCTCGGAGCCGCCGGTGAGGTCGTTGCGTACGACGCCGGGCGTCGAGCCCGTCAGGTAGCCGATGATCGGGCCGGAGTCGTCGCCCACCGACGCGCCGCCCCAGAACCAGGAGCCGGCGAACGCGCCGACCGTCCGGGTGTGCACCAGGTCCGGCACCCGCAGCATGTCGCCGGGCTGGGACTCCAGCCACAGCTCGCGCTGTTCCTCGGCGGCGACGCTGACCTCGATGCCCAGTCCGCCGTAGAAGCCGATGACGGCATCGCAGCGGTTGCGCAGGTCCTCCAGCGAAACGTCACTGCTGACGATCAGGCGGGGGTGGTCCTCCAGCAGCGTGACGTCCTCGCGCTTCATGTCGCGCGAGAGGGCCGTCATCGTCTCCTCGGTCTCCTCGATCTCCTGCGCGGTCTCGCCGGCGGAGTGCTTGGCGGCGCTCTGCCGCTGCTCCTTGGCGAGCCGGCGGACCTCGTCGATCTGCTTCAGCGCGTCCCGCTTGTGGAGGACCCTGAAGCGGACGGACGGTTCGGCGTTGACCGGCTTGACGTGGATGTCCCGGTCGAGGTCGTCGTCCGTGTACTCGGGCACGTAGGTGATCTCGGCGATCGCCCGCAGCCATTCGCCAGCTCCCGGGGACTCCATCTCCTCCGGGAAGCCGTCCATGGTCAGGACCGCGGTCCACGCGGAGGTCTCGCCGCGCTGGTCGACGATGCGCAGGTGGTCGGGGTAGGGCAGCACCCGGCCGCGGGTGAGCTGGGCCAGCTTGGCGCCCGTGATCGTGCCGTCGCCGTCGGGCGTCGGCAGCGGCGCGCCGCGTCGCTGCTCGCGCGCGATCATCCAGGCCAGCATCTCGACGGTGGCCGGCTGGGCCTTCCAGGGCGTGGTCTCCAGCTGTCGGCCCAGGCGCCGGGTGAGGGCGTCGAGCCGCGCGAGCTCCTTCGGGGCGACGGACGTGGAGCCGATGCCCATGGCGTCCTGGACACCGCGGCTGCCCCGGGCCTTCGCCTGCGTGGAGCGCTCGACGAGACGGACGCCGAGCAGCAGCAGCCGGGTGGGGAGCTCCAGGTCGTCGAGGCGGTCGATCCGGGTCTCGGCCCAGGCGGCGTAGTCGCCGGCGGAGAAGAGGCTCTCCGCCTCGTCGCGGTACTCGTTGGAGTTCAGCGGCGCCCAGAGCACCTTGAGGTGGCAGTCGTAGCCGGAGAGGGTGCGGGCGAGCGCGCTGCTGGCCTGGTCGTGCTCGGCGTCCCGGGCGCTCTCCGACATCAGGTCGGTGTTGGAGCCCGAGAGGACGAACCACGCCTCGGCGTGGGTCTCGGTGACGATCAGGCCGTCCGCGAGGGCGACATAGCGGGGCGGCGGGGCGGAACGGTCACCCTCGACGCCGAGGAAACGGGCGATGCCCTTGAACAGCTTCAATGTCGGCTACCTTTACGTGCCTTCCGGGCCGGGCCGGTGCGCCGCACTGCCCGTCCACGCCTGCTGGGCCGCGTGCTGGACGTTCTTCTGTGCCGCCTGCTCGGCGGCCTTGCGCTCCTTCGCGGAGAGGCCGCGCGTCCGCACGCGGTAGACGTGGTCCGGGCCGTAGAGCCGGGGCCGGGCGTCGAGCTTCGCCGGGCGGCCCGCCGTCGGCTTGGGTTCGTCGCCGCCGAGGGCGCCCTCGAACACGCCCATGCCCGGGAGGGCCAGGAACTCGTCCGTCCGATCGCCCAGCCGGGCCCGGAGCGGCAGCCACTCGCTGCGGTCGGCCGCGCGCCGTCCGCCGTTGATGACGGGCCGGTGGCCCACCGTCAGATAGCGGATGGCCAGGGCCCACTGGGTCAGGTTCCACCGCCGCTCGTTACGCCGGGAGCGCTGCGCGCCGTAGAAGGTGATGAGCGCGGGCGGAGCGAAGTAGAGGGTGAAGAAGATCTTCGAGGGGATCCCGAAGGCGAGGAACAGTCCACCCACCCAGACCCCGTAGATCACGGCACCGGTCACGAGGACGCGGCGGGAGGGGCCCTCGCCGAGGTCCATGCCGAACAGCTCGTGCTGCCGTGTCTCCAGGTCGAAGTGGCGGGTGAACGTGTGCCCCACCCTCACGAGCCGGCGACTTTCTTCCAGACCTCGGTCAGCATCGTCTGCGAGACGTCCGGCGCGAAGACGAAGCCCGCGACGACCACGCCGGCCAGGAAGTGGCCGAGGAGCTCGCCCCACTCGCGCTTCGCGTAGTGGCCGATGGCCCTGACCGCGAGGACGATCAGGAAGATGTTCCCGGCGATCAGGAACACCCAGGACTTGAGTTCGGCGCCACTGGTCAGCGCGAGTTGCATCGGTATCTCCCCCGTGGTGAAAACGGACAGCAGTGAGTGAATGAATGAGTGAGTGGGTGGGTGGGTGGGTGTCGGCGGACCGGCGCGCTACGGCGTGAATCCGCCGTGGACCTCGGAGACCTGCCAGCGCTCGGCCTGCGCCGAGGACACGCGGGTGACCTTCACCCGGTAGGTCTGCTCGATCTCGGCCCCGCCGACGTTCCAGCTGACGACGACCGTGCCGACGCGGTCGGTGCCGCTGCCTTCGTCCACGGTCCAGTTGCGGATCGTGCCGAGCGTCATGCCGGACGGCAGGGCGGGAATGGAGGCGCCGGGCGCGGCGACCGAACCGGACTCGCCCGTGGCGTACTTCGAGAAGAACTCCTCGACCACGCCGCGGGTCTTGTCGCTGAACTCCATGTCGTTGCTCTTGGCGGTCGGCGCCGGTACGGACGGGCCGCCGTTCGGCACGCCGACGATGCCGGGCTCGCCGGTGACGACGACACGGCCGGAGGCCTCGACGACGGGGACTTCCAGACCCATCCACCGAGTGGCGGGGGCGGGCTTGGCGTCCTTCTTGGCGTCGTCCTTTTTCGAGTCGCCCTTCTTGGCGTCGTCCTTGTTGTCGCCCTTGTCCTTGTCGGCGGGGGCGGGGGCGGAGTCGGCCGGCGCCGGGCCGCTCACCAGGAGGTCCACCCGGACGCGGGCGCGCTTGTCGCCAACCACGGAGACGGTGCTCGGCAGGACGACGAGCACGGACTGGCGGCCCTTGGAATTCCAGCCGGTGGTGGTGTCGGTGCCCCTCGGCACGTCCCGCGCCAGGGCGCCGGCCCGCGCCTGCGGGTCGGTCTCGTCCCAGGTCAGATACGAGCGCGCGAAGCGCGCGGCGACCGCCTGCGCCTCCTGGACTGGGTACTGCGGCCCGCTGTCGACCTTGGTGGGAGCGGGCTTGGGCGGGGCGGGGGCCCAGAACCACGACCGGATGCCGGTGATCGCGGCGAGTGCGACGACGCCCCAGAGCACGCCACGGCCGACCTTCACGGCGAACTTGGAGCCGCTCTTCTCGTCCTCGATCCGCCAGGGGACCTGACTGCCGGGGGCGGTCCTGGGCGCGCTCTCGGGCGCCGCCGGCTCGGTGCGGGCGGGGCCCGGCGTCTGCGACTGCAGCCGCGCGGCGGCGTCCGTCCACTGCTGGAGGCCGGCGGGGGCGGAAACGGGCGCGGGAGAGGGGGCGACGGCGGGCTGGGCCACCGGGGTTGCTTGTGGCGCGAGCATGTCAGCAGTCGGCGCTACCGGAGCCTTGTCGTGCGGCTCCGGCAGATTCAGTATTCGCCACACGACTGTCTTGAATGTGCTCAACCCTGGCGACCCTTCCCCCGTACAACGCCTGAGTGCGAGGACAGTACGTTGGCTGATTACTGATCGTCAAATGTCTTCATTTGACAACTAGTAGCAGAACAGTTACCAACTCTGCCCGCGCCAATAGGCGCAAAGTTCCGACAATATGGGCTGTATCGGAAGCGCTCGCCCCAGGTTCCGGGTGACCCCGCCGACGCGTCCGCGTAGGCGGCCAGGCCGGGCCCGGCCCTTTGTAGCCATTCTGTTGCGCAGGCCTTACGACATCGATCGGCCACGCCCGCGCGACTGCGCCGGAACGGGGTCGGCGATGGTGGGCGACACGTCGGAGCGGCGGGGCGGTTCGGCCTTCGCGCCCAATCTGTCACGCAGGCCCCGGCCGCCGGTATCCAGTGATTCGCCCAGGCCATTGCCGAGGGTGTTCGCCTGCTGCTGTTCCTTGGCCGCGGCATGCGTGGCCTGGAGATCCGCCTCCATGCGCCGGACGTGCTCGATGACTTCGGGGTCCAGATTCGGATTGAGCGTGGCACGAATCTTGCGCTCGTTCAGCTCTTCGACGCCCGGAGGGATGCGGACGTTCTCGTACCGCTCGTTCTGGAGAAGGTCCGACGCCTCCTGGTAGGCCTCGGACCGCTTCGGCTCCTTTTTGGTGTTGAATTCCTCGAACTTCCCCGAGCGGGCCAGCTCATAGAGCTCGTGGTTGTCCGACTTCGCCTTAAAACTCTCCGGCGTATGGAACTGGAGCTCGAACCGCTCCTTGGTCTCCGGGTGTTCCCACGCCGTGTTCACACCCTTATAGACCGGGTCTTCCCAGGTGTTGTACTCGTATACGGTCTCGTAGCCGCGTTCCTGGAGCTCCGCGTACGTCTGCTTCGTGCCCTGGACGTATTCGTCCGTTTCGAATGTCAGCGTGTAGCGGTTGAGGTCGTCGACGTCCTCGCAGACCTCCTGGGCGTCACTGCCTCGCTTCACGGCGACGGCGGCCTTCCGCCGGAAGGAGTCCAGGCCCTTGAGGGAGTGGTCCAGCCCCTCCAGCCTGCCGCCCTGCGAGGCCGACTGCTGCTCGATGCCCCGCATCATGTCGTCGAGGCCGCCACGTGCCTCCTTGGCCGCCTCCCACCGGGCGGTGACCAGGCGGTTCTGGTCGGCCGTCAGTTGCAGGTGGTCCTCGGCCTTTTCCGCCGAGCCCTGCCACGCGCCGACGTCTGAACTGCTCACAGCTGGGTGGCCCCCATCACGCCGCGCAGTTCCTGAAGGAGTCGCTCAGCCTCTTCGACCGTGATCTCCTCCAGGTGCGGGGGGTTGCTCTGACGCGCGTCGAAGAACTCGAAGATCGCGCTGTCGGGCTCCCACACATCGCCCTGCATGAACGTTTCGTCGTAAATACGCTCAGGGCTCCTCCGGCGCCGGACCACCGTGGTGGGACCCTTGCCGGCACGCCACCTGCGCTCCGACGAGTAGAACGCCCAGTAGGTCACCCAGCCCTGCCGGTCCGCCTCCAGCTCCGCGGCCCGCTCTGCGGTCACCGGATGCAGGGCCCCGGGCCCCGGCACATGCTCGATGGTGTCCTTGACCTTGTGCCACTCCCAGTCGAGCAGCGACAGGAATTCCCACTCGTCCCCCGACCGCCGCCACAGGCTGGAGGGCCGCTCCGGCGTGTTCGGCGGCGTCGCCTTGACGAAGTACTCGTAAGTGCTCTGATCACCCATCAGTGACCTTCCCTTCCGGATTTCATTCCGTAACGCCCGCTCTGCACCAGCTCCGCCGCCTGCTCGCGCGCCTTCGAGAACTCCGGGCCGGACACGGCATGCGCGTCCCGGACCCGCCCCGAGCGGTAGAGATCGTAAAGGAGCTGGTTCTCGGACTGGGCCGAATAACTCTCCGCCGTATGGAAGCGGATCTCGAATCGTGGCTCTCCGCCCGGCCGCTGCCAGGCCGCCCGGAATCCCTTGTAGAGGGGGTCCTCCCAAGTGTTCCGTTCCGAGCCGGGGACGAGCTCGAAGCCCTGTTCGTGCAGGAGGGCGTATGTCTGCTGGACGCCCGCCGTGTAGTGATCGGTTGCGAGGACGAGGGTGTAGCGGTTGAGGTCCGTGACCTTGCGCGCGAACGCTTCCACGTCGACTCGGAGGCGTTTACGGGCGGCGGCCCGGCGGCGGAAGGCGATGAGGGACTTCAGGCGGTACTGCTTTCCCTCCAGGCGGGCCCCGTACGGTTCGGCCAGCCGGGACGCCAGGGTTTCCACGACCGTGTCGAGCTGCGGATGGGCCGCGCGGGCGCGTTCCCAGCGGGCCGTGACGAGGCGGTTCTCGTCGGCCGTCAGGGACAGGGGGCGGGCGTCGTCGGGGCGGGCGTCCTGCCAGGCGCCCACCGGCTTGTCGGTGCCCACCGGCTTGTCGGTGCCCACCGGCTTGTCGGTGCCCACCGGCTTGTCGGTGCCCACCGGCTTGTCGGTGCCCACCGGCTTGTCGGTGCTCACAGGCCGATGTCCCCGTCCGTCAGCCGCGCCGCCTCCGTCGCGTCGATCTCCACCAGGTGCGGGGGGTCGGAGGGCCGGGCGCTGAGGAAGTCGTGGACGGCGTCGGTGGGCTCCCAGACGCCGTCCGGGCCGTACGCCTCGTCGAGGACCCGCTCCGGGCTGCGCCGGCGCCGGACCACCGTGGTCGGCGGCATCCCGGCCCGCCAGTCCGGCTCGTCGGTGTGGTGGGCCCAGTAGGTGACCCAGGACTGACGGTCGGCGGCCAGTTCCAGCGCCCGTTCGGCCGGCAGCGGGTGGAGGATCTCCCGCTTCACCGGCGGTTTCTCCACCGCGTGCCACTCCCAGTCGAGAAGGGAGAGGTACTCCCACGTCTCGTCGTCGGCCGAACGCCACAGGCCGTCCGGCCGGTCGACGGTGAACCCCGGCGGGACCTCGGCGAAGAACGCGTACCGCGCGTTCTCCAGGCGCAGGCGTTCCGTCTCCGCCTCGGCGACGCGCGCGCGGAGGGCGGTCGTGTCCGTGGGGCGGCCGGGGCGGTCCGGGGAGTGGTCGGTCTCGCACTCGCTGAACATGTAGTTCTGCCGGATGCGCTCGACCGTCGGCCACAGCCACATCTGGTGCCAGTACGCCAGCTCGGAGCCGGCGCGCGCCGGGTCGGCGTCGGCCTCGACGGCCGCGCACCAGGCCGCGCGGAGGGCGGCGAGCTCCTCGACGACGCCGCCGTGCGCCGGCCAGCAGGGCCAGAAACGCAGGTGGAGCTGGGGTGCGTAGTGGCGGCCGAGCCAGTCGATCCAGTCGGCCAGGTCCTGCCAGTCCTTCTCCGTGGCGCGCAGCGACCACGGGAGGTGGCCGCCGCCGGTGGACGCCCCGGGCACGGCGACCGCCTCCAGCGCGTTCAGGCGGTCGAGGATCTCGCCCAGGATCTCCTCGACCTCGCCCTGTTCGCGCTTGACGCCCAGCGCGAACTTCTTGATGTGCTCTTCCAGGTCCGCCCGGTAGGCGGCGAAGTCCGAACGCTTCAGTACGTCGTCCATCGGCAGTACGTCGTCCACTGTCAGCGCCCCCCTTACAGGTGCTCGATCGGCGGGCGGCCGACGCGTGCCGCGCGGGTGGCCTGCTCGGCGGCGCGCAGCGCCTGGCCGTCGGGGCTCTGGTCCCACGGTTCCAGCTCGACGATGACGCCCGGGGCGCCGCGGAAGAGGAGGAGGGCCCGGCCGTGCGGGAGCTGGCGGATCTCCTCGGGGCGCAGGATGCGGCGTTCGCGGTTGACCTCGGAGGTGGTGTAACCGAAGAGGCGCTGGGTGTCGCGGGAGGTGGAGAGCTCGGCCATCTCGGTCTCGCCGATGAGCTCGGAGAAGCGGCGCAGGGCCTCGATGTCCTTGAGGCCGCCCATCACCATGGTCGCGGCGGCGTTGTCGAGGAGGGTGGCGGCTTCCTTGTCGCCCCAGCGCTGCCCGGCCTGGGCGAGGGACTGGAGGGCGTAGACGAGGTGGATGCCGTAGCCGCGCGCGTCGGAGGCGAGCGCGGGGAGCTTCGGCAGCGGGGCGACGTTGGCGACCTCGTCCAGCACCAGGCGGAGGAAGGGGTCGAGGCGGCCGGACGGCGTCCGGGGCGCGCGGCGCTTGGCGGCGTCGACGACCTCGCCGAGCAGCATGGTGGTGAGCGGGGAGACGTTCGTGGAGGCGTTGGAGTCGCTGATGAGGACGAGCGTGTCGCGCGAGGCGACGAAGCGGTCCGCGTCAAA
The DNA here is from genome assembly GCF_040636475.1 of Streptomyces sp. NPDC037389. Lineage (NCBI taxonomy): Bacteria > Bacillati > Actinomycetota > Actinomycetes > Kitasatosporales > Streptomycetaceae > Streptomyces > Streptomyces sp. NPDC037389. Next base: position 142,272 of record NZ_JBEZUS010000004.1, read on the forward strand.
GACCGGCACGCCTTCCTGGGGCGTCACACAGCGCAGGACCTTGCGCAGCGCGAGGGGTTCGAGCTGTGCGGCGAGGGTCTGCCGGGTGGAGGCGACGGTCTCGTCGGCGCCCGTGGAGACGGAGCGCAGCAGGACATCCCAGCCGGGCTCGGCGCCGGGGTGGTCGGTGAGGATGGCGCGGGGTTCGCTGGCCTTCTCCAGGTTGGTGGCCCAGCGCAGTACGTGCTCGATGGTGCGGCCTTCGAGCGCGGCCGCGTGCAGCAGGCGGGTGAGGGCGGACGAGGCGGTCTGCTGGAAGAAGCCGGCGTTGGTGGACGAGCCGTCGTCGGCGCCCATGCCGACGGAGAAGGACAGGGCGCGGGAGGTGGCGGTCTCGCCGTCCTGGCAGCCGGCGACCGGGTCCCACACCATGCGCTCGGGCCAGCCGACCGTGTCGAGCGGGTCGAAGACCCACACCTTGCCCTGGCGGGAGCGCGGCTGGGCGATGACGTCGAGGACGTCGGCACGCGTCGAGGTGACGACGAGCGGGCCGGGCGCGTCGAGGCAGGCGGGGATGACGACGTTGCGGGACTTGCCGCCGCCGGAGGGGGCGATGACCGCGATGGAGTCCTCCGGCGTGGCGACGAGCGGCTGTCCGCTGCCGAGCTGCCGGCCCATCCGCCAGCCGAACTCGCGCAGTTCGGCGCGGGCGACGGCCCTGGCGTCGTGGCGGCCGTCCTTGCCGGAGAAGCTGGTGGCGCGGGTCTGCGCGGCGGCGGCCCGGGCGCGTGCCTCGCCGAGGTTGTGACGGGCCTCGACGGCGGAGGCCAGGCCTTCGCCGCCGGCGCCGTGGACGCGCCGGGCACGGGCGCGCACGGCCAGCGTGATCAGGGCGATGGGCAGGGCGATGAAGGCCAGCCAGACGCAGACGGTGACGGCGGGCGAGGCGGCCCGGATGCCGTCCTCGGCCAGTCCGTCCAGCGGCCGGTGGAGGGCGAGGGCCTTGACGGTGGCGGCGACGTCCGTCACGGCCATGTCGTCGGCGGTGGCCACCAGGGCCAGATGCCAGGTGGCGAAGAGCCCCGCCACCACGGCGACACCCTTCACCAGGGCTATCTCACCCTGGGGCCCAGTGCCCTTTTCCCTCTTCCGTCCCGTTTCCCGTGCGTTCGCCACGCGCGACCCCCGTCCTCGCCTGCGTTCCTGTAGGAGCCCAGACGGTAACACCCCTGATTCCAGCGAAAGTCCCTGGTCAGGGCTGTTGGAACGGAGGGTCCGCGCTGTCCTCGGCCTCGGACTCATCCTCGGACTCGCCCTCAGGTTCGTCCTCGGATTCGTCCTCGGATTCGTCCTCGTACGGCGCCTCTTCCAGCAGCCGTTCGCCGATGTCGTCGGACCAGGCCCGTGCCCAGCCGCGCAGCTCGGCGACCCGGTCCTCCGCCAGCCCGTACGCGGTGAACTCGTGGTCGTCGATCCAGTCGGCGCCGTCCAGCCGGGCCCGCAGGTCGGCCGGGTCGAAGGCCTCGTCCCAGGCGTGCCGTCTGCCGAACTCCTCCAGCTCGGCGGGCGGCCAGTGGGCGGAGGCGGCGTGGACGTCGATGAAGTCGCGGGCGAAGCCCCGGGCGGCCAGGGCGCGGACCTTGGTGCCGACGACGTCCTCGGCCGCCAGGCAGGGGCCGAGCTCCGTCGGGACGAGCGGGCGCCAGACCGTCTCCTTGAGGATCTGCACGGCGCGCTCCTCCCCGGTCTCCGGGTCGGTCACCGCGAAGCGGGCCGACAGCGGGTCGGTCTCGGTGTGTCCCACCCGCCAGCCGTGTTCCTCCAGGGCCGTGCGCAGTGCCGCGACGACGGCGGGCATCGGCTCCTGGCTGTCGGTGGCGAGGGCCGCGTTGCACACGGGCCGGGTGGTCAGGCCGAGCGCCCGCAGGGCGAGGCCGCCGGTCAGGACGAGCGGATACGCCGTCCCCGCCGTGACGAGGTGGGCGATCAGCCGCCGGAAGGACCCGGCGATCGGCTCAGGGCCATCCGCTTCCATGGTCGTGATTATCGCGCAGGGAATGATCACCACGTGCTGTCGCGGGGCGCGGCCGTGCCGCGCCCCGCGAGTGTCGTCGTCAGTGCTGCGGCCAGCCGTCCAGCTGGCGGTGGACCTTCACGGACGGGCGGGCCGGGTGGGCGGCGGTCAGCGAGGTGGGCTGGGACAGCAGGGCCTTGACCTCGTCGGCCAGGGCGTCCGCCTGGCGCTTGAGGTCGGCGGCGGGCACCCGGGAGGCGCTCAGCGCGTCCAGCCTGCGGTGGATGCCGGCGAGCCGGTGCTGGGCGTCGGCGGTGAGCCGGGCGGGCGTGGCGGTCGAGACGACGAACTGGTAGGCGCCCGCGAGGGTCTGGCAGCCGTCGCAGTGCTCGTTGACGGCGTGGCCGTTGTTGACCGCGGAGAGCCGGACGTTCTGCCCCGAAAGGGTGACGACCTGGAAGGACAGAGCCACCGAGCGGCAGGCGTCGTCGGCGGTGCACCCCACCGACTTGGCGTCCGCGCGGTTGCCGACGCGGGCCGCCGCGACCGTGCCGAACTGGTGGATGGTGAAGCTGTCGCGGTACTCGATGTGGTGCCGGTGGTCCGCCGTCGTCCGGACGCCGTCCTGGGTGACGGCGATGGCCTCGGCGGCCTGGGCCGGGCCGGTGGCGGCCGCGGCGAGCCCGGCGGCCAGGAGACCGGCTCGCAGAAAGTGACGCGAGAGGTAGGCGTTCATGGAGTGCTCCTTGCGACGGTGTGACTGAGTGGATCAGTGGGTCGCGGCAGGCGTCGCCGTCGGCGAAGGTGCCGGGGGCGCCGGGGACGCGGTGGTGGGCACCGGGGCCGGGGGGCTCGCCGGCGCGGGGGCCGGGGCGGGCGGGGCGGACGCGGCCGACGGGGACGCGGTCGCGGCCGGGGTGGGCACCGGCTTGGGTGCCGGGGAGGGCGGCAGCGCGGGGGGCTTCGGGGGCGCCGTGGTGGGCGCCAGGACGATCGGGGCCGGGACCGCGGAGGGCTTGGGGGCCGGCGCGGGGCCCGCCGCCGGGGCGGCCGGGGCCGGGGCGGCCGACGGGGGCGGCGAGGGGAGCCCCGGGGCGGCCGACGGGGTGCGCCAGGGCAGCGGGGAGAGCGCCGGGGTGGCCGCGTCCGGGATGGCACCGCTCGGGGCGCGCCCGGCGATCGGGGCGTGCGCGTTCGCCTCGGCCGGGTCGGGCGCGGGCGGCACGGTGGGGACGTTGGGCTGGAGGATCGGCGCGATCGGCGGCTTGGGCGGCAGCGGCTTGGGCGTGACCCCGCTGGTCCAGGCGTACGCGAGGACCGTGGCCACGGCGACGACGGCCAGGACGAGCGCGGTGCGCAGCCGCGGGCGTCCGGCGGTGGCGCGCAGGGCGTTGCGGCCGAGCCGTCCGGAGAGCCGGATGGACAGGTACGTCATGCCGGCCAGCGGCACGATGAGCATCAGGCTGCCCAGCACTCCGGCGAGCCCGGCGGCGAGCTGGCCGTCGGCGAACGCCTCGTAGGTGCCGGTGAGTTGCTGGGTGAGGGAGCGGATGCCCGTGCCGATCAGGCGCGGGAGGTTCCACAGGGCGTAGGCGACCTCGGCGGCCAGCAGCGGGACCATGGTCAGCACCCAGGTGGTGACGACGGCCCGGGTCCTGGGCTTGAGGTCGGCGACGGCGGGGTCGGTGCCGCGCCAGGGCAGCGCGCTCAGCAGGATCGGCTTGATCTTGCCGTAGAGGTCGGGCACTCCGGCGAGGTCACCGAGGATGAAGTAGCCGTCGAGCCGGACGGCGGGCATCAGCTGTTCCAGCACCTCGAAGTGGCCGAGGTAGACCGCGCAGAGCAGAAAGGGCTGGCCGGTGGCGAAGTACAGCCCGGTCAGCAGCAGCATGAAGACGACGTTGAAGTAGACCCCGCCCAGGTCGGTGCGGATCCGTCCGGCCCGGCCGATGCGGTAGACGTCGGTGACGTCCGTGTACATCGAGGGCCAGATCAGGAAGAGGCCGCAGCCGATGCAGCCGGGTGTCGCGCCGTCGTATCTGCATGCCGAGGCGTGGCCGAACTCGTGGAAGACGAGCGAGGCGACGGTCAGCCCGAAGACCACGAGCAGCAGCAGCGGCTGGTCGAGGACGTTGAGCACGGGCGTCATCGCGCCGTGGACGCCGAACAGCCAGGTGTCCATAGCCAGGGCCAGCATCAGGACGACCGCCACCACGGGCGGGCGGTGCAGCCAGGCCAGCGAGCGGGCGATGACGGCGACCCGCCGCTCGTTGAAGATCACGCGGTGGCCCTTGAGGGCCAGCAGCAGGTCGGAGCGCGGTGCGTGGACCTCGTCGCCCTCCTGGCCGGGCGGCACGGTGATGCCGAGCGGCTGGAGCTTGGTCTCCACGAGATAGGCGATGTTGTCGGCGCTGACCTCGCGGCCGAACGAGACGCTGACCTCCCGGGCGATGGCCCATGTGTCGCGCCGCCCGTCGACGGCGGAGGCGACCAGGTGGAGCAGCCGGGAGAGCTGCACCACCTGGCCGTCGCCGCGGCGGGCGATGTACTTGGGCTCGGTGAACCCCGAGCCCTGGTACTCGCCGTGCAGCCGCAGCCCGGCGCTGAGCCGTGGGACGACGGCTTCCGCGTCGGGCGGCGGCGGGGTCCCGGTGGTCTCCCCCTCCGCGTACGCCGGTGGCAGGACGTACGGGAAACCGCCGGGGCCCGGCACCGGGGCTCCGCTGTCCCCTGTCCGGACCTCGGTCCCCCCGGTGCCGAAGTGGATCGTCGTGGTCGTGCCCGTGGTGCGGCGATGGCGGCTACGGCCGGCCTCGTGGTCTCCGACCACCGTCATCTGGTCTCCCCCTGGACGAACTTCGACGGATCCACCCCTGTCCCCAACCCCCAAGCCCCCCTGGGGATCGGCGGACCGCGCTTCCCCTGGACGCGGTCCGCCGAGCGCGTGGGCCGGACCGGCCTACTGCTTGATGGAGATGGACTGGGCCGCCTCGGACTGCGCCACCGCGAACGGCGAGTTGTCGTTCACCGCGAGCGACTCGTTGTGCGCGTGGACGTTGGCGATGTGCTTGGTGACGCTGGTGGTGCGGGAGAAGCTGAACTTCAGCTTGCCCAGGGCCTCACGACCCGGCAGCAGCTCGGCGGACTCGGCGTCGAGCTCGTGCGCGTTCATGCTCATGGCAGTGCCTTTCTCTGACGACGTGCGAACGATGTGCCGGTGGCGGGCCGCGGGCGGCCGGAGCCGGCCGCGGCCCCCGCCGCTACTGCTGGATGGCGATGGTCTGCGTGGCCGCCGACTGGGCGACGGCGTCGGGCGAGCAGACGTTCAGCGCCGTCGACGTGTTGTGCGCCGAGACGTTGGCGATGTGCTTGGTGACGGTCGTGGTGCGGGAGAAGCTGAACTTCAGCTTCCCCAGGGCCTCACGACCCGGCAGCAGCTCAGCGGACTCGGCGTCGAGCTCGTGCACATCGAGCATGGTCGTCCCCCTCGGGATCGTGGTCCGCGATGACGGACCGCGGTGTCGCGACCGGACCCGGGCAGGACCCCCCGGCTCGCGTCCGATGCGGTCGGACAAGCTGTCCAACGAGATTGGACAGTAGTGGGGTCCGCCGACGCCGCGCAAGTGGTTCCCCGAAGATCCCCTCTGGACGGCCTCCGTAGAATCGGTTCACCCGAGCGCGCCCGAGCCAGCCGAGAGCAGGAAGCGACCTTCAGTGACCAACGCACTGAGCCAGATCATCAAAGATCGACTGGACCGGCAGGGGTGGTCCTACGGGGAGGTCGCCCGCCGGGGCGGCGTTCCGCGGTCGACCGTGCACCACCTGGCCACGGCCGAGCGTCTGGTGCGGATGCCGCAGCCGGCCACGCTCGAAGGACTGTCGCGCGGTCTCGAGCTCCCGCTGGACACCCTGCGCCGCGCGGCCGCCGAGGCCTGCGGGATCCACCTCTACCCGACCGCGGAACCGGCCGCCCCGGACACCAGGGAGCCGGCCACGCCGGCGGACCCGGAGGTCGATCTGCTGATCGCGAGTGTCCACCGGCTGTCCGCCGACGACCGCCGGCATGTGGCGGCGCTGGTCGAGTCGTTGCTCGAACGCTCGCCCAAGGACCACCCGGACGGGGGCTGAACCACCCGTTCGGGCCGGCGAGTTCAGTACCGGACGTCGTCGGCGGCGTCCACGGTTCCCTGGATCACCGGATTCCGGCGAATATTCGCGTCCGCCCGAGGAGCGCGTCCCCACCGGGCTATCGTCTCGGTCTGCCCGAAGCCAGGGGGAATGCGTGCTCGTTGTCAGTGGTGCCTCGACGTCCAACGCCGTCGTACGGGGGCGCTGTGGGGAATCCGTGGTCCTGCTCTCCGGTGAGCTGCCCGAAGTGCTCACCGAACGGAGCGTCGCCGAACTGCTCGACCTGGCGGCCGCCGTGCTGACCGGCGAGGAGATGGCCATGTTCCGCGACTGCCTGCGCGCGCTGCGCCGGGGGGAACGGCTGGGACACCGCCGCGTGGAGGTCGGCGGCGCGGTGCTGACCATTTACCACGAGAGCTGAGACAAGCGGGCTGAAAACGGAAGGGGAGCCGCCCCCGGCCCCGAGACCGGAGGGCGGCTCCCGCACCGGGCGGGTCAGGCGCGGCCGTCAGTGGCCGTGACCGTGACCGTGCCCCCGGCCGCCCAACTCCCCGAAGAGACCTCCCTCATTGCCGGAGCCGTTGCCCGACAGGATCGGGATGTCGTCGAGGATGTGCGACAGCGGGTCGTCCCCGTCGTTGATCGTCGAGTTCTCCGTGCACATCTGCTGCTGCGACGACGACAGGATCGGGATGTCCTGGATGCTGATGGGAACCGCCCCGAGGAGACCCTGGACGCCCAGCTTGCCGATGGCGATGCACGGCTTGTTGAACGAGCCGTTGATCAGGCCCATCTGCGGGCTCATATAGCCGCTGGTGTAGGTGTTGCCGTACATCTGCATGGCACCGTTGGCGTTGTAGACGTCCCTGGCGTCACTCCCGCCGTAAGCGAACGCGGGGGCCGACGACACACCGACCGCGGAAACCGCGAGCGCGGCCGTGGCCACAACCTTCTTGAACACGTTTCTTCCTCAGCTCCGGTCGACGGAATTCCTGGACTCACTGCCTAACTCGGAGCGGCCGCGAAGGTTATCGGCCTTCATCCCTTCGGCCCAGCGCAGAGAAAAGGGGAGTCCCCCCGCAGCGGGTCCCGCACACCCGCCGCAGAGGGACTCTTGTCCGTAGCCGGACGGTCCGGTCAGTGACCGTTGCCCGAGCCGTTGCCCGACAGGATCGGAATCTCGTCGAGGATGTGCGACAGCGGGTCGTCCCCGTCGTTGATCGTCGAGTTGTCGGTGCACTGCTGCTGCTGCTGCGAGGTGAGGATCGGGATGTCCTGGAGGTTGATGGGAACCGCCCCGACGAGACCCTGGGCGTTGATCTTCCCGATGCCCACGCACGGCTTGTTCAGCGTGCCCTGGATCAGGCTCATCTGCGGGCTTTCCTTGCCGCCGGTGGCCGTGTTGCCGTAACCGGTCTTGGCGCCATTGGCGTTGAGGACATCCTGGTCGTTTCCGATGGCCATCGCCGGCGAGGCGACGGCGCCGACCGCGGAAGCCGACAGGGCGGCCGTGGCGAGAACCTTCTTGAGCACGTCTATGCCTTTCGATCGAGTAGCGCCCCCACAGAGAAAGCGTTCTGAATAACTCCGACCCATTCCTTGGGTTGCGGGGTTTCACTCGTTCGATCCAGTGGGACGCGCTAAGCCCGATCGGCGTTCATAGCGATATCCAAAAGACCCTCAACGGGTCAGCCGTCGATAGGAAAAAATGCTGGTCAGCGTCACATACCGATATTGCCCGCCGCGCTCGCTGCGCAGTTCGCCGCGCTCGATGAGATGGGCGACGGTCCACGGGGAGAGCCCCAACAGCGAGGCCGCCGTGCGCACCGGGACGCTCAGCCCCTCGAATACCGCGGGCAGGGGCTCCGCCGGGGAACGGCCGGCCGGAGCCCGGTCGTCCGGCGCGGCGTCGGCGGGCGCCTCATGGCGCGCACCACCGGCCGCGGCGAGACCCGTCGCGTAGTAGTCGTGTGCGTAGTAGTCGATCGCGGCAGCAACATGTCGTGCCATGTCGACGCGCACCATCCCCTCGGTCCAGTCACATTTACGTACCTGCCGCCAGGCTAGTCAGCTCGGTCGGAAGCGTAAGAGCCCCCTAGCCGGGCGTCAAGTATGGTTTCGCCTTGCCTGCCGTCCGGCTAGATTCCCTCCGTCGCACCCGTCCCGGCCGCCACAAGGGCACCGATAAGGGGGGTCGCCCGTTACTTACTTGCCGACGGGCTAGTTATGACCTTAAAGAAAGCGCACCACGGACCAGCAGGAGAGTGAGCCCATGGGCAGCACATCCCAGGCACGCAAGAGCGACACCCGCGAGCGCATCCAGCGGACAGCCCTCGACCTCTTCGTCTCGCGCGGATACGAGAAGACCTCGCTACGGGAGATCGCCGAGGAGCTCGGCGTCACCAAGGCCGCGCTGTACTACCACTTCAAGACCAAGGAGGACATCCTCGGCGCCCTCTCCGACCAGCTCGGCCGCCCCGTCGACGAACTGATCGCCTGGGGCCGGGACCAGCCCTCCACCCTGGAGACCAAGCGCGAGCTGCTGCGCCGCTACAGCGCGGCCCTGCGCGAGGCCGCGCCGATCTACCACATCCTCCAGGAGAACCAGGCGACGCTGCGCGAGCTCGCCATCGGCGAGACGCTCCGGCAGCGGGTGACGGCGGTCTCCGGGCTGCTCCACGACGGCGAGGCACCGCTGGACACCCGGGTACGCCTCTCCAGCGCCCTGCTGGCCGTCCACTTCGGCGCGCTCACCATGGACGCGCTGCCGGGGGACCGCGAGGCCAAACGCGCGGCCGTCCTCCGGGTCGCCCTGGAGATCCTGGACTCCACCGCCCGCGAGACCGCCGCGCAGGCCGTCACCGCGGGCTGACACTCGGGCCGGCACTCGGGCTGACGCCCCACACCACGGGAAAGGCCGGGCCGGCCGCTTGCTCAAAAAGTGGCTGGCCAATACAACATTCAATACCGTCACGTCGGTTTGCTCTACCGCCGACGAATGTTTTCAGCCGTCGCTTTCCGGCCAGCCTAAGAGAAACGGGTGCCCTGCGGCACCCTATTTACGGAATAAGACACTCCGGAATAAGTCACTCCGCCCTGGCGGGAAACCGGGGAAACGACCCGCGCGGAAAACGGCCCGCGGTTCAGCCCACCCCGGCCGGCGCGGCCTCCAGGGCACCCTCCGCCTCGGCCGACCGCAGACGTTGTCGCTCCGCCTCGGCCAGGGCCCGGGCACCGCGCCCGGGGGCCAGGTCGAGCCGGGCCAGCACCGAGGGCACCGCCACGCTGGGCATCACGTGCTCGTAGAGGATCGTGGCGCGACGCTCCAGGTCAGAGCGGTTGTTGATGGCCTGGGACATGGTGTTGATACCGGCGTACGCGCCGACGATCAGCTCCGCGGTGTCGGCCGGGACCACGTGCGGCAGCACCTCGCCGCGCTCCTTGCCCTCGGCCAGGACCCGTGTGTGCAGCTCCGTCCAGCCGTGGAAGGGGCCGCTGCGGTTGAGGTTCGTCGAACCGTGTTCGAGGGTGAGCCGGACGCTGCCGCGCAACAGCGGGTCCACGAGCAGCCGATGGGCGAAGATCATGCCCATGTCGACCAATTCCTGCATCTTGGACGCCCGGCCCGGCTCGGCGGCCGGGAGGTCCGTCATCATCTGGGCATCGATCACGGCGAGCGCCAGCTCCTCCTTGGAGGCGAAGTGGAAATACAGCGCCCCCTTGGTCACTTCGGCCCGGGCCAGGATCTCCGTAATGGTGGCGGCGTCGTAACCCCGCTCGTCGAACACCACCGCGGCCGCTTCCAGAATGGACTGGCGAGTCCTGATCGCGCGGTCCTGCTTTGCCACGGTCTGCCTCCGGATCGATGAGATAGCTCCGCCGCGTCCCGGCGGCGAGGGCGACATGTCGCCGGCCATACGTGCCGCGGTCGCCCCGGAAATCAAACCGGCGAGTACGTATCCTATCAAGAGCCGTCTGGCAACATGGCGCAATACACTCGATACCAATTCGTCCGGGGCGGCGCGGCCGGTCCCCCAACTCCCGTGTCACTCCATGCGCGTCACACCATGTGGAAGCCGCCGTCCACGGGAACGGTGGCGCCGGTGACGAAGGACGAACGGTCGCTCAGGAGCCAGGCCGCGGCCTCCGCTATCTCCCCCGGCTCGGCGGTACGGGGCTGGGGCGACGCCGCGTGCAACGCCGCCTCCATTCCCGGGTTCCGGTCGAACCACTCCGCCACCACCTCGGTGCGCGTGGTGCCCGGGGCCACGGCATTCACCCGGATGCCGCTCGCCGCGTATTCGGCGGCCGCCGCCCGGGTGAATCCGATGACCGCGTGCTTGGCGGCCACGTACGGGGCGGCCACGGGAGTGGCCAACAGCCCGCCCACGCTGCTGTTGTTGACGATGGACCCTCCGGTTCCGCCCTCCAGCATGGCGGTGATCTCGTCCCGCAGGCAGTTCCAGGTGCCCCGGGCGTTGACGTCCATGATGGCGTCGTAGAGGTCGTCGTCCATCAGATGCAGCGGAGTGCGCCCCTGGCCCCAACCGGCGTTGTTGAAAGCGGAGTCAAGTCTTCCGTATCGTTCCACGGCAAAGGCGACGGCACGGGCCGTGTCCTCGCGCCGGGTCACATCGGTGACCACGTACGCCGCCTCGGCCCCCGCCTCGCGCAGCTCCGTCACCAGCTCGCGCAGCCGGTCCTCGCGCCGGGCGGCCAGCACGACCGTCGCCCCCTCGCGGGCGAACACGCGTGCGGCCGCCGCGCCGATGCCACTGCTGGCACCGGTGATCAAGGCGATGCGGTCCCGCAGCAATCCCTGGCCACTCTTCATCAAGGGAACCCCTTCACTCACGCTCCGGCAGCGGTACCGTCGGGGGCGGTACCGTCAACCGGCTCCATGATGCTGGTTCGTCAGGCGTCGCCCGGCCCGGTGGGGGCCGCCCACGACGTCCCGGCAGTGGCCTCCGCGTCGACGGTGCGCAGCAGCGACTCGTCGATGGCGGAGAGCGAGCCGGCCAGGTGCCGTACGCCCGCCGCCCGCATCAACTCGCCCTGGAAGCCGTGGACGAAGCCGGAGGGGTGCCCGATGAACGCCACGCCGAGCTCGCGCGCCGTCTCCGCGACCCGGGCGACGTCGTCGATGAACACCGCCTCGTCGGGACGGAGCCCGAAGAACTCCGTGGTGATCTCCTTGAGGCCCGGCCGGAAATCGTTGGTGCAGACGTACCGGGGGCCGTCGAAGAGGTCCGCGTACGCGCCGAGGTGGCGGTCGAAGTGAGCGGCGTCGAGGCCGCCGTAACAGACGACGCGCAGGCCCAGGGCGCGCAGCCGGCGCAGCAGGTCCACGGCGCCGTCGAGCAGCCGGACCGGGTCGCCCTCCAGATACGCGGCGCGCTCCTGGAAGTAGACCTCCAGCACCTTCTCCGGCGTCCAGTCCACCCCGGCCGCCGCGCCCAGCGCGCGGGCCGCCACCAACTGGGGCTGGGAGAAGACGTCGTACTCCACTTCGGCGGTGTACCGGCCGCCCCGGTCGGTGACGAACCGGTGGATCACCGGGCTGAACGTGTCGTTGAGAAGGACACCGTCGATATTGACGGCGGCCAGCCGTATCCGTCGCAGGGACCCGACCACTATCGACCTCCATTGTCGAACGAAAGAACAGACGTGGGGAACGTGCCCTCGAATTACAGAGCGACGCACCGCGATTGCCCCAGGTGAGAGAGGTAAATCACATCGGCGCTGAAAGGCCGTCGCCCGCCTTGTATCTTGACCCCCCGAAGGGCGTTGACCGGGGGGCCGTCAGCAGCTCGAGAAGCCCTGACAGAACGCACCTTGACATATCCGCAGTCGATCCTGGGCGCTGCATGCAGATCCGAGGGGGAACCATGTCCCAGACCACCTCCGCCCCGGCGTCCTTCGCCCCGGCCCTGCCCCGGCTGACGACCACCGTCCCGCGTGAGTACGTCCACCGCGCGGCGGTCGCCGAGGTGTTGCTCACCGGCTGGCGCAAGGTCGAGGCGAACCGTTTCCGGGTCTGGGCCCAATGGCCGCGCGGTCACAGTTTCTTCGCCCCGCTCCGGGGAGTGCAGCACGATCCCATGCTGATCGCCGAGACCGTACGGCAGATCGGTTCGCTGCTCGCCCACGCGGAATTCGACGTACCACTTGGATTCCAGTTCCTGATGTGGCACCTGGACTACTCGCTGCGTCCCCAGCACACGACGCTCGAGTCCACCCCCGCCGAACTGGTGCTGGACGTCGAATGCTCGGAAATCCGCCGCAAGGGCCGGAGTTTCGGCGGCATGCGCTATGACGTGGTCATCCGCCGGGACGGGGCGATCGCCGCCACCGGCAGCGCCTCGTACACCTGCACCTCTCCCGAGGTCTACCGCCGGCTGCGCGGCGACCGGCTCCCCGGCACGCCGACCGTGCTCGGCGCCCCGCTGCGCCCCCGGCGCGTCGGCCGCCACTCCCCGTTCGACGTGGTGCTCGCCGAGGAGGACACGCCCGGCGCGGCCCGGTGGCGGCTGCGCGCCGACGGGCGGCATCCCATCCTCTTCGACCACCCCGTCGACCACGTGCCCGGGATGGTCTTACTGGAGGCCGCCCGCCAGGCCGCCGCCGTCCTCTCACCGGACCCGGTCATCCTCCCCACCGAGCTCACCAGCAGCTTCCACCGCTACGCGGAACTGGACAGCCCCATCTGGATAGAGGCAACCCGCGAGACCCCCGCCGGGGGGCGGAGCGGGCCGGCCGCCACCGTCGTCCGGGGCCATCAGGACGACGAGGTGCTCTTCACCTGCGCGCTGACCTCCATACGGCCGCGGAACGCCCCCGCTCCGCCCGGCGATACGGCTGTCAACCCTTCCGAGTAGCCCTGCCCCGTTTTCTCCGGCGCTCCCTCCCCCGCTCCATTAGGGTCGTCCCGCCATCGGGACCGACGAGCCGAAGGGGCGTCCGCGGGATGGGCCTGAGTCTCACCAGCACCGCGTTCCTCGTTCTGCTCGTCGTCGCGTCCGTGCTGGCCGTGGTCGCCACGCTGCTGCTGTGGGGGCGGGTCCCCGGGCCGGCGCCGCTGCGCTGGCTGGGCCGGGTCCTGCTCATCGGCCTCTGTCAGGCGACCGCGATCTGCGTGGTCGCGGTCTCGATCAACTCCAGTTACGGCCTCTACGCCTCCTGGGACGACCTCCTCGGCCGCAAGAGCACCGGGCCCGTCTCGATGCCCGGCCCGCCCGCCCACCGCGCCCGCTTCAGCAAGGCCGACTACGGCATGCAGGAGACGTACTTCCGCGGCTCGCGCTCCCAGCTCTCCGGTCAGGTCCTGGTGTGGACCCCGCCGCAGTACGAGCAGGAGCGCTACCGCCACACCAACTTCCCGGTGGTCGTCCTGCTGCACGGGGTGCCCGGCTCGCCGCAGTCCTGGATGGAGCTGGGCCGGATGCCGGGCGCCTACGAGCGGCTGCTGAAGGAGGGCGCGACCCGCCCGTTCATCCTGGCCGTGCCGATCATCAACCCCGGTGGCGTCGACACCGACTGCTCCGACGTGCCCGGCCGCAAGGTCGCGACCTGGCTCTCTGAGGATGTGCCCGAGCTGCTGCGCAAGCACTTCCGCACGGGCCGGGGCCCGGAGTCCTGGGGCGTGCTGGGCATCTCCACCGGCGGCTACTGCGCGGCCAAGCTGCCGCTCCAGTACCCCAAGGCGTACACCGCGGGCGCGGCCCTGGACCCGGATCCGCTCAACGGCGACGGCGGCGCGATCCCCGATCCCGGGCTGCGGAAACGCAACAGCCCGACGTGGCTGGTGCGGCACACCGACGCCGACGTCGGGCTGTTCGTGGCGACGTCCCGGCAGGACCGGGACAGCCCGCCGCGCTATGTCGAGGAGTTCCAGCGGGAGGCGGCGGGCACCAAGGTCCGGCTGCGGACGATGCTGCTGCCGTCCGGGGGCCACAACTACGGCACCTGGATCAACCTCTACCCGGCGGCCTTCGCCTGGCTGGGCGGACAGCTGCGGGGCGGGCCCGGCTAGCGGCCGGCTATTCGGCCGCCTCGGGCTCCTCCGACGCCTTCGGCTCCTCGGACGCCTTCGGCTCCTCCGTCGGCTTGGGCTCCGGCGAGGGCTTCGCGGCCTGCGAGGGATCCGGCGTCCCGGACGGCTTGCCGCCGTCCTTCGGCTTGGGCTGCTTGTCCGCCGTGTCCTGCGGGAACGTCAGCTGCTGGCTCATCCACTCCAGCACCGGGCCGATCTCCCGCCGCCACGTGGTGAAGTGGTGGCTGCCCTCGGCGAGGATGATCGAGGAGGCCGTCATGGGCTGCTTGACGGCCTTGAGGAACTTCTCCGTCTCGGCGTAGTTCTTCTCGCCCTTCTTGCTGCTGGTCACCAGCACGTTCACCCGGGGCACGGGCATGTTCTCCAGCCGCCAGAGCAGGTCGTGCTCCTGCTGGTTCCGCTTGGCGTCCGGGCCGCCGCCGAAGAGGTTGCCGGTGGTGAGGTCGTTGCCGACCTTGTAGTCGCCGGAGAGCGCGGCGGCCGCCGGGTAGACGTTCGGCTGGCGCATGGCGAGCTCCAGCGCGCAGGTGCCGCCCGAGGAGTAGCCGAGGACGCCCCAGGCGCTCGGGTCGTGGCCGACCCGGTAGGTGCTCTTGAGCGCGTCGGGCAGGTCCTTGGTGAAGAACGTCTCCGCCTGCGGGCCGTCGGGCACGTCCACGCACTCGGTGTCGCGCGGCGGCGCGATCGTCGGCCGGACCATCACGATGATCGTCGGCTGCATCCTGTTCTCCTGGAGCAGCCGGCCCGCCGTCTGCGGCACCTGGAGGTGCTGGGCCAAATTCATGATCCCGCCGGGATAGCCGCTGATCACGACCATGACGGGAAAGCGGTGACGTTCGTACTGCTTCTGGAAGTACTGCGGCGGGAGATAGACGAATGCGGGGTTGATGGCCCGGGAGCGCTCTCCGACGATACGGACCGACTGGACCTTCCCCTCCTTGTCGGCGGGGCCGCGCGGAATTCCGCCCACCTTGTCGAGCCCCTGCGGCCCGGCCGGCTGCACGAGCCCGTCCTTCGACGCGCCGACCGTGGCGTACGGCCCGCCCCGGCCCATCTCGTTCACATTGACGGGGGCCTTGTCGACGCGCCCGAGGAGCTGATTCCAGGTGCCGTAGAAGCCGCCCCAGGAATTCACGGCCAGTGCCAGCGCCGCCATGATGGACAGCTGGGTGGTCACGATGGCCCCCAGCCGCCCCAGCACCGGCCGGACGCCGCGGCCGGCCAGCCGGGGCCAGATCCAGACGGTGAGCCCCACGCACAACACGGCGGCGAATACCACCGTGTACAAGAGTGACCTGCTGGTCAGGCCCATGCGCCTCTCAACTCCCTGCCCCCGTGGTGGGTACTCATGTTCGGTCCGGTAATACTCACCGATAAAGAGGCCGGAACATGCGGACAGGGTTGCCCTGACCTCATTTATTGCCCTGCTCTTGTCCTGCCCGTGTCCTGGGCTTCCCCAGGCGTTCCCGACAACGAAAGCCCCCTTCGGGCGGTTACCCCGGCCCGGTGAAGAACGGTCGACCGCCGGATGGAGACTGGCCGAACGCCGCCTTCCGCTGTTTGGTGGAATCACGGCCGAGCGTCGGGGGCACCGCCCGGGGGCGGCGGGGACGGGGCCGGTGGAGGTGGGACGGCATGAACCGGAATCCGGACGCCGAGGGGCGCAATCCGTACCTCGGGGGGTTCTACGCCCCCGTGACGGACGAGACGACCGCCTTCGACCTGCCCGTGACGGGACGGCTGCCCGAGTCGCTGCGCGGCCGCTATCTGCGCAACGGCCCCAACCCCGTGCACGTCGCCGACCCGGCCGACTACCACTGGTTCGGCGGCGAGGGCATGATCCACGGCGTCCGGCTCCGCGACGGTCGCGCCGAGTGGTACCGCAACCGCTGGGTGCGCTCCGACGCCGTCGCCGGGCGGCTCGGCGAGAAGCTGCTGCACGGGCCGCGCCACCGGGGCCTGGACTTCGCGCCCAACACCCACGTCCAGTCCTTCGCCGGGCACTGTCTCGCCCTCGTCGAGGGCGGGGCGCTCCCCTACGAGCTGGACCCCGAGCTCCATACGATCGGCCCGTTCGACTTCCACGGCACCCTGCCGGGCGGCTTCTCCGCCCACCCGGTGACCGACCCGCGCTCCGGCGAGCTCCACGCGGTGGCGTACTGCCTGGACTGGCCGTATGTGCAGTACGTCGTCGCCGGGCGGAACGGCTGTGTGCGCCGGCACGTCGAGATCCCCGTCGAGGGCTCGCCGATGATGCACGCCTTCTCTCTCACCGAGCGATACGTGCTGCTGTACGACCTGCCGGTGGTCTTCGGGCGGGACCCGCGCGACGGCGGCCCCCATCCGCGCTGGGACACCGGCAGGCCCGCCCGGCTCGGGGTCCTGCCGCGCGACGGCGGGGCGGCGGAGACGCGCTGGCTGGAGACCGAACCGTGCTTCGTCTTCCACCCCATGAACGCGTACCAGCGCGCCGACGGCCTGATCACCGTCCATCTCGTCGTCTACGAACGGTACTTCGACCGCCACCGGCTGCCCGGCGAGCACCTCGCCCGGCTGGAGCGCTGGACCGTCGACCCCGCGGCGGGCACCGTGCGCCGACTCCCGCTGGACGACCGGCCGGTGGAGTACCCCCGCGTCGACCCCCGGCGGCTGACCGTCCACCACCGCTTCGGCTACGTCATGCGGGAGCGCGCGGCAGGGCGGGACACCGCACTCATCAAATATGACCTGGAGCGCGGTACGAGCGAGGAGTTCGAGGTGCCGGCGGGCGGCGACGTGGGCGAGGGCGTGTTCGTCCCGGCCGCGCCCGGGGCGGCGGAGGACGAGGGATGGGTGCTGGCGTACGCGTACGACCCGGAACGCGGGGCAGGCGAACTGGTGGTGCTGGCGGCCCAGGACTTCACGGCCGGCCCCGTGGCCCGGGTGCACCTCCCGGTACGGGTGCCGCTGGGTTTCCACGGGAGCTGGATCCCGGACTGCCCATGACCGGACCGTCCATGACCGGACTGCTCATGACACACGCTACGGCGTGTCGGGTGTGAACGTACTGGACCGGACTTGACAGCTAGCCTTACGTAGTCGCCAAGCATGCGGACTTTTACGAGCAGTACGGACATAAACCTCCTCCCCTCCATCCCCTCCCTCCCCCGGCACCACTCGCACCCCGAGACACACGAAGGGCATCTCCCCATGGGCATTCGGAGTCTGCTGCGGAACGCGTTCGGCCGCGCCAAGGCCGCCGGACACGACGAACCGAGCCTCCCCCAGCAGAACGCGGGCCCCGACCACACAGCGAACGCCGTGTCCGTTCCGGCCCAGCCGACCGCCGAGACCGCCGACCGCGCCGGCTCGACCATTCCCGACCCCGGCCCGCTCGGCCCCATTCCCACCCCGGGCCCCGCCCGGCCCGAGCCGGTCCCCGAGCCCGAGCCGTCGCCGACCCCGATGCCGAAGCCCAAGCCCATCCCCGAGCCGGATCCGGTCCCCCGGCCGGACCCCCACCCCGTACCCGAGCCGCCACCCGGCCCGGACCCGGAGCCCGCTCCCGCGATGACGGCGGAGCCCGGCACGGCAGAGCCCGGCACGGCGGAGCCCGGCACGGCGGAGCCCGGCACGGCGGGGGCGGCCATCAGCCTGGAGAAGGTCCAGGAGACCGCGCCCGGCCTCGTCAGCCTCTACAAGTCGGCGGGCGTCTCGCTGCGGAAGCAGGGCCTGGCGGGCCAACGAGCGGCGGTCTACCTGGTCCTGGACCGCTCGGGCTCCATGCGCCGCTACTACAAGGACGGCTCCGTCCAGCACCTCGCCGAGCAGGCGCTGGGCATGGCGGCCCACCTCGACGACGACGGCGTCGTCCCCGTCGTCTTCTTCTCCACGGACGTCGACGGCACGGCCGAGATCGACCTCGGCAACCACCAGGGCCGGATCCAGGAACTCCACCAGTCCTACGGTCACATGGGCCGCACCAACTACCACTGGGCCATCGAGGCCGTCATCACGCACTACAAGGCGTCCGGAGCGACCGACCCCGCGTTCGTCATCTTCCAGACCGACGGCGCGCCCTACAGCAAGCCCGCCGCGGAGAAGGCGCTGTGCGAGGCGGCCGGGCTGCCGATCTTCTGGCAGTTCGTGGGCTTCGGCGACCCCGAGGCCAAGGGCTTCGACTTCCTGCGCCGCCTCGACGACCTGCCCGTGCCGGAGCGCCGGGTGGTCGACAACGCCGGCTTCTTCCACGCCGGTCTCGAACCGCGGCTGCTGACGGACGACGAGCTCTACAAGGAGCTCATGATCGAGTTCCCCGAATGGCTGATGGAAGCACGCGCCGCCGGAATCGTCCGCTAGCGCGCCCGTCCGGCCGGCAGGTCGACGACCACCCGAAGGCCGCCCCCCGCGTCGGGGCGGCCTTCGCCGTACCGCCGTTCGCCGGCCTCTGAATCACCACACGCCCTCTTGATCCCCGCGTCACTCTCCGCAACCATTCAATAACCGATCAGGCGACGTGCGAGTGGGCATGGATAGAGGCGTGAGCGATGAAATTCCCTGTGGGACGTACGCCGTCGACACCCGGACCGGGCGGCTCGGCGAAGTGATGGACCACCATGCCGGTCACGTACAGCTACGGCCGCCACGCGGCGGGCTGGAGTGGAACTGCCCGCCCGAGCACGCGCGGCCGGCGACGGAGAGCGAGGCCGGTCCACCCGGGGGCGGCGCCGAGGGGCATGGAGAGGGGGAAGGGTCGTGACGGCGCGGACGGTCTTCCTCTTCGGTACGTGGACACTCGCGCCGGATCAGGAGCCGGACGCCGAGCCGATCACGTACGCGATGCAGTGCGCCGTGTGCGGGGCGGGCTCGGAGTCGAGCGAGGACGCGGCGGTGGGTCAGCGGTGGACGTTCCAGCACGTGGGGCGGAACCCTTCCCACCACACCTTCCGGGAGTCGATCACCCGGCCGTGGCGGGCCTGGATGCAGCCGTGAGCGAGAGGAACGCGCGGGCTCCCGACATTGACACAGCCGTCATAAAAGCAGCGCGGCCCCCCTCTGGCGCTCGGATACGCTAAAGGTGCACAAGCCTTTGACACACAGCGACCAGGGAGCAGCCGCAATGGCTCGACACCTCATCACCAGCGCCCTTCCGTACATCAACGGGATCAAGCACCTGGGCAACATGGTGGGGTCCATGCTCCCGGCCGATGTGTACGCGCGCTTCCTGCGGCAGACCGGCCGCGAGGCCCTGTACATCTGCGCCACCGACGAGCACGGCACGCCCGCCGAGCTGGCGGCCAAGGAGGCGGGGCTGCCCGTCGACACCTTCTGCGCCCAGCAGCACGACGCGCAGAAGGCGATCTACGACGGCTTCGGGCTGTCCTTCGACTACTTCGGCCGCAGCTCCTCGCCGCAGAACCGCGAGATCACCCAGCACTTCGCGCGCCGGCTCCAGGAGAACGGGTTCATCGAGGAGCGGTCGATCCGCCAGGTCTACTCCCTGACCGACGGCCGTTTCCTCCCCGACCGCTACATCGTCGGCACCTGCCCGCACTGCGGCTACGACAAGGCGCGCGGCGACCAGTGCGAGAACTGCACCCGTGTCCTCGACCCCACCGACCTGATCGACGCCCGCTCGGCCATCAGCGGCAGCAGCGACCTGGAGGTGCGCGAGACCAAGCACCTCTTCCTCCTCCAGTCGAAGCTCCAGGGCGAGGTCGAGGCCTGGATCGACGAGCACGGCAAGGACTGGCCGGTGCTGGCGTCCTCCATCGCCCGCAAGTGGCTGACCGAGGGCCTCAACGACCGCGCCATCACCCGTGACCTGGACTGGGGCGTCCCGGTCCCGGCGGACACCTGGCCCGAGCTGGCCGCCGAGGGCAAGGTCTTCTACGTCTGGTTCGACGCGCCCGTCGAGTACATCGGCGCCACCAAGGAGTGGGCGGAGGCGGACCCGGAGAACCGCGACTGGAAGTCCTGGTGGTACGAGGCCGAGGACGTCCGCTACACCCAGTTCATGGCGAAGGACAACGTCCCGTTCCACACGGTGATGTTCCCCGCCACCGAGCTGGGCACCCGTGAGCCCTGGAAGAAGGTCGACTACGTCAAGGCCTTCAACTGGCTGACGTACTACGGCGGCAAGTTCTCCACCTCCCAGAAGCGCGGCATCTTCACCGACGCCGCCCTTGAGGTGCTCCCCGCCGACTACTGGCGCTACTTCCTGATCGCGAACGCCCCGGAGTCCGACGACTCGTCCTTCACCTGGGAGCACTTCGCCGCGACGGTCAACAAGGACCTCGCCGACACCCTGGGCAACTTCGTCAACCGCGTCCTGTCCTTCTCCCGCAAGCGGTTCGGCGACGAGGTCCCGGCCGGCCTGGAGGAGGGCGAGGCCGAGGCGCAGCTGGGCCACCAGATCGCCGAGCTGCTCGCGGAGTACGAGCGGCACATGGAGGAGCTCCAGTTCCGCAAGGCCGCGCAGGCGCTGCGCGCCCTGTGGAGCGCGGGCAACTCCTACCTGGAGACCAAGGCCCCCTGGCTGGAGATCAAGACCAACCCCGAGGGCGCCGCGCTGACGCTGCGTACGGCGATGAACCTCATCCACCTGTACGCGATCGTCTCCGAGCCCTTCATCCCGGCCTCGGCGGCCGCCATGCGCTCGGCCTTCCGGCTGGACGGTGACAACGCCACCTGGGTCACGCAGGACGAGGCCCGCTCGCTGACCTTCGTCCCGGCGGGCACGCCGTTCACCGTGCCGCCGGTTCTCTTCGCGAAGATCACCGAGGACGACCTGGCGGCGTACCGCGAGCGCTTCGGCGGCGACGAGACCGCCGTCTGAGCCTGACGGACACCGGCTGACTCAAGGCCCGGAACCGCTCTCGCGGTCCCGGGCCTCCGTGCGCTATACGCGCGTTGATCGTTCGACAATCGTTCGTTCAGCCCGCTCCGGAAGGCTTCACCATGTGTTCGAGAAGTCCATCACCGTAAACGTTCATTCCGCCGACGAGGTCGGCCGGCACCGGATCGTCCGGCAGCTCCGGTCGCTTCCCGGTGTCGACGTCGTCAGCCAGACGCCGGCGGTCGACATCCTGCTGATGGGGCGGTACGACACCGACGCCCCGGAGAAGCTGCGCAGACTGGCCCGGGCCGGAGACGCGCCCCTGGTGGTGATCGCCGACGACCTCGGCGAGACGGAGCTGATGGCCGTGTCGGAGTACGGCGTGCGCTCCGTCCTGTGGGGGGAGCGGCTCACTCCGGGCCGGTTGTCGCGGGCGGTGCACCAGGCGGCGGGCTGCTGCCCGAGAGAGCCGATATCCGCCGCCCTGGTCTGACCCACCGCCGTGAGACAGCGAAACGCCGCAGGGCGGGCTCCCCGGGGAGCCCGCCCTGCGGCGTTCGCGGAAGCGGAAGGGTGTTACTTCACCTGGGTCTGCGGCTTGCGGATCGACAGGTGGAGCTCCTTCAGCCGGGACTCGTCGACCTCGCTCGGGGCGCCCATCAGGAGGTCCTGGGCGTTGCCGTTGAGCGGGAAGGCGATGGTCTCGCGGATGTTCGGCTCGTCGGCCAGCAGCATCACGATGCGGTCGATGCCCGGGGCGATGCCACCGTGCGGCGGGGCGCCGAACTTGAAGGCGCGCAGCATGCCGCCGAACTCCTGCTCGACCTCCTCGTTGCTGTAACCGGCGATCTCGAAGGCCTTGTACATGACCTCGGGCTCGTGGTTACGGATGGCACCGGAGGACAGCTCGGTGCCGTTGCAGACGATGTCGTACTGCCAGGCCAGGATGTCCAGCGGGTCCATGGTCTCCAGGGCCTCAAGGCCGCCCTGGGGCATGGAGAACGGGTTGTGGGAGAACTCGATCTTGCCGGTCTCCTCGTCCTTCTCGAACATCGGGAAGTCGACGATCCAGCAGAACCGGAAGACGTTCTCCTCGAACTGGCCGGCGCGCTTGGCGGCCTCGACGCGCACGGCGCCCATGATCTTGGAGACCTCGTCGAACTCGCCGGCGCCGAAGAAGACCGCGTGGCCCGGGGTGAGGCCGAGGCGCTCGACGAGGGCCTTGACGTTCTCCGCGGTGAGGAACTTGGCGATCGGGCCGGTGAGGACGTCGCCCTCGCCGACGCGGACCCAGGCCAGGCCCTTCGCGCCCTGCTCGACCGCGTAGTCGCCGAGGCCGTCGAAGAACTTGCGCGTCTGGTCCTGGACGTCCGGCACGGCCAGGGCACGGACGTGCTTGCCCGCGAAGGCCTTGAACTCCGAGCCCTCGAAGACGTCCGAGACGTCCACGAGCTCCAGCTTGGCGCGCAGGTCCGGCTTGTCGGAGCCGTACTTGAGCATCGCCTGGCGGAACGGGATGCGCGGGAAGGGGGAGGTGACGTGGCGGCCGTTGCCGAACTCCTCGAAGAGGTCGGTCATGACCTTCTCGATCACCTGGAAGACGTCCTCCTGCTCGACGAAGGACATCTCCATGTCGAGCTGGTAGAACTCGCCCGGCGAGCGGTCGGCGCGGGCGTCCTCGTCGCGGAAGCAGGGCGCGATCTGGAAGTAGCGGTCGAAGCCCGCGATCATCAGCAGCTGCTTGAACTGCTGGGGGGCCTGCGGCAGCGCGTAGAACTTGCCGGCGTGCAGCCGGGACGGCACCAGGAAGTCGCGCGCGCCCTCGGGGGAGGTGGCGGACAGGATCGGGGTGGCCATCTCGTTGAAGCCGAGGTTCGTCATCTTCTCGCGGATGGAGGAGATGACGGCGGAGCGCAGCATGATGTTGCTGTGCATGCGCTCGCGGCGCAGGTCGAGGAAGCGGTACTCCAGACGGCGCTCCTCGTTCACCCCGTCCTCGGCGTTGATGGTGAAGGGGATCTGCTCGGCGGCGCCGAGCACCTCGACGGCGGTGACCTCGACCTCGACCTCGCCGGTGGGCAGCTCGGGGTTGACGTTCTCCGCGCCACGGCTGGTGACCTTGCCGTCCACGCGGACGACGGTCTCCTTGGTGAGGTGGCTCAGGGCCTCGTTCGCCGGGGTGCCGGGGCGGGCCACCAGCTGGGTGATGCCGTGGTGGTCACGGAGATCGATGAAGAGGATGCCGCCCAGGTCGCGCCGATTGTGCAGCCAGCCACTCAGACGGACGTCGGTGTCGACGTCAGCCGCACGGAGCTCGCCGCAGTTGTGGGACCGGTACCGATGCATCGTTCATCCAAGTCGTGGTCGAGGGCGTTGGTCTAAGGTGCGCCGCACAGTGCATACAGCACCAAGCAAGGGTACTGCCCCACCCGGCATCGGTGGTCTCCCCTGTGCATACCTGCATAAGGTGGGGCAATGCGCACCGAGGACGTCCTGGCCACCGTGGCGACCGGTCTGTGGTGCTGGGACAACGCCGCCGGAGCCGTCACCCTCGACGCCGAGGCCAGGCGACTGCTGGCGCTGGCCGAGCACGCCCCGCTGACCGAGGGCGTCATCCGTGCCCGTTTCCACGCGGTCGACTGGCTGGAGTTCCGCAGCGTCCTCGCCCTCTCCGGGGCCGAGGGGTCCCTCGGCGAGCTGCGGATGCGCGTGGTGGACGACCGGGGCGAGACGCTCAGGACCGTACGGCTGCGCGCCAAGCCGGCCCGGGGCGGCAGCAGCGACTACCTGATGGTCGGCACCATCGAGGAGATCGCCGAGGCCATGGAGGGCACCTCGACCGCCCGGATGCCCATCGTCGCCGACTGGCACCGCAACCGCGAGGCGTTCCTGCTGGACGCGGGCCGGGCGCTGGCCGAGGCGCACTCGACGTCCGAGGTGCTGCGGGTGGCGGCCGGGCTGTCGATGCCGGGGTTCGAGCCGTCGGGGCTGGCGGTCTTCGTCGGCGAGGCCGGCCGGGTGCGGGTGATCGGCCACCACGGCTACGCGCCGGGCGAGGCGGACCCGTTCCTCGACCAGCCGCTGGACTCGGCCTACCCCGCCGCCGAGGTCATCCGCACCGGCCGCGCCGTCTATCTGCCCGCGCCCGACGACTACCGGCGGCGCTTCCCCGACGCCTACCGCAAGGTGGCCCACTTCGGCCGCACCTCCTGGGCCTTCCTCCCGCTGATCAACGCGGGCCGCACCATCGGCGCCTGGATGGCCGGCTTCGGCGTCCCCGTCGCCTTCACCCCCGACGAGCGCTCGGTGCTCACCACCGTCGCCCGGATGCTCGCCCAGGCGCTCGGCCGGGCCAGTGTCACGGAGTCCGAGCGCGAGCTCAGCGTGGGCCTCCAGCGCTCGATGCTGCCCACCGTCCAGCCCGACATCCCGGGCATGGCGGTGGCCGCCCGCTATGTGCCCACCGGCGGCGGGCTGGAGGTCGGCGGCGACTGGTACGACATGATCCCGCTGCCCAACGGCAAGATCGCCCTGGTCATCGGCGACGTCCAGGGCCATGACGTGAGGGCCGCCGGGCTCATGGGCCAGCTGCGGATCGCGCTGCGCGCGTACGCCTCCGAGGGCCACCACCCCGACGCGGTACTCTCCCGCGCCTCCCGCTTCCTGGCCGGCATCAACGGCACCGGCGACACGGGCGACGAGCAGCGCTTCGCCACCTGTCTCTACATCGAGGTGTGCCCCTCCAGCGGACTGCTGGTGATCGCGCGGGCCGGCCACCCCGACCCGGCGATCCGGCTCAGCGACGGCACCCTGCTGGTACGGCCCACGGCGGGCGGGCTGCCGCTGGGGATCATCCCCGACACGGACTACCCCACCACCCGGATCGTCCTGGAGCCCGGCGAGACGATGCTCGTCTTCACCGACGGCCTCATCGAGACCGGCGGCCACGACCTGGAGTCCGGCATGGCCCGGCTGCGTCAGACCGTCGAGGGCCACGCCCTGGACGCGGACGGCGATCTGGAGGAGCTCGCCGACGCGCTCGTCCAGGCCGTCCACGGGCCGCCCTCGCACTACACGACCGGGCCGCTCATCGACCGCCGCGAGGACGACATCGCCCTGCTGCTGCTCCGCCGCACGGTCCCGGCCGCCGTACTGGAGGGCGCGGCGCCGGGGGCGCTGCCGCATCCGCCGCGCCGCACGGTCATGACCATCGCCCAGGCCGAGCCCGAGCGGATCGCGCATGCCCGGCAGCAGATCCGCGAGCTCATGCACGACTGGCCGGACGAGGACCAGACGGACTCCGCCGTGCTGATGGTCTCCGAGATGGTGACGAACGTCCTGGTCCACACGGACGGCGACGCGCTGCTGATCGCCGAGATATCGGGCGAGCGCGGCACCCGCTGTGTCCGGGTCGACGTCGCGGACTCCAGCGACGAGCTGCCCCACCGCCGGCACCCCGGGGAGATGGCCTCCTCGGGCCGCGGCCTGGTGCTGATGGAGCTGCTGGCGGGGGCCTGGGGCGTCGACCCCCGGGGCGAGGGCAAGAACATCTGGTTCGAGCTGTACGAGGCCGCCGCCGGTGTGGAGGCGCAGTTCGAGGGCGTGACCTGAGCAGTTGGAAGCGGGAGGGCTTCAGAAGGTCGTCGTCCACCCCGCGCCCTGGACCTGTTCGCGGGTGTAGGCGACGCCGTGCGCCTTGAGCCCCGCCGGATCGATCAGGGTGACCGCTCCCCCCTCCGGGCCGAGCCGGAATCCGTTGCCTCCCGCGACGGTGACGGTCGTCCCGGAGGCGAGAGGTCCCGTGGGGAGCGGGCGGAGGTGTCCCCGTCCGTCGGCGAGCCGCCAGCCGCCCATGTCGACGGGGTCGGGGGAGGCGTTGAGCAGCGTGACGGACTCGGCGCCCTGCCCCAGGCGCGCCGGGCCGACGCGGGCGGCCACGATGCGCAAGGGGGCCTCGCGTTCCCCGACCGGGAACGGTGCGCCGCCCGCTGTTCGCAGGGTGTGCCCCGTGGTGTCGTCGGTGTGCCACGCCTGCGACTGGAAGGCCAGGAAGACCCCCACCCAGCGGTCCTCCGCGGTCACGTGGAACAGCAGCCCGCCGTCCTGCCACACGCCGTCGTCCGGGACGAACGGCTCGACGTTGCCCTGGTTCATATGGATGTCGTGGACACCGATGACGGCGGGGCCGCTCCCCGCGGACCGGAACCGGAAGACCCTGGCGAGGAGGGAGCGGTGGGGCCCGAAGCCCTGGCCGAAGGCGTAGACGGCCACGGTGGGGTCGGCGATGGCGCGCTCGGCGTAGTGGTCCAGGAAGTCGGAGAGGTCGTTGTCCACGCCGGGGCGGTCCGGCGGCAGCGGGCGCATCCGGGTGTGATCGAAGAGATTGCCGCGGATGAAGTCGAGGGCGCCCGAGCCCGCCTGCGAGGCGAGCGGGGTCCAGCCGCTGCCCGCCGGCGGCAGGAGCCGCGTCATCGGGTGACGGAAGTCGTCGTCCGCCAGGAACAGCAGCTCGGACGGGGCCACTTTGGACAGGACGTTCACGGGCACCTGGTAGGAGGCGCCGGCGTTGTCCTTGAGGAAGAGCTGGTAGTGCGGCGTCTGGGTGCCGCCCTCCCGACGTCGGTCGGTGGCACGGGCCGCCAGTACGCCATAAGGCCTGATCGGCATGGCCGGGCCTCCGTTTCTGAAGGATTCCGCTGGTAACACCCACCCCCATTTCCACCCTGCGCCCACCGGAACCCCGGCACCACTCGACTGGCGCCGGGACGTCACTCATGTCCAGAGTCTGGAACTTGATCACCGCTGCCGCGAGCCGCCTCTTCCCGCACGACAGACGTCACCCTCTCGGCAACCTTTTTAGCCAGTCGTTCGTTGTCGGCCACCTTGTCGCTGAGCGCAGCAGCCAGATCATCGGCGTTCGCGGACTTCAAAGCCAGCATCACGTCAGTCGCCGTCCACAAATAGCCGACCATGAATCCCAGTATCAGAAACAGGACCATAAGGCAGCCGGCCATGACTCTCGCCCCATCGCCGCCCCCGAGGCTTTTGCCCACCACGCCGACCAGTCGACCCGCCGGCGCACCCATACGACCAAATTCAACCAGCCCGATACCCACGAGTATTTTGGTGAGCCAGTCCGACACCTGCTCAAGATTCGTGTTGGGCAAATAATCGGACAGACGGCGCCCGGCACCGGCCTCTCGACCGGTTGCAGCACCACCCCCCTCCCGTCTGCGAGGGATCCCGAAGAGGAAACCGATGACGCCGCCCGCAGTGGCCGACGCAGCCGAGACGGCAAGGCCGATGCCGAATACTTGCCACTCAACAGAAGCGCTTTTGTGCAAGGTGCTGGAGTAAATCAGCAGACCGCCGATGCCGACCACCACTCCGATGACACCCAGGGCTATATAAATGCCCGTTGGTTGATCTTTAGCGGGGGTCGCACGCTGCCCGCGATCAGCAGGGGGGCCACCATCAGCCATGTCGAACCACCTCGCAGCGGGGCGACCGTCACCGGACATGGTCTCCGTGCCCACAGTCGCCCGGACGGGGGCAAGTCGCCAGTCGATCAAGGGGTCGAGCCCGCCCCTGACAGCCGAGTGGCGCCCTGCATCCCTCGGGGCGACGATGGGATTCAACTGTCTTCGACGACGGAGGAAAAGGGGGAAAGAAATGACAGCCTTTGATATCGGCTGGGACACCATAGCCGCCAACAGCTCGACCAATTGGTTTGTTCACGGCTGGAGCCAAAACGAATCAGTCAATTTCAGCATCGTCGTGTTCCCCGGGTCCGGCGAAGGCGTGCCCAACCCTCTGGCGCACGCAACCCTTACTCAGGGCGAAGCATTCCAGCACGTCGACGGAACGAGCGCATACAGGATCTACATCCAGAACAATGCACCCTTCAACTCCTGCAACGTTCACATACTCGCACAGTCCGAGTCACTGTGAAGGAAGAGAAGAGCAAGGAGGAATGGGCATGGCCACAGTCAGGGCGTCCATCGTGCACGACATTTCCGGGCGCGTCGTTTCGGTAGCCCGTCCCGCGA
This sequence comes from Streptomyces sp. NPDC037389, assembly GCF_040636475.1. Lineage (NCBI taxonomy): Bacteria > Bacillati > Actinomycetota > Actinomycetes > Kitasatosporales > Streptomycetaceae > Streptomyces > Streptomyces sp. NPDC037389. Next base: position 170,312 of record NZ_JBEZUS010000004.1, read on the forward strand.
ACGGCACCAAGGTCAAGGTCACAGTACTGAGTGGCCCCGGGCAGTCCGTCCTCGAAACGGATATCGAGGAAGACGACATCCGCGAACTGATAAACGGAAAGCTCAGGGTTGACACGGAGAAGAAAAACATCGTCTCCTACAACCAATAACGTGCGAGAGGGGATCGGCCGACCACAACGGATTGCGGCCGGCCGATCTCTTGCACGCGTCGTCGAGTGTCTTCGACAATCCCCTCAGGCGGTCGGGACGGTCCCCAGTCGTCCCGCCCGGAAGTCCTCGAAGGCCTGGGCGAGCTCGGCGTGGGTGTTCATCACGAACGGGCCGTAGTGGCGCATCGGCTCACGGATCGGCTGCCCGCCCAGCAGGACCACCTCGAAGTTCGGGCTGCGCGACTCCTGGCTCGCGTCCGCCCGGAGGGTGAGCGCGTCCCCGTCGCCGAAGACCACGGTCTGGCCCGTGCGGAACGGCCGTCCCTCCACGCCCGCGGTACCGCGGCCGGCGAGGCCGTAGGCCAGGGCGTTGAAGTCCGGGCGCCAGGGGAGGCTGAGTTCGGCGCCGGGGCTGAGGGAGATGTGGGTCATCGTGATGGGCGTGTGGGTGATCCCCGGCCCCCGGTGACCGCCGATCTCGCCCGCGATCACGCGGATCACCGCCCCGCCGTCGGCGGAGGTGAGCAGCGTGACCTTGCCGCCGCCGATGTCCTGATAGCGGGGCGGCATCATCTTGTCCTTCTTCGGCAGGTTCACCCACAGCTGGAGGCCGTGGAAGAGCCCGCCGCTGACGACCAGCGACTCCGGCGGCGCCTCGATGTGGAGCAGCCCCGACCCGGCGGTCATCCACTGGGTGTCGCCGTCGCTGATCGTTCCGCCACCCCCGTGGGAGTCACGGTGCACAAACGTTCCGTCGATCAGGTAGGTGACGGTCTCGAAGCCGCGGTGCGGGTGCCACGGGGTGCCCTTGGGCTCGCCCGGCGCGTACTCCACCTCGCCCATCTGGTCCATCATGATGAACGGGTCCAGGTAGCGGTAGTCGATCCCCGCGAAGGCCCGGCGGACGGGGAAGCCCTCCCCCTCGAAGCCGCCGGGGGCGGTGCCGACGTACAGCACCGGGCGCCGCGCCACATCCCCGGCGGGCGCCGGGACACGGGGCAGGGTCAGCGGGTTCTCTACGGTCACGGCGGGCATGGCGGCCTCCTCGGGTGGGGTGCGGTTCCAATTTAGTTGAATGGTGAACCACTGGCAAGGAGCGTTCATTCCCGGAAGAGGGACACTTGATCGATGCGCCCGACTCACGCCGCTCTCGTCACCGCCGCAGTGCTGGTCCTCGCCGCCCTGGGGCTCTTCGTGGCGTTCGGCGGCCCGGCCGCTGACGCGCCGCTGGCCACCGGCGACGCGACCGGGCACTACAGACAGTCCAAGGCGGCTGCCGACGAGGCGGCGAAGGCGCTGAAGGGCGTTCTGCGGATCCCCCGGCAGGCCGCGCCCGCCCCGCTGAACGCCCCGCCGCAGGCCGGCCCCGCCGAAGCCGCCCCGGAGTCCCCCGCGCAGCCGCCGGCCGCCGCGGAGGCGGGCCCCTCCTCCGCCGTGGGGCCGCTGTTCTACACCTCCGAGAGCGTCCCGGCCCACGGCTGCACCGCGAGCGTGGTGCACAGCCCGGCGGGCGACCTGGTCGTCACCGCCGCGCACTGCGTGTACATGGACGGCTTCCGCACCGACCTCGCCTTCGTCCCGGGCTACAAGGACGGCACGGCTCCCTACGGGGTGTGGGTGCCGACCTCCATCGACATCGACCCGGAGTGGGCGGCCGACCGGGACCCCGACCACGACATGGCGTTCCTGCGCGTCCGCCCGGCGGAGGGCGGCTCACCCCTCGAGCGGGTGACGGGGGCGGAGCGGGTGCGCTTCGACCCGCCGCGCGAGCGGCTCACCCAGGTGCTGGGCTACCCGAACGACGACGAGCGGCCCGTGTCCTGCCGGAACACGACGGAGGGCGAGGGCGACACCCAGCTGCGCTTCGACTGCGAGGGCCTGCCGAACGGCACGAGCGGCAGCCCGTTCCTCACGGACGTGGACCCGGGGACGGGGCTGGGGACGCTGGTCGGCGTCCTCGGCGGCAAGGACGAGGGCGGCGACGAGGAGACGTCGTACGCGTCGTACTTCGGGCCCGCCGCCAAGCGGCTGTACGAGCGCGCGACGCGTGCGTAGGGCCTCAGCCCTGCATGCCTCGGCCGTACGCGATGCCTCAGCCGTACATCCGCCGCATGGCGAAGTCGACCATCTGCTCCACCGACTTCGCGTCGAAGACCATGCGGTGGTCGCCCTCCATGTCGAGGACGAAGCCGTAGCCGGTCGGCAGCAGGTCCAGGACCTCGGCGCCGGTGATGACGAAGTACTTGGACTCCTTGCCCGCGTACCGCCGCAGCTCCTTCAGCGAGGTGAACATCGGGATCACCGGCTGCTGGGTGTTGTGCAGCGCCAGGAAGCCGGGGTTCTCGCCGCGCGGGCAGTAGACCTTGGAGTTCGAGAAGACCGTCTGGAAGTCCTCGGCGGACATCTGGCCCGTGGTGAAGGCCCGTACCGCGTCGGCGAGCGACGGGGGCGACGGCTCGGGGTACAGCGGCTGCTCGCCGTAGCCCCCGGGCTGCTGCGGGGGCGCGTAGCCCTGCTGTGCCGCGTTCTGGTCGTAGCCGTACATGGCTCCAAAGCCTAGAGGGTCGTACGGGTCACAGTTGGCCGATCAGGTCTTGCTTCTTATTACCGGTGGGTAGCATCATGCTGCTTACTGACCGGTACGCACAGAGGATCGCCCCTCCCGTCACCTACGGAGCCGTCTGTCATGGGCCACTACAAGTCGAATCTTCGCGACATCGAGTTCAACCTCTTCGAGGTCCTCGGCCGCGACAAGGCGTACGGCTCCGGCCCGTTCGCGGAGATGGACGTCGAGACCGCGAAGAGCGTCCTGTCGGAGATCACGCGGCTGTCGGAGAACGAGCTGGCCGAGTCCTTCGCGGACACCGACCGCAACCCTCCGGTCTTCGACCCGGAGACCAACACGGCCCCGATCCCGGCCTCTTTCAAGAAGAGCTACAAGGCGTTCATGGACGCCGAGTGGTGGCGTCTGGGCATCCAGGAGGAGATCGGCGGCACCACCGCGCCGCGCTCCCTGATCTGGGCGTACGCGGAGGCGATCCTCGGCTCCAACCCCGCCATCTGGATGTACTCCTCGGGCCCCGCGTTCGCGGGCATCCTCTTCGACGAGGGCACCGAGCAGCAGAAGCACATCGCGAAGATCGCGGTGGAGAAGCAGTGGGGCTCCACCATGGTCCTCACCGAGCCCGACGCCGGCTCGGACGTGGGCGCCGGCCGCACCAAGGCCGTCCAGCAGGAGGACGGCTCCTGGCACATCGAGGGCGTCAAGCGCTTCATCACCTCGGGTGAGCACGACATGGCGGAGAACATCCTCCACTACGTCCTCGCCCGCCCCGAGGGCGCCGGCCCCGGCACCAAGGGCCTCTCCCTCTTCCTCGTGCCGAAGTACGAGTTCGACTTCGAGACCGGCGAGCTGGGCGAGCGCAACGGCGTCTACGCCACCAACGTCGAGCACAAGATGGGCCTCAAGGCCTCCAACACCTGCGAGATGACCTTCGGCGACAAGCACCCCGCCAAGGGCTGGCTCATCGGTGACAAGCACGACGGCATCCGCCAGATGTTCATGATCATCGAGTTCGCCCGGATGATGGTCGGCACGAAGGCCATCGCCACCCTCTCCACCGGCTACCTCAACGCGCTGGAGTACGCCAAGGAGCGCGTGCAGGGCACGGACCTGGCGAACTTCATGGACAAGTCCGCGCCCAAGGTCACCATCACCCACCACCCCGACGTGCGCCGCTCGCTGATGACCCAGAAGGCGTACGCGGAGGGCATGCGCGCCCTCGTCCTCTACACCGCGACCGTCCAGGACGAGATCGCCGTCAAGGAGGCCGCCGGCGAGGACGCCAAGGCCCTCCACGGCCTGAACGACCTGCTGCTGCCCATCGTCAAGGGCTACGGCTCGGAGAAGTCCTACGAGCTGCTGTCCCACCAGTCGCTCCAGACCTTCGGCGGCTCCGGGTACCTCCAGGAGTACCCGATCGAGCAGTACATCCGGGACGCCAAGATCGACACCCTCTACGAGGGCACCACCGCCATCCAGGGCCAGGACTTCTTCTTCCGGAAGATCGTCCGCGACCAGGGCCAGGCGCTCACCATCCTCTCCGAGGAGATCAAGAAGTTCCTCGCCGAGGCCGCCGGCGGCGAGGAGCTCGCCGAGGCCCGCGAGAAGCTCGCCACGGCCGCGGTGGACCTGGAGGGCATCGTCGGCGCCATGCTGACCGACCTCGCCGCCACCGAGAAGGACGTCAAGTCCATCTACAAGGTGGGCCTGAACACCACCCGTCTGCTGATGGCCTCCGGTGACGTCGTCGTCGCCTACCTCCTCCTCAAGGGCGCGGTCGTGGCGGCCGAGAAGCTGCCGAACGCCTCGACCAAGGACAAGTCGTTCTACGAGGGCAAGATCGCCGCGGCGAAGTTCTTCGCCAACACGGTCCTGCCGGCCCTGGCCGTCGAGCGCACGCTCGCCGAGTCCGTCGACCAGTCCCTGATGGAGCTGGACGAGGCCGCCTTCTAGGACTCGTCCACGGCCCCGCGGACCGTTCCTCCCGCACCGTCAAAGGGCAAGTGCCGGGCACCCGAAAGGGCCGCCCGGCGCTTGCCCTGATCCTTATCCTGAGGCTTATGAGCTCTGCGCACCGCTTCGACCGCGGCCACACCGACGACCTGATGTCCTTCCTCGCGGCCAGCCCCTCGCCGTACCACGCGGTGGCCAACACCGCCGAGCGGCTGGAGAAGGCCGGTTTCCGCGAGGTCGTGGAGACCGACGCCTGGGACGGTCGCACCGGCGGCATGTACGTGCGCCGCGGCGGCGCCGTCATCGCCTGGTACGTGCCCGAAGGGGCCACCGCCGCCACCCCGTTCCGCGTCATCGGCGCGCACACCGACTCCCCCAATCTGCGGATCAAGCCGCTGCCCGACACGTCCTCGCACGGCTGGCGGCAGGTGGCCGTCGAGCTCTACGGCGGCACGCTGCTCAACACCTGGCTCGACCGCGACCTCGGCCTCTCCGGCCGTATTACTTTGCGGGATGGGGGCACCTCCCAGACGAAGTCCGGGGGAGGCAGCCACCGGCTCGTCAATGTCGACCGGCCGCTCATGCGCGTCCCGCAGCTCGCCATCCACCTCGACCGCGGGGTCAACCAGGACGGCCTCAAGCTCGACAAGCAGCGCCACATGACCCCCATCTGGGGCCTCGGCGAGGTGGGCCAGGGCGATCTGATCCGCTTCGTCGCCGAGGAGACCGGCGTCGCGGCCGATGAGATCGGCGGCTGGGACCTGATGCTGCACAGCGTCGAGGCGCCCGCCTACCTCGGCCGCGACAGCGAGCTGCTGGCCGGCCCGCGCATGGACAACCTGCTGTCCGTGCACGCCGGCATCGCCGCACTCGTCGCCGCGTCCTCCTCCGCGAGCCTGCCGTACATCCCCGTGCTGGCCGCCTTCGACCACGAGGAGAACGGCAGCCAGTCCGACACCGGCGCCGAGGGCCCGCTGCTCGGCAACGTCCTGGAGCGCTCGGTCTTCGCCCGCGGCGGTACGTTCGAGGACCGGGCCCGCGCCTTCGCCGGCACCGTCTGCCTGTCCTCCGACACCGGCCACGCCGTGCACCCCAACTACGCCGAGCGCCACGACCCGGGGCACCACCCGATGCCCAACGGCGGCCCGATCCTCAAGGTCAACGTCAACCAGCGCTACGCCACCGACGGCGCCGGACGGGCCGTCTTCGCCGCCGCCTGCGAGCGGGCCGGGGTGCCGTGGCAGCACTTCGTCTCCAACAACGCCGTGGCCTGCGGCACCACCATCGGCCCGATCACCGCGGCGCGGCACGGCATCTCCACGGTCGACATCGGTGTGGCGATTCTCTCGATGCACTCCGCCCGTGAGCTCTGCGGCGCCGAGGACCCCCATCTTCTCGCCGCCGCGCTGACCGCTTTCCTTGAAGGATGATCGCCAATTGATCGTTCTTGACTGATCGTTCTCGATGGCCGCTACCGAGGGCTGATATACAGCCTTCACACGTCATACGCCCGTCCCACCCCCCGGGGGAAGCACCATGACCACCCGCACCCTGCGGATCGCCGTCGCCGCGCTCACCGCCACGGCCGCCCTCACGCTCACCGCCTGTGGCGGCTCGGACGGCGAGGAGGGCAAGGCGGCCAAGGACGAGCAGGTCGCGGCCGACGCCGCCACCGGTGGGGACGACGAGGGCGGCGAGACCACCTCGGACGACGAGAACGGCCAGGAGCAGGACAAGGGCGACGCCTGCGGTCCCGGCACCGTGAAGATCGAGGCGAAGGCGGTGAAGTCGCCCGTCAACCACGTGCTGCTGGTGGCGACCAACACCTCCAAGTCGCCCTGCACCGCCTATGGCTTCCCGTTCCTGCGCTTCGACCAGGACCAGGCCACGGCCATCGCGGTCGAGGAGAGCAAGCCGAAGGGCAAGGTCACGATCGCCCCGGGCAAGTCGGCCTACGCGGGGGTGCTGGCCTCCGCCGCGGACGGCTCGGGCGGCACCGGCCGGGACGCCAAGCAGCTGTCGGTCACCTTCCAGACGCCGGGCGGTGACCCCCTCGCGGGTGACCCGTCCTCGGCGGCCGCGCCGGGCGGACCGCTGCACGTGGACGACTCGGCGCGCACGACGTACTGGGTCGACGCGGAGGACGCCGCCCTCAAGTGGTGATCCCGGTGTCCTCCGGCCGTCAGCAGTCAGTCGTCCGCCGGAGGACACGGGGCGCACACCTGGCCTCCGCTAAGCGTCCAGCCCCGCCAGCACCAGCGGCAGCCGGTCCGCGCCGCCGGCGACCACCCGCACGGGGACGCCCCAGTCCTGCTGGTGGACATGGCACGCCGGGTACTCGTTCGCCGGGTCGTCGTCACATGACGCCGCCATCGCCGAGACGTGGAGGACGCCCTCGGTCACCCCGTCCGCGAGCCGCAGCTCACGGCCGAGGTCCGTGCCCTTCCCGGCACCCTCCGCGAGGAGCTCCGGCGGGGTGGAGCTGACCAGCAGCCGCGTCGACGGCCCGTAGCGGGTGTCGAGCTTCTGCCCGGCGGGCGCCTGGAAGACCACGTCCAGCCGCAGCGTGCCCGGGGCGATCTCCGTGGCCTCGCGCCGGGTGCGGTGCGCTATGGACTCCACCCGCACCGCCTCCTCCGGCAGCCGCAGCCGCGTCAGCCGGTGCCGGGCGGACTCGACCACGACGATGTCCTCGCCGACGAGGACGGCGTCGGAAGGCTCCCGCAGATCCGTGGCCAGCGTCGACACCTCGCCCGTCGCCGGGTCGAAGCGGCGCAGCGCGTGGTTGTAGGTGTCGGAGACGGCCACCGAGCCGTCGGGCAGAGCGGTGACGCCGAGGGGGTGCTGGAGGAGGGCCTGGGCGGCGTCGCCGTCGCGGTGGCCGAAGTCGAAGAGGCCGGCGCCCACGGCGGTGCGCACCGTGCCCTCGCGGTCGATCCAGCGCAGCGCGGACGTCTCCGAGTCGGCGAGCCACAGCCGCTCGCCGTCGGCGGAGGTCGCGAGCCCGGACGGCTGGGCGAACCAGGCCTCGGCGGCGGGGCCGTCCACCAGGCCCTCGTTGGTCGTCCCGGCGGCGACCTCGACGGTGGCCGTCCCGGGGTCGTACGTCCACAGCTGGTGGACGCCCGCCATGGCGATCCAGACGCGGCCGCCGAACCAGGCGACGTCCCAGGGGGAGGAGAGGTCGACCTCGCGGGCCGGGCCGCTCGTGGGCGAGCCCTGCCACCACTGCTTCCCGGTGCCGGCGACGGTCGTCACGGTGCCGGTGGCCGGGTCGTAGGCGCGCAGCGCGTGGTTGACGGTGTCGGCGACGATCACCGTGCCGTCGGGGAGCAGGGCGAGGCCCTGGGGCTCGCTGAAGGCGGCGGTGCCGGCCGGGCCGTCGACGAGGCCGCGCTCGCCGGTGCCGATGCGGCGGACGACGGTCTCGCCGTCGGCGGCGAGCTCGACGAGCCGGTGGCGGGTGGAGTCGGAGACGAGGAAGCCGCCGTCCGGCAGCAGCAGCGCCTTGCCGGGGAAGCGCAGGTCGCCCGCGACGGGCTCGGGGGCGACGTAGGGGCCGTCGCCGCGGCGCAGGGTGCCCTTGGCGGCGTGGGCGGCCTCCAGCTCCTCGACCAGCTTGGCGAGAGCGTGGGCGTGGCCCTCGCCGGCGTGCTGGGCGACGACGTAGCCCTCGGGGTCGATGACGACGAGCGTGGGCCAGGCCCGGACGGCGTACTGCTTCCAGGTGGCGAGCTCGGGGTCGTCGAGGACGGGGTGGTGGACCCCGTAGCGCTCGACGGCGTCGACGACGGCCTGGTGCTCGGCCTCGTGGACGAACTTCGGCGAGTGGACGCCGATGATCACCACGGTGTCGCGGTGCTTCTCCTCGAGCTCGCGCAGCTCGTCCAGGACGTGGAGGCAGTTCACACAGCAGAACGTCCAAAAGTCGAGAATGACGATGCGACCCCGCAGATCGGCGAGGGTGAGGGCGTTGCCGCCCGTGTTCAGCCAGCCGCCCTTTCCGATGAGTTCGGGGGCGCGGACGCGTGCGTGGGAAGCCATGTGTCCATCCAACAACATCGGGCCGGAAAGATTTCCACAGGCACCATCGGAAAGTATTAACGTCCTATGAAGCCTGCGCAGCGCTATTCGGCTTCAGCGCATTCCCCAGGACGCGGTCCTTCAGCGCCGGGAATTCCTCACGGACCGTGTCGACCCGCTTCGGGTCCAGGTCGACGGTCAGCACCTCCTCGCCCGCGCCCGCCTCCGCCAGGACCTCGCCCCAGGGGCCGACGACGATGCTGTGGCCGGCCTGCTCGACGCCCGCGTGGGTGCCGGCCGTGCCGCAGGCGAGGACGTAGGACTGGTTCTCCACGGCCCGCGCGCGGGCGAGCAGGGTCCAGTGCTCGCGGCGGCGCTCCGGCCAGCCCGCCGGGACGACGAAGAGCCGCGAGCCCGCGTCGACCAGGGCCCGGAACAGCTCGGGGAAGCGCAGGTCGTAGCAGGTCGCCAGGCCCAGTGTGGCCTGCGGGTGGGGCACCGTGACAGGGTCGGTGCCCGCGCTCATCAGGATCGCCTCGCCCTTGTCGAAGCCGAAGCGGTGGATCTTCCGGTACGTGCGGGCGAGCGCGCCGTCGGGCGAGAAGACGAGGGAGGTGTTGAACAGGGCTCCGTCGGGGGCCCGTTCGACGATGGAGCCCGCGTGCAGCCAGACGCCCGCGTCCCGGGCGGCGGCCGCCATGGCCTCGGCCGTGGGGCCGTCGAGGGGCTCGGCCTCGGTGGTGAAGGACTCGAAGGCGAAGGCGCCGACGGGCCACAGCTCCGGGAGCACCACGAGATCGCTGTCGCCCAGCGAACGGACGAGTCCGGCGGCGCGCTCGCGGCGCGCGGCGACCGTTTCGAACGGATCGACTTCGAACTGGATCAGGGAAGCGCGCACAGTACCACCACTCTCCGCATGCGTCACACGAAACCTCTGCCGTGGCGACCGTCCGCAGCGTAACTTAACGAGTGAGAACCCCGACAGCCTTGCTCGCCCCGGACAGCCTTGCCCGCTCCGCAGCCCGCCGTCGCCCGTCACCCGCAGCCGCCGCCCAGCACCGCCGAGGGATCCGCCCGTGACAGTCCACCCCAGCCTTCAGCCCGCGATCGACGCCTGGACACAATCCATCGAATCCGTGCACGAGTTGGTCAAACCCCTGGCCGAGAGCGACTGGAACCGGGCCACCGAGTGTCCCGGCTGGTCCGTCCGGGACGTGGTCTCGCACATCATCGGCGTGGAGTGCGAAATGCTGGGCGAGCCACGGCCGATCCACACCCTCCCGCGCGATCTGCGGCACGTCACCGACGAGTTCTCGCGCTACATCGAGGTCCAGGTGGATGTGCGGCGCTGTCACACGGCGCCGGAGATGACCTCCGAGCTGGATTACACGATCATCCGGCGGTCACGGCAGCTGCGCAACGATCAACGCTCCCCGCAGGCGTCCGTCCGCTGGCCGCTGGGCGGCGGCAGCGAGCGGACGCTCGAACGGACGCTGGCCATGCGGGCCTTCGACGTCTGGGCCCATGAGCAGGACCTGCGCCGCGCCCTGGGCGTCCCCGGCAACCTCGACTCGCCCGCCGCCGTCATCGCCCGGGACATGCTGCTGGCGGCGCTGCCCCAGGTGGTGGCCCAGGACTCGGGGGCGCGGCCCGGTACGACGGTGGCCTTCGACGTGCACGGCCCGCTGGAGTTCCTGCGCACCGTACGGGTCGGCCCGCAGGGCAGGGGGACGATCGACGGCAGCGTCTCCCTGGGGCCCACGGCGACGCTGATCCTGGACTGGGAGACGTATGTGCGCCTCGCGTGCGGGCGCGTACGGGCGGAGTCGGTGGCCGACCGGGTCAAGACCGAAGGCGATCAGGAACTGGCGTGGTCGGTCCTCCGCGAGTTCGCGGTCACCCCCTGAACCCGTAAGGCCCCTCAGGCGCGCAGCCCGCCGCCCTTGTTGTCCCGCACCGGTACGTGCACGGTTGTCACGCGCGACGCCACGATCCGCTCCCGCTCGCGCCGCAGCGCCGGGCCGCGCAGCAGCAGGATCCGGGACAGCCCCAGCGCCTGAAGAACGAAGACGGAGCAGAAGGCGATCCGGTAGCTGCCGCCGGTGGCGTCCAGCAGGACACCGACGGCCAGCAGGGTCGTGATGGTGGCGAGGAAGCCGCCCATGTTGACGATGCCGGAGGCGGTGCCCTGGCGCTCGGGCGGGTTCGCGGGGCGGCCGAAGTCGAAGCCGATCATCGAGGCCGGGCCGCAGGCGCCGAGCACCACGCACAGGGTCACCAGCAGCCACAGCGGCGCGTGCGCCCCGGGCCAGCCGAGGACGGCCGCCCACAGCAGGGCCGTCGCCGTGAGCGTGCCGAGCGCGAGGGGCAGCCGGGCCTCGTTGTGGCGGGCGACGACCTGTCCGTAGACCAGGCCGACGCCCATGTTGGACAGGACCACGAGCGTCAGCAGGGTGCCCGCCGTTCCCCTGGCCAGCCCCTGGGCCTCCACCAGGAACGGCATGCCCCACAGCAGCAGGAAGACCATCGCGGGGAACTGGGTGGTGAAGTGCGTCCACAGGCCCAGCCGGGTGCCGGGCTCCCGCCACGCCCCCACGAGCTGCCCGCGCACCGCGCCCTTGCCGGGGCGGGGGCCGGGGGCGGGCTCGTACCCCTCGGGATGGTCCTTCAGGAAGAACAGGAGCAGGGCCAGCGCCACGAGACCGGCGGCCGCGCTGCCCGCGAAGGCCGGGGTCCAGCCGATGTCGTGGAGCAGCCGGGACAGGACGAGGGTCGAGACGAGATTGCCGCCCATCCCGATGAGCGCCGCGACCTGCGCGATCATCGGGCCCCGGCGGGCGGGGAACCAGCGGGCGCCCAGCCGCAGCACGCTGATGAAGGTCATGGCGTCGCCACAGCCCAGCAGGGCCCGGCAGGCGAGCGCCGCGCCGTAGGAGTGGGCGAAGGCGAAGCCGAACTGGCCGGTGGTGAAGAGCACCGCGCCCAGGGCGAGCACCTTCCTGGTGCCCATCCGGTCGACCATCAGGCCGACGGGTATCTGCATCCCCGCGTAGACGAGCAACTGGAGTATGGAGAACGCCGACAGCTCCGAGGCGCCGACGTGGAAGCGGTCGGCGGCGTCGATGCCGGCGACCCCGAGGCTGGTGCGGAAGATGATCGCGACGAAGTAGACCGTCACGCCGACGCCCCAGACGACCATGGCCCGGCGGCCACCGGGTGGGTCGCCGGGCAGTCCTGGGGCGGCGCCTCCGCCGGGGCTCACCGTGTCTCCCCGCGGGCCAGGTTGCGCACCCAGCTGACGTGCCGGTGGACGATGTCCGTCGCCGCCGTGGCGTCCCCGGAGCGCAGGGCCGTGAGGATCTCGGTGTGCTCGGCGATGTTCTTGGCGATCCGGTCGGGGTGGGCGTGCATCACGGCCACGCCCATCCGCAGCTGCCGGTCGCGCAGCTGTTCGTAGAGGTCCGAGAGGATGCGGTTCCCGGCGCTGCGCACGATCTCCGCGTGGAAGGCGCGGTCGCTGCGGGAGACGGCGTTCAGATCGTCCGCCGCGGCCTGCTCCCGCATGTCGTCCACCAGCTCCTCCAGCCGGGCGATCAGCCCCGGCGGGGCCGGTACGGCCTTGCCCACCGCGTGCTTCTCGACCAGCAGCCGGGTCTCCACCACATCCGCGATCTCCTGTGCGGACACGGCCAGCACGAGCGCCCCCTTCTTCGGGTAGAGCTTGAGCAGCCCCTCGCCCTCCAGTCGCAGCAGCGCCTCGCGCACCGGGGTCCGGGAGACCCCGACAGCCTGCGCCAGATCGCCTTCGGTGAGGAGCGTGCCGCCTTCGTAACGCCGTTGCAGTACGGCTTCCTTCACATGTGCGTAGACACGGTCCGCGGCGGCGGGACGTCTGCTCTGGACGGTGGGGGCGCTCGGCATGCGCACAGCATAGATACAACACAGATGCGTGATGAGGCCCTGTCCGCGATACGGACGATCGTCCGTCTAGGAGCCGGCTCCGGCGCGCCGGCGAAACGTCACCTCGGGACGCCCGCCCAGCCGTCCGCCGGAGTGATGAAGACGAAGCGCAGATCCGTGCGCTGTATCGGCAGCAGCACATGGCTGGTCACGCACACCTCGGCGTGCCCGTGGTACGGCAGGCGCAGCCGGAAGACATGGCCGTCGCGGTGCTCGACCACGTCGTACTCCTCGGCCCAGATACGGCGGCAGTCGGCGTCGGAGTCGAGGATCTCCTGGACGAGGGCGCGCAGTTCGGCGTTGCCGGGGTCGCTGTTGGCGGCGACGCGGAGCATGGCGAGGTAGACGCGGGCGCAGGCGTCCTCCCAGTCGAGCATCTGCTCGCGGGCCTCGGGTTCGAGGAGCGCCCAGCGCATCAGATTGGGGCGGGGGCGCAGGACCCAGGGGAACCACTCGCCCATGAGGGCGTTGGCGGCGACGACGTTCCAGGCGCCGTCGGAGAGGTAGGCGGGGTAGGTGACCTGCTGGTGGAGCAGGGCCTGGACGCCCCGGGGGAGGTCCGTGCGGTCGCGCCCGGCCTCGGGCGGGCGACGGCCGGAGACTGCCAGGAAGAGGGTGAGCGTCTCCGCCTCGCTGAGCCGGAGGGCTTCGGCGACCCTCAGCAGAAACCTTTCGGAGAAGTCCTGGCGACGGCCGGCCTCCAGCGCGCGGTACCAGCCCTCACTGACGCCGGTCATCCGCGCGACGTGCGCCTGCGAAAGCCGACGCCCCGGTCTGGGAAAAAGCCCGCGCAACTCGCGGACCGTCCGCGCGTCGACACGGCCCCGCCAGGCCCGGAGCAGACGGCTGATGGATTCACCGTCGTCCGCGCGATCCACCGCGGCCTTCAAAGCGGCCTCCAAATCCGACAGTGCAAGTGTCGGTCAATCTTAAGTAAATTGCCCAGCACGGGCCATTCCACCCTCTGTCAGGGTGATGCCCCGAGGCCGCTCCGCATGCGGACAGAGGGCCCGGACGCCATGCTCTCTCCTCACTGGAGGGGGGTGAGGAGCGAGTGTCCGGGCCCTCTGTCCTGTACGCGACATCTTGGCCATTGGTCCGTTTTCCGGACCGCCGAGGCGGTTTTATATGGCCTATGAATGCATCTCCGCGGGACCCCTATGCCCGTCCGGTCACGCCCAGGTGATCAGGCGCTTGGGGTCCTCCAGGACGGCGGCGACATCCGCGAGGAAGCGGGAGCCGAGCTCGCCGTCGACCAGGCGGTGGTCGAACGAGAGCGCCAGCGTGGTGACATGACGCGGCTTGACCTTGCCCTTGTGGACCCACGGCTGGAGCTTGATCGCGCCGAAGGCCAGGATCGCGGACTCGCCCGGGTTGAGGATGGGCGTACCGGTGTCGACGCCGAAGACGCCGACGTTGGTGATGGTGAGGGTGCCGCCGGCCATGTCCGCCGGGGATGTCTTCCCCTCGCGGGCGGTGGCCACGAGGTCGGACAGCGAACTCGAGAGCTCCGGAAGCGTCTTGTCCTGGGCGTCCTTGATGTTCGGCACGATCAGCCCGCGCGGCGTCGCCGCCGCGATGCCCAGGTTGACGTAGTGCTTGAGGACGATCTCCTGGTTCTCCTCGTCCCAGGCCGCGTTGACGTCCGGGTTGCGCTTGACCGCCACGAGCATGGCCTTGGCGACGAGCAGCAGCGGATTGACGCGCAGACCGGCCATGTCGGGGTCGGCCTTGAGCTTCTGGACGAGCTTCATCGTGCGGGTGACGTCGACGGTGACGAACTCCGTGACGTGCGGCGCGGTGAAGGCGCTGGCGACCATCGCCTGGGCGGTGGCCTTGCGGACGCCCTTGACGGGGATCCGTGTCTCGCGTGCCCCGCTCACGACGGGCACGGCGACGGGGGTGGCGGCGGGCGCCACGGCCTCGGCGGCCGGCTGTGCGACGGCCTGGGTCGCGGCGTGGACGTCCTCCCGGGTGACGACCCCACCGGGACCGGTCGGTACGACCGTGGTCAGGTCGACGCCGAGGTCCTTGGCGAGCTTGCGCACCGGAGGTTTGGCGAGCGGACGAGCACCAACGGGCGCTGCGGGCGCGACGGCCGCCGGAGCGGGCGCCGGAACCGGTGCGGCGGGAGCCGCCGGAGCGGTGCCCGCGTGCCCGTTGAGCTCGGCCTGGATCGCGGCGACCACGGCCGTGCGCGGCGCGGCCGGGCCGGTGCCCTCCGCCGGGACGCCGGCGTGCGGCCCGGCCGTGCCCGTAGCGGCGGCGACGGACGCCTTGCGCGGGCGGCGCTTGGTCGAGGACGGCGCGGCGCCGTAGCCGACCAGCACGGCCTGGCGGCCCTGCTGCTCCGGCTCGGGCTCCTCGGTGGCGGCCGGGGCCGCCGCCGGGGCCTCCTCCGCGGGCCCCGCGCCGGGCTGGGTGTCCACCGAGATGATCACCTGGCCGACGTCCACCGTCGTGCCCTCGCCGAAGCGCAGCTCGTGCACCACGCCGTCGAAGGGGATCGGCAGTTCCACGGCCGCCTTGGCGGTCTCGACCTCGCAGACCACCTGTCCGTCGGCGACCGTGTCGCCGACGTTCACGTACCACTTGAGGATCTCGGCCTCGGTCAGTCCCTCGCCGACGTCCGGCATCTTGAACTCACGGAAGCGCTGGGTGTTAGCGGTCATCGTCACGACTCTTCCTCGTCCCTAGTACGCCAGCGCGCGGTCGACGGAGTCGAGCACACGGTCCAGGCCCGGCAGGTACTCGTCCTCCAGCCGGGACGGCGGGTAGGGGGCGTGGTAGCCGCCGACCCGCAGGACGGGGGCCTCCAGGTGGTAGAAGCAGCGCTCGGTGATCCGGGCGGCGATCTCGGCGCCCGAGCCGAAGAAGACGGGCGCCTCGTGGACGACGACCAGCCGGCGGGTCTTCTCCACCGACCGCTGGATCGCGTCGAAGTCGATGGGCGAGATCGACCGCAGGTCCAGGACCTCCAGCGACTTGCCCTCCTCCGCGGCCGCCGCGGCGGCCTCCAGACAGGTCTTGACCATCGGGCCGTAGGCCACCAGCGTCAGGTCCGTGCCCTCGCGCACCGTGCGCGCGGCGTGCAGCGGGCCGGGGATCGCGGCCGTGTCGACCTCGGCGCGGTCGTGGTAGCGCCGCTTGGGCTCGAAGTAGATGACCGGGTCGTCGCTCTGGATGGCCTGCTGCATCATCCAGTAGGCGTCGGCGGAGTTCGACGGCGAGACGATCTTCAGACCGGCGACGTGCGCGAACAGCGACTCCGGCGACTCGCTGTGGTGCTCCACCGCGCCGATCGCACCGCCGTAGGGGATGCGGATGACGACGGGCAGCTTGACCTTGCCGAGCGCGCGGGCGTGCATCTTCGCCAGCTGCGTGACGATCTGGTCGTACGCCGGGAAGACGAAACCGTCGAACTGGATCTCCACGACCGGCCGGTAGCCGCGCAGCGCCATCCCGATCGCGGTGCCGACGATGCCGGACTCCGCCAGCGGGGTGTCGATGACGCGGTCCTCGCCGAAGTCCTTCTGGAGGCCGTCGGTGACCCGGAAGACGCCGCCGAGCTTGCCGACGTCCTCACCCATGATCAGGACCTTGGGGTCGGTCTCCAGGGCGGTCCGCAGGGAGGCGTTGATCGCCTTGGCGATCGTGAGCTTCTCGACGCTCATGGCTAGTTGGTCTCCTCTGCGAACGAAGCCTGGTACGCGGCGAACTGGGCGCGCTCCTCGTCGACCAGCGCGTGGCCGTCGGCGTAGGTGTGCTCGAACATCGCCATGTGGTCGGGGTCGGGCATGGCGCGCACGGTGTCGCGGACCCGCTTGGCGAGCGCGTCGCTCTCGCTCTCCAGCTCGGTGAAGAAGTCCTCGTCGGCGAGGCCTTCGCGCTCCAGGTGGGCGCGCAGGCGCAGGATCGGGTCCTTCGCCTCCCACAGCTCCCGCTCCTCGTCGCGGCGGTAGCGGGTGGGGTCGTCGGAGGTGGTGTGGGCGCCCATGCGGTAGGTGAACGCCTCGATCAGCATCGGGCCCTCGCCGGTGCGGGCGCGGTCCAGGGCGGCCTTGGTGACGGCCAGGACGGCCAGCACGTCGTTGCCGTCGACCCGGACGCCGGGGAAGCCGTAGCCCTGGGCACGCTGGTAGAGCGGGACGCGGGTCTGCTTCTCGGTGGGCTCGGAGATGGCCCACTGGTTGTTCTGGCAGAAGAAGACCACCGGCGCGTTGTAGACGGCGGCGAAGGTGAAGGCCTCGGCCACGTCGCCCTGGCTGGAGGCGCCGTCGCCGAAGTAGGCGATCACGGCGGAGTCCGCGCCGTCCTTGGCGATGCCCATCGCGTAGCCGGTGGCGTGGAGCGCCTGGGAGCCGATGACGATCGTGTAGAGGTGGAAGTTGTTCTCGTTGGGGTCCCAGCCGCCGTGGTTCACGCCGCGGAACATGCCCAGCAGGTTCGTGGGGTCGACCCCGCGGCACCAGGCGACGCCGTGCTCGCGGTAGGTCGGGAAGACGTAGTCGTCGTCGCGGGTGGCCCGGCCGGAGCCGATCTGCGCGGCTTCCTGGCCCAGCAGCGAGGCCCACAGGCCCAGTTCGCCCTGCCGCTGGAGAGTCGTCGCCTCGCCGTCGAAACGGCGGGTCAGCACCATGTCGCGGTACAGGCCACGCAGTTCCTCGGGCGACAGGTCGATGGAGTAGTCCGGGTGCTCGACCCGCTCGCCTTCCGGCGTCAGCAGCTGTACGAGCTCGGGCTCGCCGGTGGCCTTCTTGGCCCCGGCGCGCTTGACGCCGCTGCGTCGCGACTTGCGCGCGGCAGTGCTGTCCACGGTCACGTGTGCTCCTCCGTCTGTCCGGCCCCCGGGGTCGCCGGCGGCCAGAGGGGGTCTCCCCGCCGTGAGGCGGGAAGAGGCTCGCTCGATCCCCGACGGCACACGGGGTGGGTGTGCCGAGGCCGGAACCGGGCGTGACAGGTTGCCCCGGCGAATGGCCTGCAATAAGCACGTTACCCAGTACGAGGCATTCCTGCGAAACCCCGCCTGACCTGCGATTTTGCTTGGATTTCCAAGTAAATCGAGAAAGCCGGGCCAATGGAGGTGCCAATCCACTGGTCAGCGCCTTGCGAACCGCCGACGGAACGGGGGCACGTTATCCCGGCGGACAAGGGCGGGGGAAGACTTGACGTGCAAGACTGACACCGTGCGCGAACAAGGAAAAATCACGGTATTTCTGCTTGACGACCATGAAGTCGTACGCCGCGGCGTCCACGAGATGCTCGCCGGGGAACCGGACATCGAGGTCGTGGGCGAGGCCGGAACCGCCGCGGACGCGCTGGTGCGCATTCCGGCCACCAGACCGGACGTCGCCGTACTGGACGTTCGCCTTCCGGATGGCAGCGGAGTAGAAGTATGCCGTGAGATCCGCTCGCAGGACGAAAACATTAAATGCCTGATGCTCACCTCGTACGCGGACGACGAAGCGCTCTTCGACGCCATCATGGCGGGCGCGGCGGGCTATGTCCTCAAGGCCATCCGCGGCAATGAGCTGCTCTCGGCCGTACGCGACGTGGCGGCCGGCAAATCCCTGCTGGACCCGGTGGCCACCGCGCGCGTCCTGGAGCGGCTGCGCGACGGCAGGAACTCCCGGGGCGACGACCGCCTCGCCTCCCTCACCGACCAGGAACGCCGCATCCTCGACCTGATCGGCGAGGGCCTGACCAACCGCTCCATCGGCGAACGGCTGCACCTGGCCGAGAAGACCATCAAGAACTACGTCTCCAGCCTCCTCTCCAAGCTGGGCATGGAACGCCGCTCCCAGGCCGCCGCCTATGTCGCCCGGCTCCAGGCCGAGAAGCGCTAGCGAACGGCCCGGCCGGCCGCGCGCCCGGGACCTAGGTCCCGGCCATCCGGGACGGGTGGCCCCTACGAACCACGCGGGGCGGCAGTGCAAAGTGGTGCCCATGCCAACCGCGCCTCACGACGGACACCGGGCGGACGAATACCGCGCGCTCGAGCTGCTCTCCCGCACGCCCTACGGCAGGGTCTCGGTGAGCATGCGCGCCCTGCCCTTCGTCACCGTCGCCCGTCACGTCGTCGTCGACGGCAAGGTCCTCATGCGGCTGCACGGCGGTTTCGGCTACGCCCAGGCGTGCGACGGCAGCGTGGTGGCGTACGGCGCCGACAACCTCGCCGACCGCGAGGAGGGCGAGGAATCCGTCTGGACCGTGCAGTTCGTCGGCACGGCGCGGATCTTCGCACCCGGCCCGGAGGAGCTCCGGCTCTTCGGCCGCGCCCCGCACTCCGCCGACGACGCGCCCTTCGTCCCCGAATACCTGTGCATAGAACCTCAGTTCATCACCCTGCACCACCTCGAAGGCGTACCCGCGCGACGAGCCGCGCACTCAGCGTGAACTAACATTTGGGGCGTGCCGCGCTCACTTGTCACCGATGCCGATGCCCCAGCCGACACCGGACCCGACACCGGCACCCTGCGCGCCCTGCTGCGCCGCTACGAGAAGGCCGGCGAGCCCGTCGCCTGCGACACGCTGACCGAGGGCCTGCTCAACCGCGGCTACCGGCTCACCACAACCCGCGGCCGCTTCTTCCTCAAGCACCACCTCGACGGCGACCGGGACGCCATCGCCCGCCAGCACGAGGCCACCCGCCGGCTGGGCGCCCTCGGCCTGCCCGTCGCCCCGCCCGTGGCGGACACCGCCGGCGAGACCGTCGTGGTCCTCGGCGGCCGCTGCTACGCCCTCCACCCCTGGATCGAGGGCCGGCACCGGGACGGCGGCGAGCTCACCGCCGCCCAGTCGCGCCGTCTGGGCGCTCTGCTGGGCCGGGTGCACAAAACCCTGGAGCAGGTCATGGAAGGCCCTGAGGGGGCCTTCCACGGCCTCGGGGCGGCCCGGGACGCGGCGGCCGACCCCGAGGACACCTTCGCCCTGATCGAGGAGCTCCTGAGCCTGGTCCGCGGCGGGGACAGCCGCCCCCGCGACTGCTTCGACGAGCTGGCCGAGCACCGCCTCGTCGAGCGCCGCGCGCTGCTGGAACTGCACGCCCACCGGCGCCCGCCGGCCGCCGCCACCCCCGCCCGGGGCTGGGTGCACGGCGACTTCCACCCGCTCAACCTGCTCTACCGGGGCGCCGAGCCCGCCGCGATCGTCGACTGGGACCGGCTGGGCGTCCAGCCGCGCGCCGAGGAGGCCGTACGGGCCGCGGTGATCTTCTTCCTCCGCCCGGACGGCACGCTGGACCTGGCGAAGATACGTCCCTACGCGCGTGCCTACCGCCGGGTCACCGGCGCGGACGCGGCGGAGCTGGGCGCCGCCGTGCACCGGGTGTGGTGGGAGCGGCTGAACGACTTCTGGATGCTGCGCTGGCGCTACCAGCTGCGCGACCACCGCGCCGACCCCGGCTTCCCGGCCTCGGCGGCGCTGGCGGTGTGGTGGACGGGCGCGTACGAGTCCGTGCGCGAGGCGTTCACGGACTGACGCGAGGTCTTCACGGGCGGGACGCCTTCACCGGACGAGGCCGGGCCCCCGATGGGGTCCGGCCTCGTTGGTGTCGGCTCAGCCGCCGACGGCGCCCTGGGCGGCGCCGCCCTGCGTGGAGCCGCCCGGGGTGCCCTTGTCCGGCGGGTCCGCCGTGTGGGTCGGCGGCTTCCCGTCGTCCGGGGACTTGGACGGGTTGGCCGACGGGTCCTTGTCACCCGACGGGTTGGGCGACGGATTGCCGCTCGGCTGCTTGCTCGGGTGCTTCGACGAGTCGTCGGAGGGCTCGCGCGAGCGGTCCCAGGTGTTGTCGTTCCAGTCGCCGGTGTCGCTGCCCGTGCCGGTGTTCGTGTCGGACGAGTGGCCCTTGGAAGGCTTCTTGCTGGGCTTCTCGCTGCTGGGCGTGGGCGCGCTGGGGGTGGTGGTGACCTTGTCGGAGGTCGTCTTCTGGTTGTTGCCGCTCGTCTTGTCCGGCTTGAGAATGAACGCGATGCCCGCCACGACCGCTACCACCGCGAGCGCGGCGACCAGCCACAGCTTGCCCTTGCCGCCGCCCGAACCGCCGCGGCCACCGTTGTAGCCACCGTTGTAGCCGTTGAAACCGCCGTCGTCGGCTCCCTGGCGGCGCGGGATCACCGGCTGCTGCGAGGTGTCGCCGTGCTGCGGGTGCGGCATGGCCGTAGTGGCGCCCACACCGCCGCCGATGCCCACGCCGCCCATGACCTGGGTCGCGGCGGTGACGTGGTCGATCGGGCCGGTGTTCCAGGCACCCGTGTGGCTGCCCGCCTCGTGCAGCATCTGGAGCGCGTACTGGACCAGCCCGCGCATCTCCTCCGCGCTCTGGAACCGGTCGTCCGGGTCCTTGGCGAGGGAGCGCATGACGAGCCCGTCCAGCTCCGGCGGCACCGAAGCCTGCACCTGGGACGGTGCCACGGGGGTGTCCTGGACGTGCTGGTAGACCACCGACAGCGGGGTCTCACCGGTGAACGGCGGACGCAGGGAAAGCAGTTCGTAGAGCAGACAGCCGGTGGCGTAGAGGTCCGAGCGGGCGTCGACGGTCTTGCCGAGGGCCTGCTCGGGGGAGAGGTACTGGGGCGTACCCATGACCATGCCGGTCTGGGTCATGGTGGACGCCGCGCCGTGGAGGGCGCGGGCGATGCCGAAGTCCATGACCTTGACCGCGCCCGTGTTGGTGATGATCACGTTGGCGGGCTTGATGTCACGGTGCACGATGCCGTGCTGGTGGCTGTAGGCCAGCGCCTCCAGCACCCCGGAGACGATGATCAGCGCCTGCTCCGGCGGCGGCGCCTCGGAGTTGAGCAGGAGGTCGCGAATGGTGCGGCCCTCGACCAGCTCCATGACGATGTACGGCACGACGCCGCGGCCGACGGTGTCCTCGCCGGAGTCGTAGACGGCGACCACGGCGTGGTGGTTCAGCCCGGCGACGGACTGTGCCTCGCGGGTGAAGCGCGCCTTGGAGACCGGGTCCTCGGCGAGGTCGGCGCGGAGCAGCTTCACCGCGACGGTACGGCCCAGCCGTACGTCCTCGGCGGCGAAGACCTCCGCCATGCCGCCGCGGCCCAGGCGGTGGGTCAGGCGGTAGCGGCCGTCACCGACCAGCCCTCCATTGCCCCACATTTCAGGCGCATCGGGCATTCCGCCCCCGTTGGCGTCAGGGTCGGACGGCCCCTGGGCGCTCTGCGTCTGTGCCATCAGTCCTCGCCGTCGTGTCTGGTCCGCCGCCGTCGCTTCGCGTCGGAAGGCGATTGCGCGGGGTAACTCGAGAAAGCAGTCTTCCGCTAGGGCACGCTACAGGCTTTGCGACGTGTCCCGGTCCGGGATGGACCGGTTATCAAACCCGTACCGGTACGAGCAAGGCAAATCCCGTGACACCTTGTCGCGCATCCGGTCACGGAACGGGCACGCGGCTTGACGTGCCCGGCGCCTCGGGCAGACTTGGCCGGGATACGTCGAAGAACAGCTGGATCAACGCGCCCGGGGCGCGTCACGAAACCACTCCAGCGACGCCAGTTTCGCCAGGCAGTGCGCCGAGGCCGAGGGGGAAGCAACACCATGAGCCAGGACGGCGCTCAGGGCCGCTACGCGGGACGATCTGTCGGCCGGGGCCGCTACCAGCTGCGTGACCTGCTCGGCGAGGGCGGCATGGCGTCCGTGCACCTGGCCTACGACACGGTGCTGGACAGACAGGTCGCGGTCAAGACCCTTCACACCGAGCTGGGCCGCGAGTCCTCGTTCCGCGAGCGTTTCCGCCGCGAGGCCCAGTCCGTGGCCAAGCTCACCCACACCAACATCGTCTCGGTGTTCGACACGGGCGAGGACGACCTCGACGGCTCGACGATGCCGTACATCGTCATGGAGTACGTCGAGGGACAGCCGCTGCGCTCGGTGCTCGACGCGGACGTCGCCCAGTACGGCGCGATGCCCGTCGGCAAAGCGCTCAAGATCACAGCCGATGTGCTGGCCGCGCTCGAGGTCAGCCATGAGATGGGCCTGGTCCACCGCGACATCAAACCCGGCAACGTGATGATGACCAAGCGCGGCGTGGTCAAGGTCATGGACTTCGGCATCGCCCGCGCCATGCAGTCGGGCGTCACCTCCATGACCCAGACCGGCATGGTCGTCGGCACCCCGCAGTACCTCTCGCCCGAGCAGGCCCTGGGCCGCGGCGTGGACGCCCGCTCCGACCTCTACTCGGTCGGCATCATGCTCTTCGAGCTGATGACCGGCCGGCTGCCCTTCGACGCGGACTCCCCGCTGGCGATCGCCTACGCGCACGTCCAGGAGGAGCCGGTCGCGCCCTCCACGATCAACCGCTCGATCCCGCCGGCCGTGGACGCGCTGGTCATGCGCGCCCTGAAGAAGAACCCGAACGAGCGCTTCCCGAGCGCCGAGGCCATGCGCGACGAGTGCGCCCGTGTCGCGGGCACCGCCCAGGCGGCACCCGCGCCGATCATCATCGCGGGCGGCCCGCCGGCCCGCAGCGGCGCCGGCGTCGGCTCGGCGGTCTTCCCGCCCGTGGACGGCCAGACGCCCGCTCCGGGCCCCCAGAGCGTCCAGACGCCGTACCAGCCCCACCCGGCCCCCGCGAGCCCGTACAACGGCGGCTACGGGCCTTCCACGCCCCCTCCGGCCCCGCAGGCCTACCCGACGCCCGCGTACACGGACGCGCCCGCGTACGCCGCTCCCTCGGCGCCTATCGGCGCCACCGGCGGCTCCGGCTCCGGCGGCAAGAGCAACAAGCCGGTGCTCATCGGCTCCGCCGTCGTCGCGGTGCTCGCGGTCATCGGTGTGATCGCCGCCTTCGCTCTCAAGGGCGGCTCCGACAACAACAAGACCGAGGCGGGCGGCAACGGCCAGAGCTCCGCCCCGGCCCCCGCCGACCCCGGCGGCGGCAACGGCAGCACCACCGGCGGCTCGGGCGGCGGCGCGGGCGGCTCGGCCGGCGGCAACGCCAACGGGACGGGCAAGGGCACCGGGAACGGCAACGCCAACGGTGCCCAGACGAAGGTCAAGGAAGGCGACAAGTCCAAGGTCATCGAAACGGACAAGTGCACGAAGGCCTACGACAACTTCCAGGACAAGACCAAGAAGAGCGCTCCGGGCTTCCAGTACATCTACATCGACTCGGTCAAGGAGTGCCTCCAGGCGGCCGGCTGGAAGTACCGCGTCGACAAGGTGAACGAGAACACCTGGGGCAAGGGCACCGTGATGACCCAGCAGCCGCAGTCGGGCGACCCGTTCGACCCGAAGACCGACCAGTTCGTCCTGACGGTGTCGACGGGCGAGTCGGGCTCCTGACGCCGTAACGGTTCGTAACGGCTCGTACGGAGCCGTGAAGCAGCACGAAGGCCGGTTGTCGCGTCTCATGCGACAACCGGCCTTCGCGTGTCCATGGCCCCGGCGGCCTTCGCGTGTCCATGGCCCCCGGCCGAAGTGACTACAGATACGGGCCGGAGCGGGCGCCGCCGTGCTGATGGACTTCGTGGTCGTCGTCGATGGAGACGCCGGCCGGCAGGGCCCGCCGCATCTGTTCCAACTGGGCGCGGGCGGCCATCTGCTGGGCGAACAGCGTGGTCTGGATGCCGTGGAAGAGCCCCTCCAGCCAGCCTACGAGCTGGGCCTGCGCGATCCGCAGCTCCGCCTCGGTGGGGATCGTGTCGTCGGTGAAGGGCAGCGACAGCCGCTCCAGCTCCTCCACCAGCTCGGGCGCGAGACCGTCCTCCAGCTCCCTGACCGAGCTGTGGTGGATCTCCTTGAGGCGCACCCGGCTCGCCTCGTCGAGAGGAGCCGCCCGGACCTCCTCCAGCAGCTGCTTGATCATGCTTCCGATGCGCATGACCTTGGCGGGCTGTTCCACCATCTCCGTCACCGGGACCTCGCGCGACTCGTCGTCGCCCTCCCCGCCGCCGGGGCTGGCGCTGCCGAGAGCCATGCCGTCCGGTCCCACGACCAGGACGTGCGGGCTCTCCTGCGACCGTTCATTCCTCGGCATATCCATGCCGCCATTCTCTCGCACAGGTGATTTCCCCCTCTTGATGCCCTCGTACACGCCTGATCCACCGTGGGGGGCGCATGGAAGCGCGCTGTGTTTCCGGCTATCTGCGCCGCAAACGGAGCGCGATAAAGCCCAGTCCCAGTCCCGTCAGCGTCATTCCGGTCCCCAGCGGGAGCACCCGCATCACCCGGTCCGGCTCTCCGGCGGCCTCCCGCCGCCCCGGCGCGTGAGCGGCGCCGCCCGGCACGGCACCGGGGCCCGCGCCGCCTGATCGCCCGCCCCGGGTGGCCCCGGCGGGGGCGGACAGCGACGGTGATGACGATGACGCCGGCGATATCGCGGACGGGGATATCTCCGTACGGCCGGGGTGCCCCCGCCCCTCGCCCGCGACGGTCCCGGCGAGCAGACCGGCCACGGGGGAAGACGGCGCGGACGGGAACACCGTGGTCGACGTCGTGGCCACGAGCGGAACGGAGGGCGCCGGGGCCGTCGGCTCCCGCTCGTCCGCCCACGCCCCCTGGGGGACGGCCAGCGCCATCGATGCCGCCGATATCGCCATCCCGAAAAGGAACGTCCTGCCCGTCCTGCCCGTCCTGCGCGGTCTGTTGGTCGATCCGGTGGTCATGGTCGCCGGCCTCCGTACGGGAGACCCCCCTACGGACCCCTCCACCCTCACACGCCGCCCGGCGCGAGGCGCGCTGGGCGGCGCGTACGAGGGTGAAGAGGGTGAAGAGGGTGAACGGTCAGACGGTCAGCAGGACCTTCCCGACGTGCGCGCTGTCCTCCACCACGCGATGGGCGGCCGCCGCGTCCCGCATCGGCATGGTGCGGTCGACCACCGCCCGTACCCGGCCGCCCGCGATCAGCGGCCACACGTGTTCGCGCACCGCCGCCACGATCGTGGCCTTCTCGGCGAGCGGGCGGCCGCGCAGCGAGGTGGCCGTGATCGCCGCGCGCTTGGCGAGCAGCTTCCCCAGGTCCAGTTCGCCCTTGCGGCCGCCCTGGAGGCCGATGATGGCGAGCCGGCCGTTGACGGCCAGGACGTCGAGGTTCCGCTCCAGGTACTTGGCGCCGATGATGTCGAGGACGACGTCCACGCCGATGCCGCCGGTGAGTTTGCGCAGCTCCTCGACGAAGTCCTGCTCGCGGTAGTCGATGAGGATGTCCGCGCCCAGCTCCCGGCAGCGCTCCAGTTTCTCCGCCCCGCCCGCCGTGACCGCGACGCGCGCGCCGACCGCCTTGGCCAGCTGCACGGCCATGGTGCCGATGCCGCTGCCGCCGCCGTGGACCAGGAAGGTCTCACCGGGCCGCAGATGGGCGATCATGAAGACGTTCGACCAGACCGTGGCCGTGACCTCGGGCAACGCCGCCGCCGAGATCAGGTCCAAGCCGTCGGGCACGGGCAGCAACTGCCCCGCCGGGACACAGACCTTCTCCGCGTAACCGCCGCCGGCCAGCAGCGCACACACCTCGTCGCCGACGGCCCAGCCGGTCACCCCGGGGCCGAGCGCGGCGATCCGGCCGGAAACCTCCAGGCCCGGGTAGGGGGAGGAGCCGGGGGGCGGGTCGTAGAAGCCCTGCCGCTGGAGCAGATCGGCGCGGTTGACACCCGCGGCCACGACCTCGACCAGGACCTCTCCCCCGCCGGGCGCGGGGTCGGGGACCTCGGCCCAGACCAGGGCCTCGGGTCCGCCGGGTACGGGAATGGTGATCGCATGCATGACCGCGAGGCTACTCCGGGGGCCGCCGACTCCCGGGGGACGCGCGGCGGTTCGTACGACCGTTCGTACGGCCGCGCGTCCCGCTCCCGGTCACTCGTCCGCCGCGGCCGGGCGGGCCCGGACGATCGTGATCAGCCGGTCCGTGGCCTTCAGGGGGCTGGCCTCGGGGTCGTCGTAGCCGAGCAGCCGGTGGCCGCGCAGCACGGAGACGACCAGATCGTCCGTGTCGCGCACGCTCCGCCCCACCTCGGCCTTGACCACGGGGCGTTCGACGAGGTCGAGGCCGCTGCCCTGCTGGATGAGGTCCTCCATGACCGTCCCGGCGCTGGGGCTGATCACGGACATGCCCAGCAGCCGGCCGGCGGCGCTCGCGCTGGTGATGACCGCGTCCGCGCCGGACTGCCGCAGCAGCGGGGCGTTCTCCTCCTCGCGCACGGCGGCCACGATCTTGGCGGCCCGGTTGAGCTGGCGGGCGGTGAGGGTCACCAGGACGGCCGTGTCGTCGCGCTGGGTGGCGACGATGACCTGACGCGCCTTCTGGACCTCGGCACGCAGCAGGACGTCGCTGCGGGTGGCGTCGCCGATGACGCCCGCGTAGCCGAGGGCGGTGGCCGACTCGACGACCTTGGGGTTGGGGTCGACGACGACGATCCGTTCCCTCTCCCGGGCCTGCCCGCCCGCGCAGAGGGCCTGTACGGCCGAACGGCCCTTGGTGCCGAAGCCGACGACGACGGTGTGCTCGCGCAAGGCGGACCTCCAGCGGGCCAGCCGCCACTGCTCACGGGTGCGCTCGGTGAGGACCTCGAGGGTGGTGCCGACCAGGATGATCAGGAAAAGGACACGGAGCGGCGTCACGAGCAGGATGTTCGACAGCCGCGCGCTGTCGCTGTACGGGACGATGTCGCCGTATCCGGTGGTGGACAGGGTGACGGTGGAGTAGTAGACGGCGTCGAGGAAGTCGACGCTGCCGTCGGCGTTGTCGTGATAGCCGCCGCGGTCGCCGTAGACGATGGCGACGGTGGCGACCATGACCAGCAGCGCGAGCAGCAGTCGCCGGCCCACCTGCCGTATCGGGGCCACGGTGTAGCGGGGCAGACGGACACGGGAGTCGGTGGCGTGCTGGTCGCGCGATCGGCCGTCCTGCTGGGCCTCGCGTTGGGCCTCACGTTGGGCGTCGCGCTGCGCGTCGTGCTCGGGGAGCTTCACCGGTCGCCCTCCCAGGGGAGGGCGAGGAGTTCGGCCTCACCATCCGGGCCCGGCCCGCCCGGCGGTACGACGGCCAGCGCGTCGGCAGCGGCCAGGCCGCGCAGCATGGCGGGGCCGTGGAAGCGCAGCGGCCGGGCGTACCCGTCGGACGTACGGACCACGGGCACCAGCCGGGTGCTGGTGGCGTGGCCGGGTACGTCCTCGGTGAGCGGGGCCCGGCACGGGCGCCGCGCGGGGCGGCCCGCGAGCGTACGGAGCAGCGGCTCGGCCAGCGTCAGCAGACCGGCGACGGCGGCGAGGGGGTTGCCGGGCAGCCCCACCAGATGACGGCCGGGCGCGAGGCGCGCGAGCAGCATCGGATGCCCCGGGCGCACCGCGACCCCGTCGACCAGGGGCTCGGCGCCCAGCAGGCGCAGCGTGGGGCGCACGTGGTCGACGGGCCCCGCGGCCGTGCCGCCGGTCGTCAGCACGAGATCGGCGTCCGACGCCTCCAGCGCGGTGCGCAGCACTGAGGCGTCGTCGCCGAGGCGGCGCGTCGCCACGACCTCGGCGCCGAGAGCGGCGAGCCAGGGCCCGAGCATGGGCCCGAGCGCGTCCCGGATCCGTCCGTCGTGCGGCAGCCCCTCGCGGAGCAGCTCGTCCCCGAGGACGAGCACCTCGACCCGGGGCCGTGGCACGACGGGCACCTCGTCGTACCCGCTGGCCGCCGCCAGCCCGACCACGGCGGGCGTCACGACGACCCCGGCGGGCAACAACTCGTCCCCCTCCCGGCACTCCTGCCCCCGGGGCCGCACGTCCTGCCCCTGCGTCAGGTGCCGGTCGGCGTACAGCTCTCCGTGCGGACGTACGACGCCGTGCTCGCTCCGCAGTACGGCGGTGGCACCGGGGGGCACCCGGGCCCCGGTGGCGATCGCGACGGCCTCGCCGTCGCTCAGCCGCAGATCACCGCCCTGCCCGGCGAGGATGCCGGGATGGCTGCCGGGACGGCTGCCGGAATGGTTCCGGCTGTCGGGCAACCGCCAGGGCCCGGGCCCGGCGACGGCCCAGCCGTCCATCGCGGAGGAGTCGAACGAGGGCAGATCGGTAAGCGCCACCAACGCCCCGGCGAGCGTCTGCCCCACAGCCCGATCGAGCGCCACCGTCCGAGCGGCTTCTTCCTTCCGCCCGGCTGCCCGTCGGGCTACGTTCCGCGCGACGTCCCAGGGGGTGACGGCCGAATGCCCGGGACGGGCTTCGTGGTGGGAGGGGGAGGGGGGTGTGGGTTCCTCGGGTGCGGGTGCGGGGGTGGGTTCCTGGGGTGCGGGGTCGGCGCCGGCGGTCGCGGAGTCCGTTG
The DNA here is from genome assembly GCF_040636475.1 of Streptomyces sp. NPDC037389. NCBI lineage: Bacteria > Bacillati > Actinomycetota > Actinomycetes > Kitasatosporales > Streptomycetaceae > Streptomyces > Streptomyces sp. NPDC037389. The sequence goes on from NZ_JBEZUS010000004.1 coordinate 199,215, forward strand.
CGGCGGTGGCCGCACGGGACGGATCGGCCGACTCGGCGTCTACGGGCGCGACAGCGGCCCGACGCCGCTTGGCGGACGCGGGGCGCTTCTTCGGCTTGGCCGCGGCACGACCGCGATCGGCCGCATCGGCATCGGGCTGGTCAGCGGGCGAAGCCGGAGCGCCGGAACGGCGTACGGAGCCCTGCACGGCCAGGGGCCGGGTGTCCGGCTCCTGGCCGGGCGCGGGGATCGAGGCGGCCGGCGCGGAGGGGGTCCGGGGCGCAGCCCCGGTTTCGGGAAGGGGAGGGTCAGGGGCGAACAACGTGTCGTAAAACCGCACCCCCGCGAACGGCACATCCAGCCGCCCCGCGTCCACCACCCCCCGCTCGCCCTCGGGCGGCACAAACGGCTCCGCGAACGGATCCGCGTCGAAGTCGAAGCGGAACCGCCCGTCCCGTCCCCGGGACGCCTCCTCGGCCGCGACGGCCGCCTGAGCCGCCTCGGCCGGACGACCGCCCCGCGGCACCCAAGACGCATCCCGCCGCTCCCCGGCAAGCAGCGCCAGCGCCTCCTCCGTGGCGCGCTCGAGGGCGTCCTCGCCGTCCCGGTCCCGGCCACCCACGCGCCCGCGCTCGCCCCCGCTCACGACGGCTTCCCGTCCGCTTCCGCTTCCGCCGCCCACCGCTCGGCCAGCGCACCGGCCACGCGGGCCGCATCGGCCACGGCCTCCGCGCCCCCGCCCCGCAGCGCGGCGGCGTATCCGACGAGGAAGGTCGTCAGGGGCGCGGCGGGGCGGGCCACGCCGTGCGCGGCGTCGCGCGCGAGGTCCAGGAGACCGGCTCTGTCGACGTCGAGTTCGATGCCCAGCTCGGCCTTGACCGCGGAGATCCATTCATCCAGCACATGCCTATCGTCCCTGATGCGCGCGCGGGCCTCGCTGATGTCCTCCCAGGTGTCGCAGTCGAAGGAGGCGCCGGCGTGGGGCAGCCGGGCGAGCGCCAGCTCACCCGTGAGCATCCGCAGCGGCAGGCCGACGAGCGTGCCGTGCTCGGCGACGAGCAGCCCGAGCTCCCGCCGCAGCGCTTCCGCCCGGTACGCGGCGACCAGCGGCTGCTCCCGCCCGTCCCCGTCCACGAGAACCGCGCCTTCGGCACCCGCGACGCCGTCGTCGAGGGCGGCGACCAGCTCCCGCACCGCTCCCGCCGCCAGGAACGGCAGGTCGGCCGAGAGCAGGAGCACCCGCTCCGCGCGGACCTCGCGCAGCCCGGCGGCCAGGCCCGCGAGGGGCCCGCCGCCGGGCGGGTCCTCAAGGGCCCAGGTCACGGGCCGGACCGTGGGCCGCCGGGGGCCGACGACCACGGTCCGCCCGGCGTCGGCGCAGGCGCCCAGCACCCGGTCGAGCAGCGCCCGGCCGCCGACCCGCACGGCGGGCTTGTCCGCTCCTCCGAGCCGCCGGGCGGCGCCTCCGGCCAGTACTACCGCGTCGAAAACCGTCACCCGTCGAGTATGGCGACTCTGCCGCGACCGCCCGGATCAGCCCGCCCGGATCAGACCACCCCGATCAGGCCACCCCGATCAGACCGTCCGCAGCAGCACCGCCGGCTGCTCCACGCAGTCGGCCACGTACCGCAGGAAGCCGCCCGCCGTGCCGCCGTCGCACACCCGGTGGTCGAAGGTGAAGGACAGCTGCACCACATGTCGCACGGCCAACTCCCCCTCGTGCACCCATGGCTTGGGGACTATGCGGCCGACTCCCAGCATGGCCGCCTCGGGGTGGTTGATGATCGGCGTGGAGCCGTCGACGCCGAACACCCCGTAGTTGTTGAGGGTGAACGTGCCGCCGGCCAGCTCGGCCGGACTGATCTTGCCCGCCCGCGCGGCCTCCGTGAGCCGGGCCATCTCGACGGACAGCTCGACCGCGTTGCGCGCGCTGGCGTCGCGCACCACGGGCACGACCAGGCCGCGATCGGTCTGGGCGGCGAAGCCCAGATGGACGTCCGGCAGCCGGACTATCTCCTGGGCCTCGGTGTCCACGGTCGCGTTGAGCTCGGGGTACTTGGCGAGCGCCGCCGTGCAGATGCGGGCCAGCAGGGCGAGCAGGGACACCTTGGCGCCGCCGGAGGCGTTCATCGCCCGGCGCGCGGCCAGCAGTTCGGTGGCGTCCGCGTCCACCCAGCACGTGGCGTCGGGTATCTCTCGGCGGCTGCGGCTGAGTTTCTCGGCGACCACGCCGCGCACGCCACGCAGCGGTACGCGCAGGCCGTCGGCCACCCGTCGCCCGCCGGAGGCGCGGCGGGCGGGCCGGGCCGCCTCGGGGCGGGCGGTGTGCCGCGCCGCCTGGCCCACCGGCGCCGTGCGGGGGGCGTGCGCGGTGAGCGCGGTGAGCGCGGTGAGCGCCGCCTCCTCGACGTCGGCGCGCAGGATCAGCCCGTCGGGTCCGGTACCCCGGACCCGGGTCAGGTCCACGCCGCGCTCGCGGGCGAGTCGCCGGACGAGCGGGGAGATCACCGCCACGGCCGTGGGCGCCGGTGCCCGTTCGGCCGGGCGTTCGGTCTCGCGGGCCTGTGGCCTGACCCGGCGGCGACGCGCCGCGGGGGCCTGGGTGCCGTAGCCGACCAGCACATTGCCCGAGCCCTCCTCACCGTTGGCCTTGGCCCCGGTGGTGACCCCGGCGGCGTCGCCGCGGTCCCCCGGCGACGCCTCGACGACCGCCGGGCCGGCCGGAGACGTGGCGTCCGTGCCATCCGTGCCGCCCGTGGGCGCCGTCTCCCCGACCGCCACGGTCAGCAGCGGTGCTCCGACGGGGAGTTCCTCCCCTTCCTCACCGAAGCGGGCGGTGACCACGCCCCCGTAGGGGCAGGGCACCTCCACCATCGCCTTGGCCGTCTCCACCTCGACCACGGGCTGGTCGACGGCGACCACGTCGCCGATCTTCACCAGCCAGCGGACGACCTGCGCCTCCGTGAGGCCTTCGCCCAGGTCGGGCAGCGTGAACTCGCGCACCACCGCCATCAGCGCGCACCACTCTCATTTTCGTCAGGGGTCCATTCCGATTCCCATTGCAGCCGTGCCACCGCGTCCAGGACCCGGTCCACGCCCGGCAGATGGTGCTTCTCCAGCATCGGCGGCGGGTACGGGATGTCGAAGCCCGCGACGCGCAGCACCGGTGCCTCCAGGTGGTGGAAACAGCGCTCCGTGATCCGGGCCGCCAGCTCCCCGCCCGGGCCGCCGAATCCGGTCGACTCGTGGACGACCACCGCGCGCCCGGTCCGCCGTACGGACGCGCAGACGGTCTCCTCGTCGAAGGGGACAAGCGACCGGAGGTCGACGACCTCCAGGTCCCAGCCCTCCGCCACGGCCGCCTCGGCGGCCTCCAGGCAGACGGGCAGCGACGGCCCGTAGGTGATGAGCGTCGCGGACGTGCCTCGTCTGCGGACGACCGCCTTGCCGATGCCCGGCACGTCGTCGGGGTGGTCCGGGTTCCAGTCGGCCTTGGACCAGTAGAGCCGCTTGGGCTCCAGGAAGATCACCGGGTCGTCGGAGGCGATCGCGGCGCGAAGCAGCCCGTAGGCGTCGGCGACGGTCGCCGGGGCGACGACATGGAGGCCGGGGGTGGCCAGGTAGTAGGCCTCGGAGGAGTCGCTGTGGTGCTCGACGCCGCCGATGCCGCCGCCGTAGGGGACGCGGACGGTGATGGGCATGGGCATGGCTCCCCGCGTGCGGTTGCGCATCCGGGAGACATGGCTGACGAGTTGCTCGAAGGCGGGGTAGGCGAAGGCGTCGAACTGCATCTCCACGACGGGCCGCAGCCCGTACATGGCCATGCCCACGGCCGACCCGAGGATCCCGGCCTCGGCCAGGGGGGTGTCCGTGCAGCGGTCCTCGCCGAACTCCTTGGCCAGCCCGTCGGTGACCCTGAAGACGCCGCCGAGGGCGCCGACGTCCTCGCCGAGGACGTGGACCGCGGGATCCTCGGCCATGGCGTCGCGCAGCGCGCGACCGAGCGCCTGCGCCATGCTGGCGGGCCTGCGGCCGGTTTCGACGGAAGCGGTGGTCATCGCTGGCTTCCTTCCTGGGGGCCACCCGTGTGGGCGCCCGGGAGCTCTCCCGCGGCGGACAGCTCAGCACGCAATTGTGCTGCCTGCTCGCGCAGTTGGGCAGTCTGCTCGGCGTAAACATGCGTGAACAGTTCCATCGGATCGAGCACCGGGTCCTGGTGCATCCGCTCGCGGAGATCGGCCGCCATGCGTTCGGCGGCGTCCTGTTCGGCCCGTATGGCGGCGTCGTCGAGCAGCTCGCGGTCGCGCAGTTCGCGCTCCAGCAGGGCGATGGGGTCATGGGCGCGCCAGGCCTCGACCTCGGCGTCGCTGCGGTAGCGGGTGGCGTCGTCGGCGTTGGTGTGGGCGTCGATGCGGTAGGTGACGGCTTCGACCAGGGTGGGGCCGCCGCCGGTCCTGGCCCGGTGGACCGCCTCGGTCAGGACCTGGTGGAGAGCGGCCGCGTCGTTGCCGTCGACGAGCCGGCCCGGCATGCCGTAGCCGACGGCCTTGTGCGCCAGGGAGGGGGCGGCGGTCTGCTTGGCGAGGGGGACGGAGATGGCGAAGCCGTTGTTCTGCACGAAGAAGACGACGGGGGCCCGCCAGACGGCCGCGAAGTTCAGCGCCTCGTGGAAATCGCCCTCGCTGGTGCCGCCGTCGCCGACCATGGCGAGGGCCACGACGTCGTCGCCCTTGAGGCGGGCGGCGTGTGCGAGCCCGACCGCGTGCGGCAGCTGGGTGGCCAGCGGGGTGCACAGCGGGGCGACGCGGTATTCGTGCGGGTCGTAGCCGGTGTGCCAGTCGCCGCGGAGCAGGGTCAGGGCCTGCACGGGGTCCATGCCGCGGGCGACGGCGGCGAGGGTGTCGCGGTAGCTGGGGAAGAGCCAGTCCCGGGACTCCAGGGCCAGGGCCGCGGCGACCTGGCAGGCCTCCTGGCCCGTGGAGGAGGGATAGACCGCGAGCCGGCCCTGCCGCGTCAGCGCGGTGGCCTGTGTGTTGTAGCGGCGGCCGCGTACGAGCTGTCCGTACAGCCGCAGCAGAAGTGCCGGGTCGGACCCGCCGGCGGCCGGGGTGCCGAGCACCCGGAACGGCTCCGCGTCGGGCAGCAGCGGCGCGGGGTCGGTACGGGGTTGCCAGGCCGGGGGCGGGGTGGGCCGGTACGAGCCGGGCTGCTCCAGAACCGTCATGGCGAGCACCTCCTCTTGGGACGAGCTTGACCGGAAAGCGTCCTGCGCTCTCCCTACCGATTGTTCGGTCGTCGGCACTTTTTGGCTACAGGCGACCCGAGCCTGTGGACAAACGGTTCTCCACAACCTGAGATATGGGCAGGACGTCCATGAAGGGGAGGCAGGGCGGTATGCCGGACGAACAGATGGCCACTTCGGGCGGCAGACCGCCCGCCCGCCCGCTCGACGACATAGACCGCTCGATCCTGCGCATGCTCCAGACGGACGGCCGGGCCTCGATACGGTCCGTGGCCGAGCGGGTACACGTGTCGCGAGCCAACGCCTACGCGCGGATCAACCGGCTCATCGACGACGGCGTGATCAAGGGGTTCGGCGCCCGGATCGATCAGGAGCGGGCCGGGCACGGCGCCTCGGCCTACATCACGTTGAAGATCGTCCAGAATTCCTGGCGCACGGTCCGCGAAAAGCTCCGGGAGCTGCCGGGCGCCGCTCACATCGCCCTGGTGAGCGGGGACTTCGACGTCCTGCTGCTCGTCCACACCAAGGACAACCGCGCCCTGCGCGAGCTCGTCCTGAGCCGTATCCAGGCGATCGAAGAGGTCCTGAGCACGCGGACGCTGCTGGTCTTCGAGGAGACGGACCTCAAGGAGGACCGCCCGCTCGACGACGGCCGCTAGGGCGCCCGGGGGCGCGGTGCGGCCGCCGACGGCGGGCGGTGACGGGCGGAGGCGTCAGCGGTAGGTGCGCAGGCCCGCGAAGGCCGTATGGACCACCGCGTCGGCCACCTCGTCGCTCGTGGCGGCCCCGCCCCGCTCCGGCCGGTACCACTCCACGACCGAGTTGATCATTCCGAAGAGCAGCCGGGTCGCCAGCCGGGCGTCCACGTCCTGCCGGAGGTCGCCGTCGTCGGCGGCCTCCTTCAGCAGTCCGGCGACGCGGTGGTCGAATTCGCGCCGCCGCTCCATCGCCCAGCGCTCGGTGTCCGTGTTGCCCCGTACGCGCAGCAGCAGCGTCACGTAGGGCAGCTCCGTGAGCAGCACCTCGACGGTCCGCCGGGTGACGTACTCCAGCCGCTCGACCGCCCGCCCGCCGGTGGCGCCCGGCTCGTCCAGGACCGCGAAGAGACCGTCCAGCGCGCGGCTTATGGCAAGCCGCAGCAGCTCCTCCTTGCCCTTGACGTGGTGGTAGATCGAGGACTTGGAGATCCCGGCCGCCTTGGAGAGGTGCTCCATGGAGGTGCCGTCGTAGCCCCGCTCGTTGAACACCTTGACGGCGACCGCGAGCAGCGATTCGGGCGTGTAGGTGTCGCGCTTGGCCATGGTCATGATTACAGCAGGCTCTCTTCGACGGCCGCTCGGCGGCGGAGGGACTGGCAGGCGCCGTAGCGCCCGCCGGGGTACTCGTGGTCCATGTTCAGCAGGAACTGCCGCAGCCAGGTGATGTGGAGCGACCGTCCCCATTCCAGCGGGCCGGCTGGGTAGTTCACCCCGAGGCGCATGGCGGTGTCGATGTCCTCGGGGGTCGCGACGCCCCGGCCGGCGGCGTCCTCGGCGAGATCGACGAGAAGCGCGACCGTACGGGCGACGATCATTCCGGGGAGGTCGCCGATGACGCTGACCTTCTTGCCGAGTGCCTGGAACAGGCCGATGGCCGCCCGTACGTCCGCCTCCGGCGCGGTCCCGGAGGGGGCGAGGGCGACACGGGCGCAGGTGCGGTAGTCCAGGGCGAGGTCGAAGTCGATGCGGGGGCCGAGGTAGGCCACGTTGGTGGGTCCCCGGCCGTCCGTGAGACACAGCTCCGTCCCGCCGGGCAGGACGATCGAGCCGTCGTACGTGTCCTGACCGCCGTCCCGAGTGATCTTGATGCCCGCTTCCTCGATCATCCGGGGCAGGGCCGCGGCGGGGCCGGTGAGACGGTGGCGATACCCCACCTCCACAGGGGCCTCGCAGGGTCCCGCCGTACTCGGCTCGGGCCTCTCCCCACCGTCGGCGTACGGGAACCATCCCGCGCCGGTCTTCCGGCCCAGCAGCCCGGCCTGTACGAGCCGCCTCTGTGCCAGCGACGGCGTGAACTTCGGGTCGTGGGAGAACGCCTCGTGGACCGAACGGGTGACGGCGTCGTTCACGTCCTGGCCGATGAGGTCGGTCAGCTCGAAGGGGCCCATCGCGAAGCCGCCGCTCTCCCGGAGCACGGCGTCGATGGTGGCGGGGTCGGCGCCCCGCTCCTCGTACACGCGGAAGGCCTCGGCGTAGAAGGGCCGGGCCAGGCGGTTCACGATGAAGCCCGGGGTGTCGGCGCAGGCCACGGGGGTCTTGCCCCATGCGGCGACGGTGGCCCGGGCCCGCTCGGCGGCCGCGTCGTCGGTGGCGTGGCCGCGCACGACCTCGACGAGGGGGAGCACCGGGGCGGGGTTGAAGAAGTGCAGGCCGACGAAGCGGCCGGGCAGGCGCAGGGCCCCTGCGACGGCGGTCACCGGCAGGGACGAGGTGTTGGTGGCGAGCAGGCAGTCGTCGGCGACGGCTGATTCCAGCTCCTGGAAGAGCTTCTGTTTGGCGTCCAGCCGCTCCACAATCGCTTCGATGACGAGCGCGGAGTCGGCGAGTTCGGCGAGCCGCGCGGCGGGCCGCAGACGGGCGAGAGCCGCGTCCCGGCCGGCCGCGTCGAGCCTGCCCTTGTCCACCAGGCGGCCGAGCCGGGCGGCGATCGCCCGGGCCGCCTCCTCCGCCTGGCCTGGCACCGCGTCGTACAGCCGTACGGGGTGGCCCGCGACCAGGGCGACCTGGGCGATGCCCTGGCCCATGGTGCCGGTGCCGACGACGGCGACGGCTCGGGCCGGGTCGATTGCGGTCATGACAGTGATCCTCCCCGATGAGTTGTCCACAGGTTCGCCGGGCCCCCTTGCCCCGACCGATCGTTCGGTTACTGTATCCACCGGGGGCGCGTCTGATCCCCCGTATCGGAGCCCCGCTCGACGAGGAGTTGGTCTGACGTGACCACCGGACTCACCACCGCCCAGCTGATCGAGAAGCACCGCCCCACTCTTGACCAGGCCCTGGACGCCATCCGTTCGCGCGCGTACTGGTCCCCGCACGCCGAACACCCGAAGGCCTACGGGCCCGAGGGCGCGCCCGGCAGCCTTGGCGCCGCCGAGGGCCAGGCCGCCTTCGACGCGCAGCGCGGCAAGCGCTTCGAGCTGGACCAGCCCGGCACCGACGGCTGGACGGGCTCGGAGGTCTCGCCGTACGGCTTCGAGCTGGGCATCGAGTATCCGCACGCCGATGTCGACGTCCTCCTGCCCACCCTGCGCGCGGCGATGCCCGCGTGGCGGGAGGCGGGCCCGCGGGCGCGGGCGGCGGTCTGTCTGGAGATCCTGGCCCGGATCAACGCCCGGACGCACGAGTTCGCGCACGCGGTCATGCACACCAGCGGTCAGGCGTTCATGATGGCCTTCCAGGCCGGCGGGCCGCACGCGCAGGACCGCGGCCTGGAGGCCGTCGCCTACGCCTACGCCGAGCAGACGGGCGCCGCCCCGGAGACCGCCGAGTGGGTCAAGCCGCAGGGCAAGCGCGATCCCCTGAAGCTGAACAAGCAGTTCACCGCCGTGCCGCGCGGTGTCTCCCTGCTCATCGGCTGCAACACCTTCCCCACGTGGAACGGCTACCCGGGCCTGTTCGCCTCGCTGGCCACCGGCAACGCCGTCCTGGTCAAGCCCCACCCGCGCGCGGTGCTGCCGCTCGCGCTGACCGTGCGTGTCGCCCGCGAGGTGCTGGCCGAGGCCGGTTTCTCCCCCGATCTGGTCGCGCTGGCCGCCGAGCGGGACGGCGAGGGCATCGCCAAGTCCCTGGCCGTCCGGCCGGAGATCCGCATCATCGACTACACGGGTTCCACCGCCTTCGGCGACTGGCTGGAGGCCAACGCCCGCCAGGCGCAGGTCTTCACGGAGAAGGCGGGCGTCAACACCGTCGTCGTCGACTCCACCGACGACTACAAGGGCATGCTCTCCAACCTGGCCTTCTCGCTGTCCCTCTACAGCGGCCAGATGTGCACCACCCCGCAGAACCTGCTCGTCCCGCGCGAGGGCATCTCCACGGACGCCGGGCACAAGTCCTTCGACGAGCTCGTCGCCGACCTCGCCACGGCCGTGGAGCGGCTCCTGGGCGACGACGCCCGGGCCAACGCCCTGCTCGGCGCCATCGTCAACGACCAGGTCAAGGCCAGGGTCGACGCCGCCTCACAGCTCGGCGAGGTCGCTCTCGCCTCCCGTACCGTGGCCAACCCCGACTTCCCCGGCGCCACGGTCCGCACCCCGGTCATCGTCAAGCTCGACGGCGCCAAGCCGGATGCCGAGGCGGCCTATCTCTCGGAGTGCTTCGGCCCGGTGTCCTTCGCCGTGGCGGTCGACTCCATCGCCGACGCGGTGGAGCTGCTGCGCCGCACGGTGCGGGAGAAGGGCGCGATGACGGTCGGGGCGTACACGACCTCGGCCGATGTCGAGCGGCTGATCGAGGACGCCTGCCTGGAGGAGTGCGCCCAGCTCTCCCTCAACCTCACCGGCGGGGTGTACGTCAACCAGACGGCCGCGTTCTCCGACTTCCACGGCTCGGGCGGCAACCCCTCGGCCAACGCGGTCCTGTGCGACAGCGCCTTCGTCGCCACCCGCTTCCGCACGGTGGAGGTACGCCGCCAGGCCTGAGCCGGCCGGGGCCGGGGCTCAGCCCGCCGCGGGCGCCGCCCCGCCCCAGTGGAACAGCGCCATCGCCACACTCGTGGCCAGGTTGTAGCTGGACACCTGCGGTCGCATCGGCAGGGCGATCAAGTGGTCCGCCCTGCCCCGCAGCTCCGCCGAGACCCCGTGCCGCTCCGACCCGAACACGAGCAGCGCGTCGTCGGGCAGGGGGACGCCCCGGATGTCGTCGCCCTCCGGGTCCAGGACGTACAGCGGCCCCGGGGGCAGCTCATCGGCCGGCAGCCGTTCCACGGCCGTCGCGTAGTGCAGCCCGGCCCCCGACCGCACGGCGTTGGGGTGCCAGGGGTCGATGTCCCCGGTGGTGACCACGCCGGTCGCGCCGAAGCCGGCCGCCAGCCGGACCACCGCCCCGACGTTGCCGAGGTTGCGCGGGTTGTCCAGGACGACGACGGGCGCGGGCCGGGGCAGCCGGGCCAGTGTGCCGAGGTTGGCCCGGCGGTCCCGCCGCGCGGCCAGGGCGGCGACGCCCGTGGGGTGGATCCTGGGCACGAGTGCCCGCAGCGTCGCCGCGGGCACCTCCACCAGGAGGTCGTCGAGGGTGTCCGTCAGATCGCCGGCCAGGTCGGCGGAGAGCGCCAGGACGGAGGCCTTGTCGCTGGTGAGGGCGGGCCCCACGGGCGCCCCGAAGCGCAGGGCGTGCTTGAGCGCGTGGAAGCCGTCGAGCAGCACGGCGCCGGGCGCGTCGGCGGCCCACCGCCGCAGCGCGGCGGTACCGGGATCGTCCTGGGTCATGGGCCTCAGCCTACGGTCCGCCGGCCGGGCCCCGGCACGGCGGCCGGGCCGTCCGCCGAGCCGTCGACCGGGCCGTCGGCCTTCTCCTCGGCCTCCTCGGCCGGGGTCCGGGGAGCGGGGCAGGGCCCCACCGGCTCCGGCCGCCTATGGACCAGGGGCAGAGGCAGCAGACGCCGGGCGCCCTCCAGCCGGCGCAGGAAGGACGTCGGCAGGAACACCGCGTCCGCGACGATCATCGCGAGGGAGAAGAAGGGCAGGCCCAGCAGCACGGCGATGCCGAGATGCTCGGCCATCATCAGCGCCAGCAGCACGTTCTTCACCCGCCGGTTGAGCAGGGTGAAGGGGAACGCGACCTGGACGGCCACCGTGCCGTAGCTGAGCAGCAGGACGACGAGGCTGCTGGCGGCGAGGGCGTGGGAGAGCCAGGGCCAGGGCGAGAAGTAGTCGATGTGCATCGGGTAGAACAGCGCGGTTCCGTCCTGCCAGCGCGTTCCCTGAACCTTGTACCAGCCGGCCGTGGCATAGATCAGACAGACCTCCGCCATGATCACCAACAGGGCGCCGTTGTGCGCCAGATGGGCCAGCGCGTCGAGTACGGCGCGCGGCTCTCCGGGGGCGTGGCGCCGCACGGCCCACCACAGTCCCTGGACGGCCCACAGCCCCCACAGGGCGACGGGCCAGGAGAGGCCGGGCAGCGGTCCCTCTCCGGTCCAGGACATGCGGTCGTCGCCCAGGAACTGCGCGAGGACGAGCCCGAGCCCGCACACCACCCACAGCACGACGCCCGTCAGGTCCCACAAGCCCGCGCCAAATCTCTGGCCGCTCTCGTCACGCTTGCCACCCTCGTCGCCGCCGTCGCCGCCGTCGCCAGCGGCACCCTCCCGCGCCCGGCGGGCCGCGCACCGGGCGTCGAGGGACCAGACCTGGCCGCAGCGGGTCAGGACCATGTAGAGCGCCATCAGATGGACGACGTTGTCGCCGCCGTCCCCGATGAACACGCTGCGGTTCTGGATCGACAGCACGCCGAGCATGGAGAGGACCGACATGGTCCGGGTGCGCCACCCGAGCATCAGCAGGGCGCTGAAGACGATGGCCAGCGCGTAGACGGTCTCGAACCACACGGAGCTGTCGGACCACATCAGCGCGGTGAAGGCGTGGTTGTCGCCGGTGAGCTCGCGGGCCATCTCCCAGCTCCAGGGGGCGTTCGGCCCGTACAGCTCATGGCGGTTGGGCCATTCGCGGAGCAGGTAGCACAGCCAGGTGAAGGAGAGCCCGATCCGCAGGAGGGCCGTCTGATAGGGGCCCAGGGAGGCGCCGGTGACGCGGGCGAGAGCGCGCGACAGTGAGGTGGTCATCGGTTCCTCGCCTCCGCGAGATCGGCGGTGGTCACCGGCCACCAGCCCAGCACCCGGTACACCGGCTTGGTGTCGGCCTTCTCGTCGCTCCAGGGCGGTGGCGCGATGGGGGTGGACACGGACCGCACCTGGACGCGCTCGACCGGCCGGCCGTCCTGGACCGCGCCCAGCCGGGAGACGGCGATGCGGCGGACGTACTGCTCGGCGAGGCGACCGCGCAGGCCGCTGGGGTGCTCCTGAGCATCGTGGGTGCCCGCGTAGAAGTCCCAGGCGCGGCGGAGCTCGTTCTGCCGGGTGTGGCTGGGGACGGGGTTGTGGAGTATGTCGGCGCCGTCGCGGGCCGACAGGTCGGTCCAGGGGGTGACGGTGGTCCGGCCGTCCTGGCCGGTCAGCTCGGCACGCGCCTGGACGGCGACGTTCTGCTGGAGCGGGTTGGGGGCGAAGAACTTCCAGTTCTGCTCGAACTCCGGGTAGACGTAGTCGTCTATCTCCGCCGCGTGCTGTTTGCTGACCGTGTTCGGCGGCGCCACGTGCAGGAACATCATCGTCAGGTGCACCGCGACCGCCAGCGTCACCACCGCGGCGCCCGCGGCGACGACGACGCGTGACGGCAGGGACAGCCCTTCCGGCCCGGCGGCGCCGCCGGCCCGCTCGCGCGCCTCGTCCGTCTCCATCGCCCCGCCCCGATCCCGTGTCCGCCGGTCCATGCGCCCGTGGCGCGCCGCCGGGCGCCCGAGTGCCCCGGCGTGCACCCGAACCGTACCGACGTGGCCCCACGAGGCCCAGCCGTCCACGGGTTATCCACAGGCTTGACAGGGTCTGGGGCTCGCCCCACCATTGAACCGAACGATCGGTCGGTAGGGAGAGTCATCAAGGCGAGGGGGCACGGCATGACCACGACGGCGCCGGAGACGGAAACGCTGGAGGCGGTGTTCCAAGCCGCCGTGGCCTCCGACGAGCGCATCGAGCCACGCGACTGGATGCCCGACGCCTATCGCGCCACGCTCGTCCGGCAGATCGCCCAGCACGCGCATTCCGAGATCATCGGCATGCAGCCCGAGGCCAACTGGATCACCCGTGCGCCCTCGCTGCGCCGCAAGGCGATCCTCATGGCCAAGGTGCAGGACGAGGCGGGCCACGGCCTCTATCTCTACAGCGCCGCCGAGACCCTCGGCACCGGCCGCGACGAGCTGCTCGACAAGCTCCACGCCGGCCGCCAGCGCTACTCCTCGATCTTCAACTATCCGACTCTGACCTGGGCGGACGTCGGCGCCATCGGCTGGCTCGTGGACGGCGCGGCCATCACCAACCAGGTCCCCCTCTGCCGCTGCTCCTACGGCCCCTACGCCCGGGCCATGGTCCGCATCTGCAAGGAGGAGTCCTTCCACCAGCGCCAGGGCTACGAGCTGCTGCTCGCCCTCAGCCGGGGCACCGAGGCCCAGCACGCGATGGCGCAGGACGCGGTGGACCGCTGGTGGTGGCCGTCCCTGATGATGTTCGGCCCGCCCGACGACGAGTCCGCGCACTCCGCGCAGTCAATGGCCTGGAAGATCAAGCGGCATTCCAACGACGAGCTGCGCCAGCGCTTCGTGGACATCTGCGTCCCCCAGGCCGAGTCCCTGGGCCTCACCCTCCCCGACCCGGACCTCCGGTGGAACGAGGAGCGCGGCCACCACGACTTCGGCGCCATCGACTGGGACGAGTTCCACGAGGTCCTCCGCGGCAACGGCCCGTGCAACGAACAGCGGATCACCCAGCGCCGCAGAGCCCATGAGGAGGGCGCCTGGGTCCGCGAGGCAGCCGCCGCGTACGCCACCAAGCACGCGGCCGAACACGGAGAGGCGACAGCATGACCGGCACCGACTGGCCCCTGTGGGAAGTGTTCGTGCGCAGCAGGCGGGGCCTGTCCCACACCCACGCCGGCAGCCTCCACGCCCCGGACGCCGAGATGGCCCTGCGCAACGCCCGCGACCTCTACACCCGGCGCTCCGAAGGCGTCTCCATCTGGGTGGTGCCGTCCACGGCCGTCACCGCCTCCTCCCCGGACGAGAAGGACCCCTTCTTCGAGCCCGCCGCCGACAAGCCCTACCGCCACCCGACCTTCTACGACATCCCGGAGGGGGTGAAGCACCTGTGACCGCCCCCGTGAAGGCTCCCGCGAGCGCCGCCCTCTCCCTCGGCGACGACGCTCTGGTGCTCTCCCACCGGCTGGGCGAGTGGGCCGGGCACGCCCCCGTGCTGGAGGAGGAGGTCGCCCTCGCCAATATCGCGCTCGACCTGCTCGGACAGGCCCGCGTCCTGCTCTCCCTCGTGGGCGACGAGGACGAGCTCGCCTACCTCCGCGAGGAGCGCGCCTTCCGCAACGTCCAGCTCGTCGAGCAGCCCAATGGCGACTTCGCCCACACCATCGCCCGCCAGCTCTTCTTCTCCACCTACCAGCAGCTGCTGTACGAGCGGTTGGCGGTCGACGGGGAGTCGCCCTTCGCGCCGGTCGCGGCGAAGGCCGTCAAGGAGGTCGCCTACCACCGGGACCACGCCGAGCACTGGACCGTGCGGCTCGGCGACGGCACGGCGGAGAGCCACTCCCGGACGCAGCACGCCCTCGATGCCCTGTGGCGGTTCACCGGCGAGCTCTTCGAGCCCGTGGAAGGGCTGTCCGTCGATCCGGCCGCGCTCCGCGACGGCTGGCTGACCTCCGTGACCGACATCCTCCGGCGCGCCACGCTGACCCTGCCCGAGGGCCCCCAGGCCGGTGGGTGGACGGCCGGCGCGGGCCGGCAGGGCATCCACACCGAACCGTTCGGGCGGATGCTCGCGGAGATGCAGCATCTGCACCGCAGCCACCCGGGGGCGACATGGTGAGCACGTCCGCGGGAGCCCCCGCCTCCCGCCTCGAAGAGGAGCTCCTGGCCCTGGCCGGGTCCGTCCCCGACCCCGAGCTGCCCGTGCTCACCCTGGCCGAGCTGGGCGTTCTGCGCGGTCTGCGCGTCACCGGCCCCGGCAGGGTCGAGGTGGAGCTCACCCCCACCTACACCGGCTGCCCCGCCGTCGAAGCGATGTCCGCCGACATCGAACGCGTTCTCAATGAACAGGGGCAGCCCGAGGTCACCGTCCGTACGGTCCTCTCCCCGCCCTGGTCCACCGACGACATCACGGCCGAAGGCCGCCGCAAACTGGAGGAGTTCGGCATCGCGCCACCGGGGCCGACGGGGGCGAAAGGCCCTGTCATGGTCGGCCTGGCCATTCGGTGCCCGCACTGCGGATCCACCGACACCACGCTGCTGAGCCGTTTCTCCTCCACCGCCTGCAAGGCGCTGCGCCGCTGCGAGGCATGCCGCGAACCGTTCGACCACTTCAAGGAGTTGTGATGGCAGCGGCCCGCCATGGCGCCTTCCACCCGCTGCGAGTGACGGCCGTCGAGCCCCTCACCGACGACTCGGTCGCCGTCACCCTCGCGGTCCCGCCCGCCCTGCGCGCCGGTTTCCGGCACGCGCCCGGCCAGCACCTCGCCCTCCGCCGGACCGTGGACGGCATGGAGATACGCCGCACCTACTCCATCTGCGGCCGGGCCCCCGGCCCCGACGGGCCCGAGACGCTACGGGTCGCGGTACGGCTGGTGGACGGCGGGGCGTTCTCGACGTACGCCCTCAAGGAGCTGGCCGCAGGGGACACGGTGGAGGTGATGGCCCCGGCAGGACGGTTCGTGCTGCGGCCCCGGCCCGGCCGCTTCGCCGCGATAGTCGGCGGCAGCGGGATCACGCCCGTCCTCAGCATCGTCTCGACCCTGCTGGCGAGCGAGCCGGAGGCCCGGTTCTGCCTGATACGCAGCGACCGCACCACCGCCTCGACGATGTTCCTCGACGAGGTCGCCGACCTCAAGGACCGCTACCCCGACCGGCTCCAGCTCGTACAGACCCTCTCCCGCGAGGAGCAGCAGGCCGGGCCCGCCTCCGGCCGGCTGGACGAGGAGCGGCTGACCCGGCTGCTGCCCGCGCTGCTGCCGGTCGGGACGATCGACGGCTGGTTCCTGTGCGGCCCCCATGGGCTGGTGGAGGGCGCGGAGCGGGCGCTACGCACCCTGGGTGTCCCACGCGAGCGGATCCACGAGGAGATCTTCCATGTGGAGGAGACCCCGACGGGCGCCACGGCCCCGCCGGCGGGCACGGCGACGTCCCTCACCCACAGCAAGGTGACAGCCAAGCTCGACGGCCGCAGCGGCAGTTGGCCCGTGCGTGACGGGGAAACGCTGCTGGAGACGGTGCTGCGCAACCGCGCCGACGCGCCCTACGCCTGCAAGGGCGGCGTCTGCGGCACCTGTCGCGCGTTCCTGGTGTCGGGCGAGGTAAGGATGGACCGCAACTTCGCTCTGGAACAGGAGGAGTTGGACGCGGGATACGTACTGGCCTGCCAGTCCCACGCCACCACGGAGAAGGTGGAACTGGACTTCGACCGCTGACCGCATTCCCAATCACTTCCCCCTGCCCTACCTTGACGGATCGTCAGATCGGAATAAGGCAAGGATCTGATTCATCGGATATCCGTACGAGGAAGGGGCGGCCATGGACTTCACCTTCACCGAGGAGCAGCAGGCGGCGGCCGAGGCGGCCCGGGCCGTCTTCGGCGGGGTGAGCATCGGCGGGGTGCCCAGCCCCGCCCTGGTGGCGGGAGCGGTCGCCGAGGACCTCGACCGCCAGCTGTGGCGCCGCCTCGCCGACGCGGACCTGCTGAGCCTGCTCCTGCCCGAGGGGCACGGCGGTGCGGGGCTCGGGCCGATCGCCCTGTGCCTGGTGCTCCGCGAGGCCGGCCGGGTCCTGGCCCGCGTCCCCCTGCTGGAGACCAGCGCCGCCGCCCTCGTCCTGGGCGCGTACGGCGGCGCCGCGACGAGCCCGCTACTGGATGCCATCGGCCGGGGCGAGCTCGTCGTCACGGCCGCCGCCCAGGGGCGCACCGGGCATGACGCCCCCGAACGCGCCGTCACCGCCCGGCAGGACAGCGACGGCCACTGGATCCTCGACGGGCAGCAGACCGCCGTGCCCTGGGCGCCCACCGCCGACCGGATCCTGTCGCCCGCCCACACCGGGGACGGCCGCACGGTCCTCGCCCTGGTGCCGCCCGGCCGCCCCGGGGTCACACTGGACGACCAGGTCTCCACCAACGGCGAGCGATACGCCCGGGTGACCCTGGACGCGGTGCGCGCGGGGGAGGACGAGGTGATCACGGCGGACGGCGCCTGGGCACGGCTGCGCGAGCTGCTCACCGTCGGCACCTGCGCCCTGGCGCTCGGCGTCGGCGAGGCGGCCGCCCGGATGACCGGTGACTACACGAGCAAGCGGGAGCAGTTCGGCTTCCCCCTCGCCACGTTCCAGGCCGTGGCGGTCCAGTGCGCGGATCGCTATATCGACTTGAGGGCGATGGAGGCCACACTCCTCCAGGCGGCCTGGCGCATCGAGACCATCGAGAACCACACGACGGACACGGACGCCCTGCCCGTCGACGCCGACATCGCCGTCGCCAAGGTCTGGGCCTCCGAGGGCGTACGCCGCGTCGTCCAGACCGCCCAGCATCTGCACGGCGGCTTCGGCGCGGACACCGAGTGCGCCCTCCACCGCTATCACGCCTGGGCCAAGCAGCTGGAGCTCTCCCTCGGCCCGGCGGCCGCCCACGAGGAGGCCCTGGGCGACCTGCTGGCCGCCCACCCCCTGAGCTGAGGAACGGCTAGATCAACGGCTGGATCACAGCACTAGATCACAGCGCCCGGAGCGCCGACGGCGTCCACGACCGGACGGCCGGCGGCCTCCCACACCTGCATCCCGCCCTCGACGTTCGCCGCGTCGAGGCCCTGCTGCACCAGATAGGCCGTGACCTGCGCGGAACGGCCCCCGGACCGGCAGATGACATTGATCCGGCCGCCCTCGGGGGCCTTCTCCGTCAGCTCACCGAAGCGCGCCACGAACTCGCTCATCGGGATGTGCAGCGCGCCCTCGGCATGCCCCGCCTGCCACTCGTCGTCCTCACGCACGTCCACCAGGAAATCGTCGGCGGACAGGGCGTCGACGCCGACCGTGGGCACTCCGGAACCAAAAACCATGCCCCCGACGCTACCCGACCGGCTAGCCGGTCAGCGAGGCCAGATGAGCCTCCCGTTCCGCGATCTGCGCCAGCAGCCCGTCGGCGATCTCCACCAACAGCCCGTCCGGGTCCTCCGGCGCCATCCGCAGCATCGCGCCGATCGCGGAGGCCTCCAGTTCGGCGGCCACCGCCGACAGCATGTCCTTCCGCCGCGCCAGCCACTCCAGCCGCTCGTACAGCTCCTCGCTGGGGCTGGCGCGCCGCTGCGCCGGCACGGGACCCGCGGCCCACTCCTCGGCGAGCTCCCGGAGCAGCGCCTCGTCGCCGTCGGCGTAGGCGGCGTTCACCCGCACGATGAAGGCCTCGCGGCGCAGCCGGTCCGCCTCGTCCGGGGCCAGGTCCGGATGGGCCTTGCGGACCAGCTCGCGGTAGGCGCGCCGGGCCGCGTCGCTGGGCCGCACCCGGGCCGGCGGGCGCACCCGCTGCTCGGTGAGCATGGCCGCGGCCTCCGGCGACATCCCGGAGTCGTCGATCCAGCCGCCCAGCAGGTCGGCGACCCCCGGCATGGGCTGCACCAGCGCCCGGGCCTCCCGGGCCCGCCGGGCGTCCTCGGGGTCGCCCGAGCGTGCCGCGACGGCCTCCGCGATCAGCGCGTCGAGCTCGTCGAGGCGGGCGTACATCGGGCCGAGGCGCTGGTGGTGCAGGCGGGAGAAGTTCTCCACCTCGACCCGGAAGGTCTCCACCGCTATCTCGAACTCGATCAAGGCCTGTTCGGCCGACCGCACGGCCTGGGCAAGCCGCTCGGTACCGGGTTCCTCCGCACGCGGCTCGTCGGCCGTCTCAGCTTCCGGGTTCATCACCAGCCCAGGGTACGAGGTGGCCTCCGGCCCGGGCCCCGGGTTCCGGCCGGACCGCCCCACCGGCGCGAGGGCCGGGCCCCCACCGACGCCCCGGGACCGGAGGGCTCCGCGCCCGTCAGACCCCCGTCTCCGCCGCCACCCGCCCGGTACGCACGGCCGCCGCCAGCTCCGTGTGGTCGGCTTCCATGCGGTCCGCGTACGTGACGGCGAAGGCGGCGATCGCCTCGTCCAGCTCCTCGCCCTTGCCGCAGTAGCCGGCGATCAGCAGCGGGTCGGCGCTGTGCGCGTGCGCCCGTGCCAGCAGGGCGCCCGTCATCCGCCCGTAGTCGTCGAGCTCGCCGGGGGCCAGCGCCGCCGGGTCCACGCTGCCCTTGCGGTTGCGGAACTGCCGTACCTGGTACGGGCGTCCCTCGACCGTCGTCCACCCCAGCAGCACATCGCTGACGACCTGCATCGACTTCTGTCCCAGCACCACGCGCCGCCCCTCGTGCCCGGCGGGCGGGGCCTCGAAGCCCGTCTTCTCCGCGTAGGGCAGCAGCGCCGACGGCCGGGCCTCCTTCACCTGGAGCACCAGCGGCTCGCCCCGGTGGTCGTGCAGCAGCACCACGTACGACCGCAGCCCCACGCTTCCGGTGCCCACGATCCGGAACGCCACATCCTGGATCGTGTACCGGGCCAGCAGCGGCAGCAGCTCCTCCGGCAGCGTGCCCAGGTACGGGCCGAGCGAGGCCGCGACGGCGGCCGCCTCCTGGTCCGGCACCCGGCGCAGCACGGGCGGCGCGTCCACGAACCGGCGGCCGCCCAGCCCGTCCTCCTCCGTCGCCTTGGCGGCGAAACGGGCGCTGGTGTTCCGCCGGGCCTTCGCCCCGACCCGCTCCAGCGTGCCCACCAGCTGGTGGGCGTCGGCGTGGGAGACGAGTTCCTCGTCGGCGATGGCGTTCCAGGCCTCGGACGCGGGCATCCGGGCCAGCAGCCGCATCGTGTGCCGGTAGGCGCCGGCGGCGTCGCGCGCCGCCGTGCGGCAGGTGTCCTCGTCGGCCCCCGCCTCGCGCCCGGCCAGCACCAGGGAGGCGGCGAGGCGCTTCACGTCCCACTCCCACGGCCCGTGGAGGGTCTCGTCGAAGTCGTTGAGGTCCATGACTATTTCGCCCCGCGCGTCGCCGTAGAGGCCGAAGTTCGCGGCGTGCGCGTCCCCGCACAGCTGGGCGCCCACGCCCGTGACGGCCGTGTCCGTCAGGTCGTACCCCATCAGCCCGGCCGAGCCGCGCAGGAAGGCGAAGGGGGAGGCCACCATGCGGCCCACGCGGATCGGGACGAGCTCGGACAGCCGCCCGGCGTTGGCCTCCTCGACGCTCTCGACCGCGCCGGGGCGCCCGGCGGCGGGCCGCCACCGGGCGTGCGCGGCGCGCGGCACCGCGTCGCGCAGGGCCTTGCCCGCCACCTGGGCGGCCTTACCAGGCCGGCGACCGGCCCTGCGCGCGGGCCCGGCCGGCTCTCCGGCCGTCGGCTGGGCGAAACCCGGTACGTACGGCAGTCGCGTCATCGCGGCGCCACCTCCCCCATCGGCGTCAACCGCCCGTTGGTGTCGATCTTCCCCGACCGTACCGCCCCACCGGGGGCCGTGTCCGGCCGGACCGCCGCCCGGCAAGTCCCCTCGCGCGCGGGACCATTGACCCGTCACGCATATCAGACCTTCCCCATGAAATCCGCTTCTGGGCGATGGGGATCGCTGGATACCCTGCACACCCATCGCATCGTTCGTATCGCTCTCCCCCCTCGCAAGGAGTCATCGTGTCCCAGGTCCAGCGCATGTCCCGGCTGATGGTGAAGACTCTGCGCGACGATCCGGCCGACGCCGAGACGCTCAGCCACAAGCTGCTGGTGCGGGCCGGTTATGTGCGCCGCAACGCGGCCGGCGTCTGGACCTGGCTGCCCCTGGGCAAGAAGGTCCTGGACAACGTCTCGGCCGTCGTGCGCGAGGAGATGGACGCCATCGGCGCCCAGGAGGTGCTGCTCCCGGCGCTGCTGCCCAAGGAGCCGTACGAGGCGAGCGGCCGCTGGGAGGAGTACGGCGAGCTGCTGTTCCGGCTGAAGGACCGCAAGGGCGCGGACTATCTCCTGGGCCCGACGCACGAGGAGATCTTCACGCAGACGGTCAAGGACCAGTGCGTGTCCTACAAGGACCTGCCGGTGATGCTCTACCAGATCCAGACGAAGTACCGGGACGAGGCCAGGCCGCGCTCCGGGGTGCTGCGCGGCCGGGAGTTCCAGATGAAGGACTCGTACTCCTTCGACATCACGGACGAGGGCCTGGCCGAGTCGTACGCCCTCCACCGGGCCGCCTACCAGCGGATCTTCAACCGCCTGGGGCTGGACCACCGGATCGTGTCGGCGGTGTCGGGCGCGATGGGCGGCTCGGCCTCGGAGGAGTTCCTGGCCCCCGCCGCGGCCGGTGAGGACACCTTCGTCGACTGCCCGGCGTGCGGGTACGCGGCGAACACGGAGGCGGTGACCTTCCCCGCGGACCGGGCGGAGCCGGCGGACGGTTCCGGGACCGGCCCGATGGAGGAGCTGGACACCCCGGACACCCCGACGATCGAGTCCCTGGCCCGGCAGCTGGACGTCCCCGCCTCCGCGACGCTGAAGAACCTCCTGGTCAAGGTGGACGGGGAGATCGTGGCCGTGGGCGTGCCCGGGGACCGCGAGGTGGACCTGGGCAAGCTGGGCGAGCACCTGGCCCCGGCGGTCGTCGAGCTCGTCACCGCCGAGGACTTCGCCGGCCGCCCGGACCTGGTGCGCGGCTACGTGGGCCCGCAGGGCCTCGAAAAGGTCCGCTACATCGCCGACCCGCGCGTCGCCCCCGGCACCGCCTGGGTGACGGGCGCCAACAAGCCGGACACCCACGCGCGCGACGTCGTCTGCGGCCGGGACTTCGAGGTCGACGACTATCTGGACGTCGTCGTGGTCGAGGAGGGCGACCCCTGCCCGTCCTGCCGCGCGGGCCTCCGGCTCGGCCGGGCGATCGAGATCGGGCACATCTTCCAGCTCGGCCGCAAGTACGCCGACACCTTCCAACTGGACGTGCTGGGCCCGCAGGGCAAGCCGGTGCGGGTGACCATGGGTTCGTACGGCATCGGCGTCTCACGGGCGGTGGCGGCGCTGGCGGAGCAGACCGCCGACGCCAAGGGCCTGTGCTGGCCCGCCGAGGCCGCCCCGGCCGACGTCCATGTGGTCGCGGCCGGCAAGGCGGCGCAGATCGAGCTCGCCCTGGACGCCGCCGAGCGGCTGCGCGCGGCGGGCCTGCGGGTGCTGGTCGACGACCGGGCCGGGGTCTCTCCCGGGGTGAAGTTCACCGACGCGGAACTGATCGGCGTCCCGAGGATCCTGATCGTCGGCCGCCGGGCCGCCGAGGGCGTGGTGGAGCTCAAGGACCGCCGCAGTGGGGAGAGCGAGGAACTGCCGCTGACGGAGGCGGTCACGAAGCTGACAGCCTGATCGTCCGCCGGTCCGACCGGTCAGACCGTTCCGCGCTCCGCTCCGCCCGGTGCCCCCGGGTGGAGCGGAGTGTGAGCACTCCCACATACCGGACGAGGACATAGCAAGACGGTCGGCATCGTGAACGATGCCGACCGTCTCGTCTGTGCGCGAGGGGGGAGTTGAACCCCCACGCCCTTTCGGGCACTGGAACCTGAATCCAGCGCGTCTGCCTATTCCGCCACCCGCGCATGGGTGTGTCTTCCGCTTTCCGGACCGTTCCCCCGGCGTTTCCGCCCGGTTCTTGTCCGTTCGCCTTCCGACATCGAGAACATTAGCACGCCCTCGACGGTGCGTTCACACCCATTGCCCCCGGCCCATGCCCGGAGGAGGGCCCGGGGAGGGCTCCGGTTGCGGGACACTGGCTTCGGGGCACCTCTACGATCCGCGTGGAGGCGATCCGCGTGGAGGCGACACTCGTCACTCCTGGCGTCGAAGGGGAACCAGCCGTTTTCCCGACGCGTGGATACGATCAGTAAGCAGTATCAGGAACGACACTGAGCATCAGAGACGTCACTGAGGGAAGGAGGTGCCCCGTGGGAGTACTGAAGCGTTTCGAGCAACGACTCGAGGGTCTCGTGAACGGCACCTTCGCCAAGGTGTTCAAGTCCGAGGTGCAGCCGGTCGAGATCGCGGGCGCACTCCAGCGGGAGTGCGACAACAACGCCACCATCTGGAACCGTGACCGCACCGTCGTCCCCAACGACTTCATCGTGGAGCTGAGCGCCCCGGACTTCGAGCGCCTCAGCCCCTACTCCGGCCAGCTCGGCGACGAGCTGTCCGGCATGGTCCGCGACTACGCCAAGCAGCAGCGGTACACCTTCATGGGGACCATCAAGGTCCACCTGGAGAAGGCCGACGATCTCGACACCGGTCTGTACCGGGTGCGCAGCCGCACCCTCGCCTCCAGCGAGTCGCAGGACCCGCATGCCCGGCAGCAGCAGCCCGCGCGCCCCGGCCCCGGCCCGTCCGGTGCCACCCAGGGCGCCGGCCATCCGCCGCAGCCCTCCGGCGTGCCGCCCATGCCCGCGTCGCCGCCGCCCGGCGGCCGTCCCCAGCCGCGCACCGGCGGGCCGGGTCCCGGCGCGGTGCCCGGGGCACAGACGCGCCGCTGGATCGAGATCAACGGCACCCGCCATCAGATCTCGCGGTCCACGCTCGTGCTGGGCCGCAGCACCGAAGCGGACGTACGCATCGACGACCCCGGCGTCTCCCGCCGGCACTGCGAAATCCGGGTCGGCACCCCCGCGACGGTCCAGGACCTGGGGTCGACCAACGGGATCGTGGTGGACGGGCAGCACACCACGCGCGCTACGCTCCGCGACGGCTCACGGATCGTCGTGGGCAGTACCACCATCGTTTATCGGCAAGCCGAAGGGTGAAGCGGGGGCAATGTCAGAGCTGACCCTCACGGTCATGCGGTTGGGTTTCCTCGCCGTACTGTGGCTGTTCGTCATCGTGGCCGTCCAGGTCATCCGCAGCGATCTGTTCGGCACTCGCGTGACCCAGCGCGGTTCCCGCCGCGGCGGGGAGGCCCGCCCGCAGCGCGCGCAGGCCCCGTCCGCGCCGCCGCAGCAGCGCCAGCAGCAGCAGCCCGGCGGCGGCCGTCGCGCCGACCGCGGCCGCCGTGGCGCGCCCACCAAGCTGGTGGTCTCCGAAGGCAGCCTGACCGGCACCACGGTGGCCCTCCAGGGCCAGACCATCTCCCTCGGCCGCGCCCACGACTCGACGATCGTGCTGGACGACGACTACGCCTCCAGCCGGCACGCCCGGATCTACCCCGACCGCGACGGCCAGTGGATCGTCGAGGACCTCGGGTCGACCAACGGCACCTACCTCGACCGGACCCGGCTGACCACCCCGACCCCGATTCCGCTCGGCGCGCCGATCCGTATCGGCAAGACCGTCATCGAGCTGCGGAAGTAGTAGGACCATGACGACCGGAGGGTGGGCAGCGTGGCTGGGAAGGGGCTGTACCCGGAGCCGACGGGCGAGGTGCGCATGAGTCTGTCACTGCGCTTCGCCGCCGGATCGCACAAGGGCATGATCCGGGAGGGCAACGAGGACTCCGGTTACGCCGGCCCCCGGCTGCTCGCCATCGCCGACGGCATGGGCGGCCAGGCGGCCGGCGAGGTCGCCTCCTCCGAGGTGATCTCCACCCTCGTCGGGCTCGACGACGACGTCCCGGGCTCCGACATCCTCACCTCCCTCGGCACCGCCGTGCAGCGCGCCAACGACCAGCTGCGCGTCATGGTCGAGGAGGACCCCCAGCTGGAGGGCATGGGCACCACGCTCACGGCCCTGCTGTGGACCGGTCAGCGGCTCGGTCTCGTCCACGTCGGCGACTCCCGCGCGTACCTCCTCCGCGACGGTGTGCTCACGCAGATCACCCAGGACCACACCTGGGTGCAGCGGCTGGTCGACGAGGGCCGGATCACCGAGGAGGAGGCCACCACCCACCCGCAGCGCTCCCTGCTGATGCGCGCGCTGGGCAGTGGCGACCATGTGGAGCCGGACCTGTCGATCCGCGAGGTGCGGGCCGGCGACCGCTATCTGATCTGCTCCGACGGACTCTCCGGTGTCGTCAGCCATCAGACGATGGAGGAGACCCTCGCCAGCTACCAGGGTCCCCACGAGACGATCCAGGAGCTGATCCAGCTCGCCCTGCGCGGCGGCGGCCCGGACAACATCACCTGCATCGTGGCCGACGTCCTCGACGTCGACGGCGGGGACACCCTCACCACCGAGTTCAACGACACTCCGGTGATCGTCGGCGCGGTGGCCGAGAACCAGCTGCACATCATCGACAAGCGGGCCATGCAGACCCCGGCCGGCCGCGCCGCCGGGCTGGGCCGGCCCGTGCCCCCGCAGGAGGCGGCGCCCGGCGGCTTCGGCCCGCCCGGCAGCGGCGACCCGGGGACGGCCGGCATGCCGGACGGCGCCTTCGGCCCGTTCACGGACGAGGACTTCGTCAAGCCGCGGCGCAAGGGCCGCTGGCTCAAGCGCTCGCTGATCATCACCCTGGCGCTGGGCGTCGTCGGCGGCGGTCTGTACGGCGGCTACCAGTGGACCCAGACGCAGTACTACGTGGGCGCGAAGGACAACGACCACGTGGCGGTCTACCAGGGCATCAACCAGGACCTGGCGTGGGTGAGCCTGAGCAAGCTGTACAAGGACCACCCCGAGATCGAACTCAAGTACCTTCCGGTCGACCAGCGCAGTCGTGTCGTGGACACGATCGCCGTCGGCAGCCGGGACCAGGCCGTGCAGAAGGCCAAGGAGCTCGGCACGCTCGCCGGCGCCTGCAAGAAGGAAGCCGAGCGGCACAAGGCCGAGCAGCAGCAGCGCGAGAGCGAGAAGCAGAACAGCGACCGCACCGGCGGGGCCACGAACGGCACCGCCAAGGACACGGCGAAGGAATCCGGCGAGGCCCGCTCCCACGCCGCCCAGGCCACCCCGGCTCCCACCCCGGGCCCCACCCTCAGCGAGGAAGAGCAGAAGTTGGTCCCGCAGTGCAGCAGCGCTCAGCAGTGAAGCCGTAGGGGGCCACCACCGCCATGTCAGCGATTTCACCCATTCCCAACTCCGGCAGCAATACGACGACGATCAGCACCGTGGGCCCGCCGAGCCGGCGCAACACCGAGCTCGCGCTGCTGGCCTTCGCCGTCATCCTGCCGTGCTTCGCCTACGCCAACGTGGGCCTGGCCCTCGACGGCGAGATGCCCTCCGGCATGCTCGGCTACGGCATCGGCCTCGGCCTGCTGGCGGGCGTCGGCCACCTGGTCGTCCGTAAGTTCGCCAAGTACGCCGACCCGCTGCTGCTGCCCCTGGCGACACTGCTCAACGGCATCGGCCTCGTCATCATCTGGCGGCTGGACCAGTCGCCGCGACTGATGGCCCGTAAGGCCTTCGCCCCCGCCGCGACCAACCAGCTGCTGTTCTCGGCGCTGGGCATCGCGCTGTTCGTGGCCGTCCTGATCTTCCTCAAGGACCACCGGATCCTCCAGCGCTACACCTATATCTCTATGGCGGTCGCGCTGGTCCTGCTGATCGCCCCGATGTTCTTCCCGGCGGTCTACGGCGCCCGCATCTGGATCACCATCCCGGGCCTGGGCTCGATCCAGCCCGGTGAGTTCGCCAAGATCGTCCTGGCGATCTTCTTCGCGGGCTACCTGATGGTGAAACGCGACGCGCTGGCCCTGGCCAGCCGCCGCTTCATGGGGCTCTACCTGCCGCGCGGCCGTGACCTCGGCCCGATCCTGGCGGTCTGGGCGTTCTCGATCCTCATCCTCGTCTTCGAGACCGACCTCGGTACGTCGCTGCTGTTCTTCGGCATGTTCGTCGTGATGCTCTACGTCGCGACCGAGCGCACCAGCTGGATCGTCTTCGGTCTGCTGATGTCGGCCGTCGGCGCGGTGGCCGTGGCCAGCTTCGAGCACCACGTCCAGGAGCGCGTCACCGCCTGGCTCCACCCCTTCGACGCCTTCAAGGACGGCAGCTCCGACCAGATCGCCCAGGCCCTGATGGCCTTCGGCTCCGGCGGGGTCTTCGGCACGGGCTGGGGCCAGGGTCACTCCGACCTCATCGGCTTCGCCGCCAACTCCGACTTCATCCTGGCCACGGTCGGCGAGGAGCTCGGCCTGGCCGGCGTCATGGCGATACTCCTGATCTACGGCCTGATCGTGGAGCGCGGCGTGCGTACCGCCCTCGCCGCTCGCGACCCCTTCGGCAAGCTGCTCGCCACGGGCCTGTCCGGCGCCTTCGGCATCCAGGTCTTCGTGGTCGCCGGCGGTGTCATGGGCCTCATCCCGCTGACCGGTATGACCATGCCGTTCATGGCTCAGGGTGGCTCCTCCGTCATCGCGAACTGGGCGCTGATCGCCGTGCTCATCAAGATCAGCGACACCGCGCGGCGGCCCGCGCCGGCCCCCGCCCCGTCCCCCGACGCCGAGATGACCCAGGTGGTCCGCCCGTGAACAAGCCCGTGCGCCGGATCGCCATCTTCTGCGGTCTCCTCGTCCTCGCCCTGATGATCAGGGACAACTGGATCCAGTTCGTCCAGGCCGACGAGCTCAAGACGAACAAGCACAACCGTCGCGTCACGATCGCCCGCTACAGCCAGCCGCGCGGCAACATCATCGTCGACGGCCAGACGATCACCGGCTCCCAGGAGACCGGCGGCATCGACTTCAAGTACAAGCGCACCTACAAGAACGGCCCGATGTGGGCTCCGGTCACGGGCTACAGCTCACAGGTGTTCGACGCGAACCAGATCGAGAAGCTCGAGGACAAGGTCCTCACCGGTGACGACGACCGGCTGTTCTTCAACCGCACGGTCGACATGATCACCGGCAAGGGCAAGAAGGGCGGTGACGTGATCACCACCCTGAACGCCAAGGCCCAGGAGGCCGCCTTCAAGGGCCTCGGCGACAAGAAGGGCGCGGTCGCCGCCCTCGACCCGCGCACGGGCAAGATCCTCGCGCTGGCCTCCACCCCCTCGTACGACCCGTCGACCATCGCCGGGGCCCAGGACAGCAAGGCGTGGAACGCGCTCCAGGCCGACAAGAACCAGCCCATGCTCAACCGGGCGCTCAAGCAGACCTACCCGCCGGGCTCGACCTTCAAGGTCGTCACCGCCGCCGCGGCGCTGGAGAACGGTCTCTACAAGGACGTCGACGCCAAGACGGACTCGCCGCTGCCGTGGATCCTTCCGGACACCCGCGTGGAGCTGAAGAACGAGGGCAGCCTGCCCACCTGTAAGGACGGCTCCCTCCGGGAGGCGCTGCGGATCTCCTGCAACAGCGTCTTCGGCAAGATCAGCGCCGACCTCGGCAACCAGAAGATGATCGAGCAGGCGAACAAGTTCGGCTTCAACAAGCCGGTCGACACGCCCGTCCGCGCCGTGCCCAGCATCTTCCCCAAGGACAACCGCCCGCAGAACGCGATGGCCGGCATCGGCCAGGCGTCCAACCGGGTGACCCCGCTCCAGATGGCCATGGTGGCCTCGGCCGTCGCCAACAACGGCAAGCTCATGGAGCCGTACATGGTCGACAAGCTGCGCGCGCCCAATCTGAACGTCATCGAGCACCACCAGCCCAAGCAGATGAGCCAGCCGGTCTCCGCGGAGAACGCCCAGAAGCTCCAGAGCATCATGGAGACGGTCGTCGAGCAGGGCACCGGCAAGAACGCCCGCATCGACGGCGTCAAGGTGGGCGGCAAGACCGGTACCGCCCAGCACGGCGTCGACAACAGCGGCAACCCCTACGCGTGGTTCATCTCCTACGCGAAGACCGACAAGGGCTCGCCGGTGGCCGTCGCCGTCGTCATCGAGGGCTCGGACACCACCCGTGACGACATCGCCGGTGGCGAGCTCGCCGCCCCCATCGCGAAGAACGTCATGGAGGCGGTCATCAACTCGGAGAAGTGATCCGGCTCACTCGCCACGGCCGAACCACTCCTCCGTCTGTACCGGTCGTATATCGGGTGCCGGTGGCGCCCCGAAGGCGCCCCGAGCGCCGGGTACGGTATGCCGGACAGCACACCGCCGGACCCACGCCGGTGAGGTCAGGAACACGGAAGGGCTGGAGCTATGGAAGAGCCGCGTCGCCTCGGCGGCCGGTACGAGCTGGGCTCGGTGCTCGGCCGCGGTGGCATGGCCGAGGTCTACCTCGGGCACGACACCCGGCTCGGCCGCACCGTCGCCGTGAAGACGCTGCGGGTGGACCTCGCCCGCGATCCGTCCTTCCAGGCCCGGTTCCGTCGTGAGGCCCAGTCGGCCGCCTCGCTCAACCACCCGTCGATCGTCGCCGTGTACGACACCGGCGAGGACTACGTGGACGGGGTCTCGATCCCGTACATCGTCATGGAGTACGTCGACGGGTCGACGCTGCGCGAGCTGCTGCACTCCGGCCGGAAGCTGCTGCCCGAGCGGTCGCTGGAGATGACCATCGGCGTGCTCCAGGCTCTGGAGTACTCCCACCGGGCCGGCATCGTCCACCGGGACATCAAGCCCGCCAACGTCATGCTCACCCGCACGGGTCAGGTCAAGGTCATGGACTTCGGCATCGCCCGGGCCATGGGCGACGCCGGCATGACCATGACGCAGACGGCGGCCGTCATCGGCACCGCCCAGTACCTCTCGCCCGAGCAGGCCAAGGGCGAGCAGGTCGACGCGCGGTCCGACCTCTACTCCACCGGCTGTCTGCTCTACGAGCTGCTGACGGTCCGGCCCCCGTTCATCGGCGACTCGCCGGTGGCCGTCGCGTATCAGCACGTGCGGGAGGAGCCGAACCCGCCGAGCACGTACGACCCCGATGTCGCGCCCGAGATCGACGCCATCGTCCTCAAGGCGCTGACCAAGGACCCGGACTACCGCTACCAGTCGGCCGACGAGATGCGCGCCGACATCGAGGCGGCCCTGGACGGCCGTCCGGTGGCCGCGATGACCGCGCTCGGCGGCATGGGCGCTGGCGGCTACGGCATGGAGGAGCAGCCGACCACCATGCTCCGGCCCCAGGAGCCGGGGCACATGGCCCAGACGTCGATGATGCCCCCCGTGGCCGACGGCGGGGGCTACGGCGGCTACGACAACGGCTCCCACGGCGGCCGGCGCGCCGCCGGCGGGAACGGCCGCAAGAGCAACCTCTCGACGATCCTGCTGGTCGTCGCGGGCGTGCTGGTGCTCGTCGGCGCGATCTTCATCGGCAAGTCGCTCTTCAGCGGCGGCGGCAACAACTCCAAGGTGACCGTCCCCAGCCTTCTCGGCCAGACCCTCGCCGAGGCCAAGCGCTCCGGCGACAACGGCGGCTTCAAGGTCACCGAGGGCGAGCAGAAGAACTGCGACCAGCCCAAGGGCAAGGTCTGCGACCAGGACCCCAAGGCCAACACCAAGGTCGAGCGGGACAGCGAGGTCAAGGTCTCGCTCTCCAAGGGTCCGGTCCAGATCGACGTCCCGAGTGTGGTCGGGCAGTCGTTCGACAAGGCCAAGTCGCAGCTGGAGGCCCTGGGCTTCACGGTGACGCAGAAGCAGGAGGAGTCCAGCCAGCCCGCCGGCACGGTCACCAAGCAGGACCCGGACGCCGGTGAGAAGGCCGACAAGGGCACGGAGATCACCCTCACCGTGGCCACCCAGGCGGCGAGCAAGACGGTGCCGTCCGTGACCGGCCAGCCCTTCGACCAGGCGCAGAAGCAGCTCAAGGACCTCGGCTTCACCGTGACCCGCGAGGACGAGGACTCCCCGCAGCCCGCCGGCACGGTCACCCGGCAGAGCCCCGACGGCAACACCTCCGCGCGGCCCGGCTCCACGGTCACCCTGTTCGTCTCCAAGGGCGCGGCCCAGCAGAAGGTCGGTGTGCCTCAGGTACTCGGCCAGAAGCTCAAGGACGCCAAGAACGCCCTCACGGGTGCCGGCCTGAAGGTCGGCAACATCGCCGGCCCGCAGGACGACAACGCCACGGTGATGGTCTCCGACCCGGGCGCGGGCGCCCAGGTGCCCAAGGACACCCCGGTCAACCTGACGACCATCGCCGCCGCGCCGAACCCGGGCGGCAACCCCGGCGGTCAGCAGGGCCAGCCCGGCGGTACCGACCAGGACACCGGCTTCTTCGGCGGCATCATCGGCGGCCGTCGCCACTGAAGCCTGGGCCTTGGAATCTATGGCCTTAACGACCGTTGACGCGGCGAAGCCCCGGTCACCCCATTTGAGGGTGACCGGGGCTATTAGTTTCGATAGCGCGAGCTCGCAGTGGCTCTTGGCTCGAAATATAAAGTTACACCATGCAGACAGCAGCTCTATCGCAAGCGCTACGCGCCGTAGATATACCAATTCTGACCAGTCGCACTTGAACCTGCGCCCCATTGCTGAGCGGGGGCACCATTGATGCGACTAGAGTTCTCGATTTCCAGAAGCTGACCGCTGTTGGAGTTGACAAAAAGCGCCCCGTACTGACTGTCCAAGTGCAACACCTCCCAGAACGCCCCGGGCTGGTCGCCACATTTCCACTGCTGAGCACGAGCACCGTAAGACTTGCTGGAATTGTTGATCTCGAGGCACTTTCCGGAATTGTCATTCACAATCCAGAACCGGCCACGATCCTGCTGGTAAACACTCCAGTAAATCCCAGCCTGCCCGTTACAGTCCCACTGCTGCGCTGGAGCGCCATTCTCCGTGCTGGAATCTCGAATCTCGAGACACTTTCCACTGCCTCTATTTACGAGCTTAAACGACCCATCCGTCCATGAACCCGCGTGGCTCGCCCCTGGGGTCATAAGCGCAACAAATACAGCAGATACCGCCACTGCGGCGACTTTCTGAAAAAACTTCACAATTTGACCCGATCTCAAGCGTATAACACATTCACACAAATGCGCGAAATGATCATAGCGCCACATTTTGAGATGCGGACCAAACGGAGTAATCAATTCCACTTAGTGGCCGAAAATGCATCGCGATGGCTAAAATAGGCCAGAATCCCCCTTGATGGCCAGGCCTACGCTCAGCAGGAAGACATGCCGATAGACCGAAAAAGAAGCGGGCCGCCCTGTTGACAGGATGAAGCGAGTCGGATCTGGTACCTACTTCTGACGGGCTAGTTTCGCGGGTCGAAGCTCGCACGAGTTCACCATGGATCCCACTGAGTGAGTTGCAGGAACTGCTGAAGCAGTGCCGCCAACAAAGGGGCTCATCCCTGCACAGGCTGCAAATTGCTGCCACAGCCAAGGGAGCCCAACCTTGGCCGCACTGCTGCTGGATTCCATCGGAACTATGCGCGCGATACTCTCGCTTAGAGAGTACTTACCATCTCGAGGTAAGTACTCGAGTGAACAGTAAGTTTCCCCGAGTTTAGGCCTATAACACTAGGGAACACCAACTCCCTTCAGCGCTATACTCCGATGCAGGGTGGCAGTTCGATGAGGCTGCAAATAATCATCAGATGCATCACAGGCACTATTTCCGATCAGCAGACCGAAATGGCAAATCGGAAATCCCCACCCTGCCAGCTCTTAGCGCAATTCCTTGGGCGGAGTGCGCTTGGCGTCGACCTTCTCCGTGCGCACCAGCTCGGCCCAGACGATGTAGCGGTAGTCGGAGGTGTAGACCGGCGTACAGGTCGTCAGGGTGAGGTAGCGGCCCGGCCGGGTCTTCCCGGACTCCTTCGGCACGGTGTCCAGGACGTCGACGTTGAAGCGGGAGGTCTCCTTGAGGTCGGCGTAGACCTTGTAGACGTACCAGGTGTCGCGGGTCTCGAAGACGACCGGGTCACCGGTCTTGATCTTGTCGATGTTGTGGAACTTGGCGCCGTGGCCGTCGCGGTGGGCGGCGAGGGTGAAGTTGCCCTGCTTGTCCCAGGGCATGCCCGCCTTGACGGGCTCGCGGTAGAAGCCGGCGACGCCCTCGTTGAGGACCTTGCCGCCGGTGCCGGGCTTGACCAGCACCTCGCCGTTCCTCATGGCCGGTACGTGGAGGAAGCCGATGCCGTCCTTGGTGTCCAGCGCGCCGGGGCCGCCGGCCGAGGCGGGCGCCTTGGCCCAGTTGTCGCGCACGTGGCTGCCCTGGCGCTTGGCCTCGCGGTCGGCGAGGACGTTCGTCCACCACAGCGAGTAGGCCACGAAGAGGGCCATGATCACGCCCGCTGTGATCAGCAGCTCACCCATGACGCCGACGGCGGCGGCGATCCGCCTCCGCGTCCGGTCCTGCCGCTGTGGCTCGTCGCCCTCGGTCCGTGCCACCGCGCCCGTACCCCGTTCTCCGCTGTGCCGTCACTCCACGAGCGCGTCCGGTTTTCCCTTGCTCCGGGGCCGCTCGTCGACCATCTTGCCCCACACCACCAGGCGGTACGTACTGGTGAACTCCGGGGTGCAAGTGGTCAGCGTGATGTAGCGGCCGGGCCGGGTGAAGCCGGAGCCGGCCGGAACGGGCTCGATGACCTTGGTGTTCGCCGGGGACGTCTGATCCAGACGGCTTGTCATCTCATAGGTGTAGAAGGCGCTCCCGGTCTCCACCACGATCTTGTCGCCGGGCTGCAACCTGTTGACGTAGCGGAACGGTTCGCCATGGGTGTTGCGATGGCCCGCGAGCGCGAAGTTGCCCTGCTTGTCCCACGGCATCGCGGTCTTGAGGGCTCCGGTGGCGTAGTGGCCGACCATGCCCCGGTCCAGCACCTGGTGCTTGCCGACGCCCTCGGCGATGGGGGCCTTCACATCCAGCTTGGGGATGTAGACGATCGCGAAGCCCTGGCCCGGGGAGAACTCCCCCGCGTCCCGGGCCGCACCCTGGGCACCGTTCTTGTCCCAGCTGTGCCGCAGGCTGTCGGCCGTACCGCCCGCCTGGCGATGGGCGATGACGTTCGTCCACCACAGCTGGTAGGCGACGAACAGCAGCATGACCACGCCCAGGGTGATGAACAGCTCGCCCACGGCCCGGCTGGCTATCACCCCGGGGCTGTCCCTGCGGGCGCGTGCGGCCCGTTGGGCGGCGCGGCGGCGCTCCGCGCGCCCGCCGGTCACCACCGGCCGCTCCGGCTCGGCCAGGCGCAGCGCCATCGTCGCGTCGTCCTCGGGCGGCAGCGGCTGGGCCACGGCCCCGGGGGTGTACGTGCCGGAGCCGTACGGCTCGGAGCCATGCGCCCCGGCATCGAACGCCCCGGAGCCGTACGGCTCGGAGCCGTGCGTCGCGCCGGTGCCGTACGTCGTCGTCCGCCGGGGGACCAGCCCGGAATCCCGCAGTGGGTCCTGTTCCGGGCGGAGCGCGGTCACGCCCCGGCCTTGCCCACCACCGGGGCGAGCCCTTCCGACCGTTCCACCGCCCCCATGTCGCCGCAGGCGACCAGCCAGTTGGCGAGCATGCGGTGGCCCCACTCGGTGAGCACGGACTCCGGGTGGAACTGCACGCCCTCGACCGGCAGATCGCGGTGGCGCAGGCCCATGATCACCCCTGTGTCGGTCCAGGCGGTGATCTCCAGCTCGTCCGGCCATCTGTCGCGCTCCGCGGCCAGCGAGTGGTAGCGGGTGGCCGTGAAGGGCGACGGGAGGCCGTGGAAGACGCCCTTGCCCTCGTGCGTCACGGGCGAGGTCTTGCCGTGGAGCAGCTCGGGCGCCCGGTCGACGACGCCGCCGTAGGCGACGGCCATCGACTGCATGCCCAGGCAGACGCCGAAGACCGGCACTCCGGTGTTGGCGCAGTGGCGCACCATGTCGATGCAGACCCCGGCCTCCTCGGGCGCGCCCGGGCCGGGCGAGAGGAGGACGCCGTCGAAGCCGTCCTGGGCGTGCGCGGGCTCGACCTCGTCGTTGCGGCGCACCTCGCATTCGGCGCCGAGCTGGTAGAGGTACTGGACGAGGTTGAAGACGAAACTGTCGTAGTTGTCCACGACGAGGATGCGTGCGCTCACCGGACCACCGCCACCATTCCGTTGCTCACCGGCATGCCGTTGTCGACCGTGACGTCGTTGAACGGCAGCAGCGGTTCCGCCCAGGGGAAGACGTACTGGAAGAGGACGTAGACGGTCGCCAGCACGAGCAGCAGCGAGACCAGCGCCTTCGCCCACGCGTTGCCCGGCAGATGACGCCAGATCCAGACGTACATGCTCTACCCACTCGCCGATGATTGGATGTTTGGGCACCAGACTAAGGGTCGGCACCCCGGCCGCGGGGGTCAGCCGGACAAAGCCGCGGGCCTGCCGCCGGAGACCGGACGGGTCTCGGCCAAATGGCCCCAGACGATGAGCCGGTGGCTGTGCCCCCACTCCGGTTCACAGGTGGTCAGGGTCAGATAGCGGCCCGGCTCCCGGTATCCGGGCCCGGCGGGCACCGGGTCGATCACGGCGACGTCGGTGGGCAGCGTCCGGTGGGGCCGGGTGTCGACGCGGTACGTGAACCAGGTCGTCCCGTCGTTGATGACCACCGCGTCGCCGGGGCGGAGCTCGTCGAGGTCCTTGAACGGGTCGCCGTAGGTGCGTCGGTGGCCGGCGACGGCGAAGTTGCCGGTGCCGCCGGGGGACGCGGTGCCCGCGTAGTGGCCGAGTCCCCGTTTCAGCAGCTCGGTGCCGGTGCCCTCCAGAACGGGCTTGGCCCAGCCGGCGCCCAGGCGGGGGACGTACATCACGGCGAAGGCCGCTCCGGGGCGTTGGCCGGCCGGGGGCGCGGGTGGTGTTTCCGCGCCGCCCCCAGCAGTGGCCGGCGCGTCATCGACGCGGGGCGCCGGGGAGACCAAGGGGCCCTCGGCCGGCGATGGGGCCGCGCCGGGGACAGGTGCGGAGGACGGTGCCGCGGCGGGCGGTGCCGCGGCGGGCGGTGCCGCGGCGGGCGGTGCCGCGGCGGGCGGTGCCGCGGCGGGCGGGCCGGCGGCCCACCGTTCCCGGAGGCGGCCGATCTCGTCGTCCATGGCGCTGTCGGCGCGGATGCCGGTCCAGTAGAGGAGGTAGACCACGAAGAGCACGATCAGCGTGCCGGCGGTCAGGCAAAGCTCGCTGAGCGTCCGTACGACGAGGCGTGATCGCACCGGCCGGACACCTCCCGGGGGTCATCCCATGGGCTTGGCGTAGTGGAGATCCACTGTGCCCGAGTAGCCGGGGAGAGTCACCGCCTCGTGCTGGTCGACTTTCCAGCCGAGGCCGTAGGCGGCGACGTACTGGAGGTAGTTCTGGATCGCCGGGGAGCCGTCCAGGGCCTTGCGGAGCGCGCCCCGGTCACCGACTGCGGTGATCTTGTACGGAGGCGAGTAGACGCGACCCTGGAGGATGAGGGTGTTGCCCACGCAGCGGACCGCGCTGGTGGAGATCAGCCGTTGGTCCATCACCTGGATGCCCCGGGCGCCGCCCTGCCAGAGGGCGTTGACGACGGCCTGGAGGTCCTGCTGGTGGATGACGAGGTCGTTGGGCTGGGGCTGGGGCACCCCGGGGATCTTCGCGGTGGCGTTGGGCGGGGCGTCCATGAGCGTGACGGTCAGGCCCTGGCCCGCGAGCTTGCGGGTGCCGGCGCCTTCCTCCAGCGCGGCGAGCTTTCGCTGCTCGGCCGCCGTACCGCCGTTGTCGCGCCGGGCGAGGGCGTCGACCTGGGCGCGGGCCGCCGCGGCGCTGTCCTCGAGGTCGCCGTTCTTGCGGCTGCGCTCCCGGATGAGGTCCGACAGCCGGAGCATGGAGTCGTCGGTGCGGATGTTGGTGCCCTGGGCCGTGTTGAAGCTCGTCCAGAAGATGAGGCCCGCGAGGGCGAAGACGCCGCCGGTCAGCAGCCGCACCGGGCGGAAGCGCCGGACGGGCCCGCTGGTGGAGTCCGCAGAATTACTCACCGTACCCTTATCCTCTCCGACGCCGCGGAAGCACTACGCTAACGGACGCCCGGGGGAACGAAGCGCTCCCGTCGCTCCCGCCCCGGCGGACAGCCCATGTGATACCCAGCCCCATGTGAACCCCAGCGCGGTCACGCAGCGCATCGACAGGAGAGTTCCCTCGTGCCGAAGTCACGGATCCGCAAGAAAGACGACTTCACGCCGCCGCCGGTGAAGCAGCAGAGCATCAGGCTGGCGACGGGGCGTCGCTGGGTGGCGCCGCTGATGCTGGCGCTGTTCCTGATCGGCCTGGCCTGGATCGTCATCTTCTACGTGACGAGCGGCGACATGCCGGTGGAGTCCCTGAAGAACTGGAACATCGTGGTCGGCTTCGGCTTCATCGCGGCGGGGTTCGTCGTCTCCACCCAGTGGAAGTAGCGCGGTAGCGCGAGTTATCCACACCCTCGTCCACAGTGGGGAAAACTCAGAAGATCTGTGGATAACTTCCCTGGCATTGACGCCGGTGTGACTGATCGCAAGCGCTGCGTATCCATGGTCACACCGGCGCCTTCCAGCGAAAACGCAGCTCGGCGGGGGTGGGAGAACCCAGAACACCCGTTCCCGTATGGCGTGCACAAGATCCGCGCCCATTGTGGACAACCCATGCGTCCACCGATGTGGGTGACCCGCGCCCCTCGGGCGCGGGCCCACGGCCGGATCAGGCGAGCTGTGCCGTCCGTACGACCACCATGGCGACGATCACCAGCAGGGCCGCCGCACAGGTCAGCCGCTGGACCAGCAGCCGCTTGCCGCGCGGGGCGTGCACCATCCCGTAGGCCACCGCCGTGCCCACCACCAGGCCGCCGACGTGCGCCTCCCAGGCGATGTTGCTCCAGGTGAAGGTGAAGATCAGATTGAGCACGAGCAGCGCGATGACCGGCCGCATGTCGTACTTCAGACGCCGCATCAGCACGGCCGTCGCACCCAGCAGACCGAAGATCGCGCCCGAGGCGCCGAGCGACGGCTGGTTGGGCGCGGCGACGAAATAGGTGAGCGCGCTGCCGCCCAGACCGGCCAGCAGATAGAGGGCCAGATAGCGGACACGGCCCAGCGCCGCCTCCAGCGGCGGGCCCAGCCACCACAGCGAGAGCATGTTGAAGGCGATGTGCATGACCTGCTGATGGAGGAACATCGCGGTCAGCAGCCGGTACCACTGCCCCTCGGCGACGCCCTCCAGCGGGCCGAAGTCCGACAGCGTCGCCCGCCCGAACAGCTCCAGGCTGTCCATCAGCCGGTCCCCGGTGGCCATCACCGCGATCCACACGGCGATGTTGATCCCCAGCAGGACCTTGGTGACCAGTCGCGGATCGCTCGTGTGCACCCCGCCGGCGACCGTGCGCGCGGCCGTCGCCCGGGGGTCGTGGCCCGTACCGGAACCGCTGCTCACACACTCCGGGCACTGGAATCCCACGGAGGCGCTCACCATGCACTCAGGGCAGATGGGGCGCTCGCAGCGGACGCAGCGGATGCCGGTCTCCCGGTCCGGATGCCGGTAGCAGCGGACGGCCTGCTCGTTCATGCTCTCCCTCGCCCCTGTGTCGGGCCGGTGTGCCCACTGCACAACGCACGGCCCCGCCCGTCATACGGACGGGCGGGGCGCCAGGTTCCCATGAGACGCCGGGGCCCGGGGGCCCTACAGCGGATCTTCGCGGGGTGTGCGGAGCGGTCGTCAGCGGGTCTCGACGACGACCGACTCGATGACCACGTCGTTGACCGGACGGTCGGTGCGCGGGTTGGTGGCGGTTTCGGCGATGGCGTCCACGACCTTCTTCGAGGCGTCGTTGGTGACCTCGCCGAAGATGGTGTGCTTGCCGGTCAGCCAGGCGGTGGGGGACACGGTGATGAAGAACTGCGAGCCGTTGGTGCCCGGACCGGCGTTGGCCATGGCCAGCAGGTACGGCTTGGTGAAGGCGAGGTCCGGGTGGAACTCGTCCTTGAACTGGTAGCCCGGGCCGCCGGTGCCGTTGCCCAGCGGGTCGCCGCCCTGGATCATGAAGCCGCTGATGACGCGGTGGAAGACCGTGCCGTCGTACAGCTTGTCCTTCGTCTTGGCGCCCGTCTCCGGGTTCACCCACTCGCGCTCGCCGTTCGCCAGCTCGACGAAGTTCTTGACCGTCTGGGGGGCGTGGTTCGGCAGAAGCCGGATCTCGATGTCGCCCTGGTTGGTCTTCAGGGTGGCGTAAAGCTGCTCGGCCACGATCTACCTTCCATAGTGTTCACTGACAGCCACCGATCCTCGCACGGCGGGATCGCGGCGAGTAGCCGACAAAGCCCGGCGCGCGGCGGCGAACCGTGGCATTGTCGACCGGAGCTCCCCTGATGACCCGGATGCCCGATCGCACATGCCGGACCGCCCATCGGCAGGCATGATTTTTCCACTGGGTGGAAAGGCGACAAACCATACGCCACCGAGGAGGAGGATCCCGTGACCCGCAAGGACAGCGTGCGCGCCGCGACCAGCACCGCCAAGGACAGCGTGCGCCACGCCGCGGAAGTGGTGGCGCCCTACGCCGGCACGGCCAAGGACGCCGCCGTGCATTACGCCCATGAGGCCCGCACCCGGCTCGCGCCCAAGGTCGCCGAAGCCGCTCACCAGGCCCGCGCGCAGTACGACACCCATCTCCACCCGCGCATCGAGCACGCGCGGGACGCCCTGCCGCCGAAGGTCGAAGAGGTCGCCACCCGGGCCCGCGCCGCCGCCGAGCCCGTCCGGGACGAGGCACTCTCCCGGGGCACCGCCGCCCTCGCCGCGCTGCGCGGCCAGGTGTCCGCCGAGGACGTGGAGAAGCTGAGCCGCCGCCGGGACCGCCGCTGCCGCACCGGGCGCGTGGCCAGGCGGCTCGCGCTGTTCGGGCTCCTCACGGCCGGCGCCGTCGTCGCCTGGAAGTGGTGGGACCGGCAGGCCAACCCGGACTGGCTCGTCGAGCCCCCGGAGGCCACCGAGCCCGCCGACCGTCCGCACCTGTCCTCCGTCGACGGCAGCGGTGACCGTTCCGCCCTCGACCCGGAGGTCCAGGCCAAGCAGGACCGGGCGGACACGGAGGCCTCCACCGAGGGCGACGACGACCGCCCCTGACGGCCACCCCCGACGACCGTCCCGACGACCGCCTCCGAGGGACGGCGAAACGGGCACCGGCACAGGCCCTCCACACGGCTCGCACACAGTCGGCACACGAGTCGGCCGCAACACCCGGACCCCGGGGAAGACAAAGCCCCTCCGACCACGTTTCCGCAGGTCGGAGGGGCTTTTCTGTGGAGCCTAGGGGAGTCGAACCCCTGACATCTGCCATGCAAAGACAGCGCTCTACCAACTGAGCTAAGGCCCCGTCGGGGACCAGACTACCCGGTGTCGACGCTCTTTCCCGACCGGGTATCGCCGCGACCCACCACTCTCCGTAGGATGCACCGCAAGATTCGCGGCAGCGAAGCGAAGGGGAGAGCGTGATGGACGCAGCACAGCAGGAAGCCACCGCCCGCGCACGGGAGCTACAGCGCAGCTGGTACGGGGAGCCGTTGGGGGCACTCTTCCGCCGTCTCATCGACGACCTCGGCCTCAACCAGGCCCGCCTCGCGTCCGTTCTGGGCCTTTCCGCCCCCATGCTCTCCCAGCTGATGAGCGGTCAGCGCGCCAAAATCGGCAATCCGGCCGTGGTGCAGCGGGTACAGGCGCTCCAGGAGCTCTCCAGCCAGGTCGCGGACGGCACCGTGAGCGCGGCCGAGGCGGCCGAGCGGATGGAGGAGGTCAAGAAGAGCTCGGGCGGCTCCGTCCTCAACTCCACCCAGACCACGGCCAGCAGCGGGGCGCCGACCGTGCGCCGGGTGGTGCGCGAGATCCAGTCGCTGCTGCGGTCGGTGGCGGGCGCGGGGGACATCATCGACGCCGCCGAGACCCTTGCCCCCACCCATCCCGAACTCGCCGAGTTCCTCCGGGTGTACGGCGCCGGGCGGACCGCCGAGGCGGTCGCCCACTACGAGGCGCACCAGAACTGACCGTGCCGGGGGGAGCCGGCGCACGGCGGAGGCGGGGGTGACGCGCGCGACATGGGTGAGCTCTTCGCTGGGCGGTACGAGCTGGTGGACCCGATCGGGCGGGGCGGGGCGGGCGCCGTCTGGCGGGCCTGGGACCAGCGGCGGAAGCGCTACGTGGCCGCGAAGGTGCTTCAGCAGAGCGACGCCCACACACTGCTGAGGTTCGTCCGCGAGCAGGCCCTGCGCATCGACCATCCCCATGTGCTGGCCCCGATGAGCTGGGCGGCCGACGACGACAAGGTGCTGTTCACCATGGAGATGGTGGGCGGCGGCTCGCTCGCCCATCTCATCGGCGACTACGGGCCGTTGCCGCCGCATTTCGTCTGCGTATTGCTGGATCAGCTGCTGTCCGGGCTCGCGGCGGTGCACGCGGAAGGCGTGGTGCACCGGGACATCAAACCGGCCAACCTCCTTTTGGAGGCGACCGGTACGGGCCGCCCGCATTTACGGCTCTCCGATTTCGGGATCGCCATGCGCAAGGGCGAGCCGAGGCTCACGGACACCAACTTCGTCATGGGGACGCCGGGTTACTTCGCGCCCGAGCAAATGCTGGGCGAGGAACCGGACTTTCCCGCCGACCTCTTCGCCGTCGGGCTGGTGGCCCTCTATCTCCTCACGGGCCGTAAACCGGACGCCGAGGCGCTGGTCGAGCTGTTCCCCGAGCAGGGCGTGCCGAGCGCTCCCCAGGAGGTGCCGGAGCCGCTCTGGGAGGTCGTCGCCAGTCTGCTCCACCCGGATCCGTACGCCCGCTTCCGTACGGCCACGGGGGCGCGCAAGGCCCTCGCGGCGGCCGTGGAGCTGCTGGATCCGCCCGACGCCGACGAGGAGCGGATCGAGGTCTTCGACCAGTTGGGCCCGTTGCCGCCGGGCTTCGGCCGGGACGGCCCGGAGCGGCAGCCGATCGCGGAGCCCCCCATGGCTCCACCGCTCCCCGCCTACCCGCCCACACGCCCCTACACGACCCCGCGGCCGCTCCCCCCGCCGCTGCCTCCGCCGCCCGCTCAGGAGCCCGTCCAGGAGCCCGCCGTGGCGCCCTCACGGGGGTCTCGACGACCCTCGGGACCGCCGTCGAAGGTGGTGGTGCCGGTGCTGGTCGTGGCGTTGCTCAGCCTCGCGATCGGGGTGTGGGCGCTCCTCGCCGGCCAGGGCGGATGATCTTTACGTTCGCAATCATTTTATTTGCGTACGCAATCAAACCCTCGGTGCAAACGGACGCGCAAACGGACCGGGCCCGAACGCATGAGCAGGGCCCCGGCCGCTTCCGCGGCCGGGGCCCTGCTTCAGTTCAGTTCGTGTCGCGGATCCGGCGACTCACACACCCGAACCCGAGGGAACGGAGTCGGTCGCCTCCGTCCACAGGTCCTGCTCGGCACGATCCGCCTGGATCTGCCGGTACACGAGGAGCCCGCCGATGGCGGCCAGTGCGACCAGGAGCAGCTTCTTCACCGCGCGACCTCGTCTTTCCTTGACGTGAGGGAGCCTCTGGTGGCCGATGATACACACCGGCCGATACCGATCGGTGACCTGTGCCCGCTCCCCCTCCGGGACCACCCCGGCCGGCACCCGGCGCCCGGGCCCGCCGGCGGCAGTGCCCGGCCGTGAACTCCCAAAAGCGATCGGCCCGGACGGAGAATTCCGTCCGGGCCGATCGTACTGTGGGGCTAACAGGACTTGAACCTGTGGCCTCTTCCTTATCAGGGAAGCGCTCTAACCGTCTGAGCTATAGCCCCGCGCCTTGCGACACCGAAAGATTAGCGCACTTGGGGCCCAGTCCCAAAATCGCCCGGGCCCCGTGCCCCGGGAAGCTCTATTCGTCCTCGGCGAGCGTCAGCTCAACGCCGCCCACGAAACCGGCGGCGAGGTTGTAGACAAAGGCGCCGAGCGTGGCCAGGGCGGTCGCCAGCACGACGTCGACCACCGCGATGACGGTGGTGAAGAGCAGCACGTGCGGCAGCGACAGGAACGACTCCAGATCGAAGCCGCCGCCCTCACCGGAGGCGGTGGCGTCGCTGACGGTACCGCCGACGGCCTGGAAGACGCCCATCGCGTCCATGACCGTCCACAGGACGGCCGCGGCCACGATCGTGCAGACGCCCAGGGCGACCGACAGCAGGAAGCTGACCTTCATCACCGACCACGGGTCGGCCTTGGCCACCCGCAGCCTCGCCTTGCGCGTACGCGGGCCCGTGGCGGCCGTACGGACCGCGGGGCGCTGCGCGGGGGCCTGCTCCTGGCCGGCGGCGCGGTCGGCCGGCTGGGCGGGCCCGGGCACCTTGGCGGCCTTCCCGTCCTCGCCCGCCTTCGCGGCCCGAGCGGACTGGCCGGACTGGCCGGTCTTGGTGGCCTGAGCGGTCCGGGCGGCCTTGGTGGGCTTCCCGTCCTTGCCGTCCTTGGCGCCCTTGCCGTCCTTGGCACCCTTGGCCGCACCGCCGGAGGCCTCGGCGGCCTTGGCGGCCTCAGAAGCGGAACGGGATTCGGAATCGGCTTCGGAACCGTCCTCGGAATCGGAGCGTTCGGCCGGAGGCTCGTACGCCTTCGGCGGGTGATACGGCTGTGGACCTCGGGTCTCCGTCATGGTCTTCCCCCTGCCTGCGGTCCTGGTGCCACCGGCCCGGGAGCCCGCGCCGTCCTTGTCGGCCGCGCCGTCCTTGTCGGCCGTGCCGTCCGCGACCGAGCCACGGGCCTCCACCTTGTCGGTGTCGGGTGGGGCGGGATCCCGCCGCTTGGCACCCGCGCCGCTCTCGGCGGTGCCCGTGGCTCGACTCACGAATTACTCCTCGGTGTGCTCGGCCTGAGGCATGGTGCCCTCGGCCGCCTCGGACCCGCCCTCGGCCGCGTCGATCGCCTCGTCGACACCCTCAGCCTCGCGACCGGCCTCGGCGTTCCGGGCGATGCCCACGACGGCATCGCGCTTGCCCAGGTTGATCAGTTGGACGCCCATGGTGTCACGGCCCGTCTCCCGGACTTCGGCGACCCGGGTGCGGATCACACCGCCGCCCAGAGTGATGGCCAGAATCTCGTCGCCCTCCTCGACCACCAGGGCGCCGACCAGGGAACCGCGGTCCTCCACGATCTTGG
The DNA here is from genome assembly GCF_040636475.1 of Streptomyces sp. NPDC037389. Classification (NCBI taxonomy): domain Bacteria; kingdom Bacillati; phylum Actinomycetota; class Actinomycetes; order Kitasatosporales; family Streptomycetaceae; genus Streptomyces; species Streptomyces sp. NPDC037389. The sequence goes on from NZ_JBEZUS010000004.1 coordinate 243,145, forward strand.
CGGCCTTGATGCCGAGGCCGCCTCGGCCCTGAACGCGGTACTCGTCGACGTTGGTGCGCTTGGCGTACCCGCCGTCGGTGGCGGTGAAGACGAACGTACCGGGACGGACCACATTCATCGAGAGGAGCTCGTCACCCTCACGGAAGCTCATGCCCTTGACACCGGAGGTGGCACGGCCCATGGGACGGAGGGTGTCATCCGAAGCGGTGAAGCGGATGGACTGCGCCTTCTTGCTGATCAGCAGCAGGTCGTCGGTGGCCGAGACCAGCTCGGCGCCGATCAGCTCATCCTCGACGCCACCGTCCGTCTCCCGGAGGTTGATGGCGATGACACCGCCGGAGCGCGGCGAGTCGTAGTCCTTGAGCGGGGTCTTCTTCACCAGGCCCGACTTGGTGGCCAGCACCAGGTAGGGCGCCACGTCGTAGTCGCGGACGGCGAGGATCTGGGCGATCTTCTCGTCCGGCTGGAAGGCCAGCAGGTTGGCCACGTGCTGACCACGCGCGTCCCGGCCGGCGTCCGGCAGCTCGTACGCCTTGGCCCGGTAGACCCGGCCCTTGTTGGTGAAGAAGAGCAGCCAGTGGTGGGTGGTGGAGACGAAGAAGTGGTCGACGATGTCGTCCTCGCGCAGCTTCGTACCGCGCACGCCCTTGCCACCGCGCTTCTGCGAGCGGTAGTCCTCGGTCTTGGTGCGCTTCACATAGCCGCCGCGGGTGATCGTGACGACGATGTCCTCCTCGGCGATCAGGTCCTCGATGGACATGTCGCCTTCGAAGGGCACCAGCTGGGAGCGCCGGTCCTCGCCGAACTTCTCGACGATCGCCGTCAGTTCCTCGCTGATGATGCCGCGCTGCCGCTCGGGCGAGGCCAGGATGGCGTTGTACTCGTTGATCTTCGCCTGGAGCTCGTCGTGCTCGGCGGTGATCTTCCGGTGCTCCAGGGCGGCCAGTCGGCGCAGCTGCATCTCGAGGATGGCGTTGGCCTGGATCTCGTCGATCTGGAGCAGGCCCATCAGGCCCGTACGGGCGACGTCGACGGTGTCGCTGCGCCGGATGAGCGCGATGACCTCGTCGATGGCGTCCAGGGCCTTGAGCAGACCGCGCAGGATATGGGCGCGCTCCTCCGCCTTGCGCAGCCGGAAACGGGTGCGCCGGACGATGACCTCGATCTGGTGCGTCACCCAGTTGCGGATGAACGCGTCCAGCGAGAGGGTGCGCGGCACGCCGTCGACCAGCGCCAGCATATTGGCGCCGAAGTTGGTCTGGAGATCGGTGTGCTTGTAGAGGTTGTTGAGGACGACCTTGGCGACCGCGTCCCGCTTGAGGACGACGACCAGGCGCTGGCCCGTGCGGGAGGAGGTCTCGTCGCGGACGTCGGCGATGCCGCCGACCCTGCCGTCCTTCACCAGGTCGGCGATCTTCTGCGCGAGGTTGTCCGGGTTGACCTGGTAGGGCAGCTCGGTGACCACCAGGCACTGGCGGTTCTGGATCTCCTCGACCGCGACGACCGCGCGCATGGTGATCGAGCCGCGGCCGGTGCGGTAGGCCTCCTCGATGCCCTTGCGGCCCACCACGAGGGCGCCGGTCGGGAAGTCGGGGCCCTTGATCCGCTCGATGAGCGCGTCGAGGAGCTCCTCGGCGGAGGCCTCGGGGTTGGCCAGGAACCACTGGGCGCCCTCGGCCACCTCGCGCAGGTTGTGCGGCGGGATGTTGGTGGCCATACCGACGGCGATACCGGCGGAACCGTTCACCAGCAGGTTGGGGAAGCGCGACGGCAGGACCGTCGGCTCCTGGTTGCGGCCGTCGTAGTTGTCCTGGAAGTCGACGGTCTCCTCGTCGATGTCCCGGACCATCTCCATCGACAGCGGCGCCATCTTGCACTCGGTGTAGCGCATGGCGGCGGCCGGGTCGTTGCCCGGGGAGCCGAAGTTGCCGTTGGAGTCGACGAGCGGCATCCGCATGGCCCAGGGCTGGGCGAGGCGGACGAGCGCGTCGTAGATGGAGGCGTCGCCGTGCGGGTGGTACGTACCCATGACGTCACCGACGACGCGGGCGCACTTGTAGAAGCCCTTCTCGGGCCGGTAGCCGCCGTCGTACATCGCGTAGAGCACGCGGCGGTGCACCGGCTTGAGGCCGTCGCGGACGTCGGGGAGCGCACGCGAGACGATGACGCTCATCGCGTAGTCGAGGTACGAGCGCTGCATCTCCGTCTCGAGCCCGACGGGCTCGACGCGCATGCCCACGCCCTCCAGGGGTGCCGGGGCACCCTCGGGCGTGACCTCGGGGACGGGAGCGGTGGGAGTCTCAGGGGTCTCGTCGGCCATTGCTGTTCAAAGTCCTTTCGCGCTGCGGCTGTTTCGGGTGGCCGACAGGCTCAGATGTCGAGGAAGCGGACGTCCTTGGCGTTGCGCTGGATGAAGGAGCGCCGTGCCTCGACGTCCTCGCCCATGAGCACCGAGAACAGGTCGTCCGCCTGCGCGGCGTCGTCCAGCGTGACCTGGCCGAGCACACGGTGGTCGACGTCCATGGTGGTGACGCGCAGCTCCTCGGCGTTCATCTCGCCGAGACCCTTGAAGCGCTGGACCGAGTCGTCCTTGATCCGCTTGCCGTTCTCCCGGCCCAGCTGGATCAGGGCGTCGCGCTCGCGGTCGGAGTAGGCGTACTCGAAGTCGTCCTTGCCCCACTTGATCTTGTAGAGCGGGGGACGGGAGAGGTAGACGTGCCCGGCCTCGACCAGTGGACGCATAAAGCGGAAGAGGAAGGTGAGCAGCAGGGTGTTGATGTGCTGACCGTCGACGTCGGCGTCCGCCATCAGGATGATCTTGTGATAGCGGAGCTTCGAGATGTCGAAGTCCTCGTGCACACCGGTGCCGAAGGCGGAGATCAGCGCCTGGATCTCGGTGTTCTGGAGGATCTTGTCGATCCGGGCCTTCTCGACGTTGAGGATCTTGCCTCGGATCGGGAGGATCGCCTGGTACTGCGGGTTGCGGCCGGACTTGGCCGAGCCGCCGGCGGAGTCACCCTCGACGATGAAGATCTCGCACTTGGCCGGCTCGTTCGACTGGCAGTCGGACAGCTTGCCCGGCAGCGACGCCGTCTCCAGCAGGCCCTTGCGGCGGGTGAGGTCGCGCGCCTTGCGGGCCGCCACCCGGGCGGTGGCCGCCTGGATGGACTTGCGGATGATGTCCGAGGCCTCGTTGGGGTTGCGGTCCAGCCAGTCCGTGAGCTGCTCGTGGACGACCTTCTGGACGAAGGTCTTGGCCTCGGTGTTGCCCAGCTTGGTCTTGGTCTGGCCCTCGAACTGCGGCTCGCCGAGCTTGACGGAGATGATCGCCGTCAGGCCCTCGCGGATGTCGTCGCCCGTGAGGTTGTCGTCCTTCTCGCGGAGCAGCTTCTTGTCGCGCGCGTAGCGGTTGATCAGACCGGTGAGCGCCGCGCGGAAGCCCTCCTCGTGGGTGCCGCCCTCGTGGGTGTGGATGGTGTTGGCGAAGCTGTAGACACCCTCGCTGTACTGGGTGTTCCACTGCATCGACACCTCGAGGGAGAGCATCCGCTCCTTGTCCTCGGACTCGAAGGCGATCACCGAGGGGTGAACGACCTCGCCCTTGCGGGAGTTGAGGTAGCGGACGAAGTCGGAGATGCCGCCCTCGTAGTGGTAGCGGACGGAGAGGGGCTTGCCCTCCTCGTCCACGTGCGCCGGGCGCTCGTCGGTCAGCGAGATGGTCAGGCCCTTGTTGAGGAACGCCATCTCCTGGAAGCGCCGCGAGAGCGTCTCGAAGGAGTACTCGGTGGTCTCGAAGATGTCGCCGTCGGCCCAGAAGGTGACGGAGGTGCCGGTCTCGTCCGTCGCCTCGTTCTTCTGCAGCGGGGCGGTCGGGACGCCGAGCTTGTAGTCCTGGGTCCAGCGGAAGCCGTCGGTCCTGACCTCGACGGCGACGCGCGTGGACAGGGCGTTGACGACGGAGACGCCGACGCCGTGCAGACCACCGGAGACGGCGTAGCCGCCGCCGCCGAACTTGCCGCCCGCGTGCAGCACGGTCAGGACGACCTCGACGGCGGGCTTGCCCTCGGAGGGCACGATGCCGACCGGGATGCCTCGGCCGTTGTCGACGACGCGCACGCCGCCGTCGGACAGGATCGTCACGTCGATGGTGTCCGCGTGACCGGCGAGAGCCTCGTCGACGGAGTTGTCGACGACCTCGTAGACGAGGTGGTGGAGGCCGCGCTCGCCGGTGGAGCCGATGTACATGCCGGGCCGCTTGCGGACCGCGTCCAGGCCCTCCAGCACGGTGATCGCACTGGCGTCGTACGACGTCTCACCGCCAGGGGCGGACCCGGCGCCCACAGCCTCGGAGGGGGTGGTGTTCTCGTTGGGGTTGCCGGAATCGGCCACGAAGCGCCCTTTCTGGCACAGCACAGGCCATCCCCTACCGCGGCGGGAATCCCGGGGGCAGGCAGGAGCGGCTGCGTCGTTCAGTGTTGGTCGACGACTCCCGCGATCCGGCGGGATTACTACCAGTGTACCGGTGGCGCTGACATGAATGGGGGTTTGCCGGTGCCTGAGTCCTCTTGTGGCGCCCTGAACCGGCATCAGCCGACTCCCCATATTCGGCCCCGGCCTCCAAGAGGCTCACAGGGGCACTCAGCGCTTCGGGCTGTCAACCGCCCGCTACCGTGCGCGGAGTGTCCACCGGCCCCGGGCGTCACTCTGCGCATCACCCGTCGTCGGCCCGGCTTCCGCACGGCCGTCCCCGGTGCTTCCGACCTGGGACAACCTTTGACCAACCATGACCGGTAGATCATCCATAGGTGTCGCCGGGGCCGGTGCTCCCGGGGGCGCGCAGCGGCCCGTACCGGCGCGCGGGCCCGCCCGGACCCAGCACCTTGATCGTCTTCACCGTGCCCTGGCCCAGGTCGTCGTTGAGCCGGGCCACCAGCGTGGGCGCCAGCAGCCGCAGCTGGGTCGCCCAGGCCGTCGAGTCGCACTGCACCGTGAGCACCCGCGCGTCCTCGTCGTACTTCTGCGGCTCGCAGTGCAGCGCCACCTCGGGGCCGACCATCTGCGGCCAGCGGCCCATCACCCCGCCGACCGCCGCGGGCGTCTCCCAGCCCCGCTCGGTGATCAGCCGGTTGATCGCGGCACCCAGCGGCAGCGGATCGCGACCGTCGGCGCGCGCCCCGGAGCGCAGTCCCCCGCGGCGGGCCTGCTTCTTCTGCTGCGCCGCCGCGCCCCGCGCCCGGGCCTGCTCCTTGGCGGCCCGCAGCGCCACGCGCGCCAGGTCCACTCCGGAGGGCTCCGGCGGCTTCCCCTGGTCCCCCGGACCGTGGTCCCGATGGCCGGACGGCGTGCTCATACGCGCTCGACCCCGCCCCGCTCGACCGCGTAGCGGGCACCGGTGAGGACACCGGGCACGTCGTCGTCCACGGCCGCCGTCACCAGGACCTGCTCGCCCGGAGCAACCAGCTCCGCCAGCCGTTCCCGCCGTCTGGCGTCCAGCTCGGCGAAGACGTCGTCGAGCACCAGCACCGGCTCGTCGCCCTCCGCGCGCAGCAGCTCGTACGAGGCCAGGCGCAGCGCCAGCGCGTACGACCAGGACTCGCCGTGGCTCGCGTACCCCTTGGCGGGCAGCTCGCCCAGGCGCAGCAGCAGCTCGTCGCGGTGCGGGCCGACGAGCGTCACACCGCGCTCGATCTCCTGCTTGCGGGCCTCGGCGAGGGCGACGAGCAGCGCCTCGTAGAGCTCCTCGCGGGTATGGGCGCCCTCGATGCCGGCCGGGCCGCGGTAGTCGAAGGAGATGGGGCCGCCGCCGGGCGCCAGCTGCTCGTAGGCCTTGTCGGCCAGCGGGCGCAGAGTGGCTATCAGGTCGAGCCGCCGGGCGAGCAGCTCCGCGCCGGCGCGGGCCAGGTGCTGGTCCCAGATGTCGAGGGTGGAGAGGTCCATCTGGCGGCCGCCGTGGCGGCGGGCCATCGCGGCGGACTTCAGCAGGGTGTTGCGCTGCTTGAGGACGCGCTCGTAGTCGGAGCGCACACCCGCCATACGGGGTGAGCGCGCGGTGATCAGCTCGTCGAGGAACCGGCGGCGCTCGCCGGGGTCGCCCTTGACGAGGGCCAGGTCCTCGGGGGCGAACAGCACGGTGCGCACGATGCCGAGCACGTCGCGCGGTCTGACCTGGGAGGAACGATTGATCCGGGCCCGGTTGGCCCGGCCCGGGTTGAGCTCCAGCTCGACGAGCTGCTGCCGCTCGCCCTGGACGACGGCGGCGCGGATGATCGCCCGGTCGGCGCCCATCCGTACCAGCGGCGCGTCCGAGGAGACCCGGTGGCTGCCGAGGGTGGCCAGATAGCCGACGGCCTCGACGAGATTGGTCTTGCCCTGGCCGTTGGGGCCCACGAAGGCCGTGACGCCCGGGTCGAGCGGGACCTCGGCCCGGGCGTACGAGCGGAAGTCGGCCAGCGACAGATGCGTGACGTGCATGGTTGCGTGCCGACCTCCCCCGGCTGCTGGGTATCGCTTCTCGGAACTACTTCTTGGTCTCGACCGCGTGGCCACCGAACTGGTTGCGCAGCGCGGCGATCATCTTCATCTGCGGGGAGTCCTCCTGGCGCGAGGCGAAGCGCGCGAAGAGGGAGGCCGTGATCGCGGGCAGCGGCACGGCGTTGTCGATGGCGGCCTCGACCGTCCAGCGGCCCTCGCCGGAGTCGGCCGCGTAGCCGCGCAGCTTGTCGAGGTGCTCGTCCTGGTCGAGGGCGTTGACGGCCAGGTCCAGCAGCCAGGAGCGGATGACCGTGCCCTCCTGCCAGCTGCGGAAGACCTCGCGCACGTCGGTGACGGAGTCGACCTTCTCCAGGAGCTCCCAGCCCTCGGCGTAGGCCTGCATCATCGCGTACTCGATGCCGTTGTGGACCATCTTGGCGAAGTGGCCGGCGCCGACCTTGCCCGCGTGGACCGAGCCGAAGTCGCCCTCGGGCTTGAGCGCGTCGAAGACCGGCTGGACCTTCGCGACGTTCTCGGGGGAGCCGCCGTACATCAGCGCGTAGCCGTTCTCCAGGCCCCAGACGCCGCCGGAGACACCGCAGTCGACGAAGCCGATGCCCTTGGCCGCCAGCTCCTCGGCGTGCTTCTCGTCGTCGGTCCAGCGGGAGTTGCCGCCGTCGACGACGACGTCACCGGGGGAGAGCAGCTCTGCCAGCTCGTCGATCGTCGACTGGGTGGCGGCACCGGCCGGGACCATGACCCACACGACGCGCGGGCCCTGGAGGGAATCCACAAGCTCCTTCAGGCTGTGGACATCCGCCAGATCCGGGTTGCGGTCGAATCCGATGACGGTGTGGCCTGCGCGGCGGATGCGCTCGCGCATGTTGCCGCCCATCTTGCCGAGACCGACGAGACCGAGCTCCATGGGTGATCCTCTTTGCCGTAGTCGTGCGGGTCGTACCAGGGGTACGTGCTTCGAGCCTACGCCGAGGGCTGGGAGCACACCTGTGGGGTGAGAGCGCTCAAACGGGTCGGCCCGCGCCCCGTCAGGGGCGCGGGGAACTGCGCGACCAGCCATGACCGGCCCGCAGCCGAAATGACCGGCTACGAGCCCATAGCGGCAATCCTCAGCCGGACAGGCGAACCGGCATGATCAGGTACTTGTAGGCGTCGTCCGCCTCCGCGTCCATGGCCGGCTTGCCACTGAGCAGCGCCGGCTTGGTGGACGTGGTGAAGGACAGCTGGGCGACCGGCGAGTCGATCGCCGAGAGACCCTCCAGCAGGAAGCCCGGGTTGAAGGCGATCGAGATGTCGTCGCCCTCCAGGTGGGCGTCGACCCTTTCCACAGCCTGTGCGTCGTCGCTGGAACCGGCCTCCAGGATGAGCACGCCCTGCTCGAAGCTGAGCCGCACCGGGGTGTTCCGCTCGGCGACCAGGGCCACACGCTTGACGGCCTCGACGAACGGCGCGGTCTCGATCACGGCGACCGAGTTGAACTCGGTCGGGAAGAGCGTGCGGTACTTCGGCAGGTCGCCCTCGAGCAGACGCGTGGTCGTACGGCGGCCGGCGCCCTCGAAGCCGATCAGGCCCTCACCGGCGCCGGAGCCGGACAGGGCGATCGAGACGGTGTCGCCGCCGCTGAGGGACTTGGCGGTGTCCAGGAGCGTCTTGGCGGGCACCAGGGCGACCGCGGAGATGTCCGGGGTCGCCGGCTTCCACATGAACTCGCGGACCGCGAAGCGGTAGCGGTCGGTGGAGGCCAGGGTGACGGTGTCGCCCTCGATCTCGATGCGCACACCGGTGAGCACCGGCAGCGTGTCGTCGCGGCCGGCGGCGATGGCGACCTGGGCGGCGGCGGAGGCGAAGACCTCGCCCGGGACCGTGCCCGTGGCGGTCGGCATCTGCGGCAGCGCCGGGTACTCCTCCACAGGCAGGGTGTGGAGTGTGAATCGCGAGGAGCCGCAGACCACGGTCACACGCACACCGTCGGTGGAGATTTCCACAGGCCTGTTGGGAAGCGCGCGGCAGATGTCGGCGAGCAGCCGGCCGGAGACGAGGACGGTGCCGTCCTCCTCCACATCCGCCTCGACCGAGACACGGGCGGAGACCTCGTAGTCGAAGCCGGAAAGGCTCAGGGAGCCGTCCTCCGCCTTCAGCAGCAGGCCCGCGAGGACCGGTACCGGCGGACGGGCCGGGAGGCTGCGGGCCGCCCAGGCCACTGCCTCCGCGAGTACATCGCGCTCCACCCGGATCTTCACCGGAACCGCCTCCTGCTTGTTGCTGGCTCGCCCTGCTGGCTTCTTCGTCGGCTGAGTGCCGGGGACCAGTCTGACGCACGCCGCTGACAGCCGGCGCTGCCGGCGGTCAAATCGAGCTCCGTGGCGCGAGGCCGGTTCATCCACAGCACCCACTTCGAAACGAGTTCTCCCCTTGAACACTGTGGTCGTAGTAGTAGGGGCTGTGGAAACCGTGGAAAACTTCCTTTGCCCAGGTCAGGGCCGATTTTTTATCCACCGGGCCTGTGGGTGGGGGGAGTGGAAAACCGGGGTGGTCTGTGGACCGCGAAAAGTTCTGCACACCCGGTGCACAGGCGAGGCGCACTTCTCCCCAGGGCTGTCCCCAGCTTTACCCCCGTTGCCCACAGCCCAACCCGGCACCCTGGTGTGACGCCTTTCACTCGGTGCGGTGAGATGGGGCGTTTCGTTGCCGAACAGTGGACAGCGGTGTGGAAAGGCTGTGTATAACACCGGTTCTCCTGTGGGCGGCCGGTGGACAACTTCGAGGGCGGTTGTGGGCGGCCCGGCTGTCCACAGGCTGTGGAACAAGGTTTGCCACAAATCCACACGCGGCTGACCTCGCCTGATGGCATATCAACAGCCCGGTCTGTGGACACCCTATGGATAACTTCGCGGTCCCCAGGGTGTGGACGGTGGACAGAGCCCGAATCTGTGGAGAACCGGCAGGTCAGGGGCAGGATTCGAACAGGCTGGGGACAGCGGGCACGGCGTCGGGGACGATGCGCGAGGCTCCGGGGACGTCTCCGACGGGTCCCGGAACGCCTCCGACGGTCCCCCGGGCGGCCCCTGAAACGCCGAAAGGGCGCTCCGGGAAGCGTCCCGGAGCGCCCTGGGACAGCCCTCGGCGGGCCGTCTCAGCCGTTCTTGATGCGGTTCGTCAGCTCGGTCACCTGGTTGTAGATCGAGCGCCGCTCGGCCATCAACGCGCGGATCTTGCGGTCCGCGTGCATCACGGTCGTGTGGTCACGGCCGCCGAACTGTGCGCCGATCTTCGGCAGCGAGAGGTCCGTGAGCTCCCGGCACAGATACATCGCGATCTGCCGGGCCGTCACCAGCACCCGGCTGCGCGAGGCCCCGCACAGGTCCTCCACGGTGTGCCCGAAGTAGTCGGCGGTCGCCGCCATGATGGCCGTCGCGGTGATCTCCGGCGAGGCGTCCTCGCCCCCCGGGATCAGATCCTTGAGGACGATCTCGGCCAGGCCTAGGTCCACCGGCTGCCGGTTCAGGCTGGCGAAGGCCGTCACCCGGATCAGCGCGCCCTCCAGCTCACGGATGTTCCGTGAGATCCGGGACGCGATGAACTCCAGCACCTCCGGCGGGGCGTTCAGCTGCTCCTGGACCGCCTTCTTCCGGAGGATCGCGATGCGCGTCTCCAGCTCCGGCGGCTGGACGTCCGTGATCAGGCCCCACTCGAAGCGGTTGCGCAGCCGGTCCTCCAGGGTCACCAGCTGCTTGGGCGGCCGGTCCGAGGACAGCACGATCTGCTTGTTCGCGTTGTGGAGCGTGTTGAACGTGTGGAAGAACTCCTCCTGCGTCGACTCCTTGCTCGCGAGGAACTGGATGTCGTCGACCAGGAGGATGTCCATGTCGCGGTAGCGCTTGCGGAACGCGTCCGCCTTGCCGTCGCGGATGGAGTTGATGAACTCGTTGGTGAACTCCTCGGAGCTCACATAGCGCACCCGCGTGCCCGGGTAGAGGCTGCGCGCGTAGTGCCCGATGGCGTGCAGCAGGTGGGTCTTGCCGAGCCCCGACTCCCCGTAGATGAACAGGGGGTTGTACGCCTTGGCCGGCGCCTCGGCCACCGCCACCGCGGCCGCGTGGGCGAAGCGGTTGGACGCGCCGATGACGAACGTGTCGAAGAGGTACTTCGGGTTCAGCCGCGCCGTCGGCTCGGCCGCTCCCGTACCCGCCGAGGACGACGAGCCGGATCCGGAGGGCGACGGGCCCGCCGACGGCGCCGGCCGGTCGGTGGGACGTCCGACGGCTCCCGTGTCGTGCGGCTCACGGCGCTGCTGCTCGTACGGCGCGCGCTCGGGGCGCTCCGGGGAGCGGTACTCGGGCTGCTGCTCGTACTGCGAGGCGTAGGGGTCCCGGTCACTCTCGGTGTACGAACCGAGCCGGGGCTGTTGCCATCCGTAGTCACCCCGGTCGCCCCGGTCGCCGCCGGGGGGCCCGGACGGGGCCGAGTGGCGCGGCCAGGCGCCCGGGGGCTCGCTGCGGGGCTGCTGGTAGTCCGGGTAGGCGGGCCGCACGGTCGGCAGGTCGTCGCCGGGACGGGCGCCGTAGCCGCCGTGGTTTCCCCCGTGGTTCGCGCCGTGGTTCCCGCCGTGGCTCTCGTACCCCTCGAACGTGTCACGGCCCTGGCCCGGGGCCGGGGCGTGCGGACGGGGGCGCTCGGGCTGCTGGGGGGCCTGGGCCGGGGGCTCGCCGGCGGATTCGTCGACGGTGATCGCGATCCGGATGGGGCGGCCGCACTCACGGCTCAGGGTCTCGCTGACGATCGGGGCGAGCCGGCCCTCGAGGACGCCCTTGGCGAACTCGTTCGGCACCGCCAGCAGGGCGGTGTCGGCCACCAGCGCCAGCGGCTGGCAGCGCTTGATCCAGTGCTCGTCCTTGCTCTCCACGCCCTGACCACGCCCCTCACCGAGGAGCTGTTCGAGCACGCGCGGCCACACTGCGGCAAGATCGGCGGGCAGGTCAGCCACAGGGCACGCTCTCTCAGTCACGGGGGGCGCCCCGGAGTCCCACGAATGTGTGGTTCTCGGGACAGGCGGGAAGGATTCAGAGTTCAGCCACGGTAGTCAGGGCGAGGCACGTGGTTCAAGTCGTTGTCCACAGGGTGTGTACAAATGTGCCATGAGGTGCCGCCTGTCGTCTTCCCGGCGCTGGAGAGGCTACGGTGGAGGCTGGGTACGCTGCCGGTTTGACCGGATGGCGTAACCACGCGTACCGTGACCAGGTCGAGTTGTCGATGGCTGCTGCCGCCTGCCTCCGATGGGCAAAGATCACGGGCCCCAGGTCCGTGTTCATGAAGCGGTGCACTTGGGCGTATTGCGAGTCTCCTCGTGGGCGCACGGTGACAGCCAGGCGATGTCCCGCCATCAATTCATTTCTGGAGTCCCCGAGTGAGCAAGCGCACCTTCCAGCCGAACAACCGTCGCCGCGCGAAGACCCACGGCTTCCGTCTGCGCATGCGCACCCGTGCCGGCCGCGCGATCCTCGCGTCCCGCCGTGGCAAGGGTCGCGCCAGCCTGTCGGCCTGACCAGCCTGACGTCGAGGTTCTGACGTGCTGCCTTCCGAGTCTCGGCTGAGGCGGCGCGAGGACTTCGCGGCCGCGGTTCGCCGAGGACGCAGGGCAGGCCGCCCGCTCCTCGTCGTCCACCTACGCAGCGGTAACACGGACCCGTACGCGCCCGGGGGGGTCGCCCCCTCGGCGCGTGCGGGTTTCGTCGTGAGCAAGGCCGTGGGCGGCGCTGTCGTCCGCAATCTGGTCAAGCGGCGATTGCGTCATCTGATGCGGGACCGGCTGGATCGGCTCCCCGCCGGTAGCCTGGTGGTGGTGCGAGCCCTGCCGGGCGCGGGCGAGGCGGGTCACGATCAGCTGTCCCGTGATCTCGACGCCGCGCTGGAGCGGCTCCTGGGAGGGGCGCCGCGAAGCAATCCCCCGGGGGGTGACCCCCGGAGCCCCGGTCACCCGGGAGGGAGCGCACAGTGAAGTACCCGCTGCTCTTGTTGATCAAGCTCTACCAGTGGACCATCAGCCCCCTGCTGGGCCCGGTCTGCAAGTACTACCCGTCTTGCTCGCACTACGGCTACACCGCGATCGACAGGCACGGTGCGGTCAAAGGAACGGTGCTGACGGCCTGGCGCATCCTGCGCTGTAACCCGTGGTCGCTCGGTGGCGTCGACCACGTCCCTCCCCGGAAGCGTCCGGTCTGGCACCAGCGGCTGAGGAGCCGACTGGGCGGGCACCCCGCCATGGGGCCCACCGCACAGCCCGAGACCCAGTCCAACGCCCAAGGAGCCTGATTCGTGGACACGATCCTCGGTCCCCTCTATTACGTTGTCTCCTGGATCATCGTCCAGTTCCACGCGTTCTACAGCTTGATCTTCAACAAGGACAGCGGCTGGGCGTGGGGTCTGTCGATCGTCTCGCTGGTGGTGCTGATCCGCATCTGCCTGATCCCGCTCTTTGTGAAGCAGATCAAGGCCACGCGGAACATGCAGGCGCTCCAGCCGAAGATGAAGGCGATCCAGGAGCGCTACAAGAGCGACAAGCAGCGCCAGTCCGAAGAGATGATGAAGCTCTACAAGGAGACGGGCACCAACCCGCTCTCGAGCTGTCTCCCGATCCTGGCCCAGTCGCCCTTCTTCATCTCGCTGTACCAGGTCCTGAACCACATCGCGCAGGGCAAGGTCGTCGGCGTCATCGACAAGCCGCTCCTGGAGAGCGCCCGGCAGGCGCACATCTTCGGTGCCCCGCTGTCGGTGAAGTTCATGGACTCCGCGTCCAAGGTCGAGTCCCTGGGCGCCAGCCTGACCGACGTCCGGGTCGTCACGGTCATCATGATCGTCCTGATGTCGCTGTCGCAGTTCTACACGCAGCGCCAGCTGATGACGAAGAACGTCGACCTCACGGTGAAGACGCCGTTCATGCAGCAGCAGAAGATGCTGATGTACGTCTTCCCGATCATGTTCGCCGTCTTCGGTATCAACTTCCCGGTCGGTGTCCTCGTCTACTGGCTGACCACCAACGTGTGGACCCTGGGTCAGCAGATGTTCGTCATCCGGCGCAACCCCACCCCCGGCAGCCTCGCCTTCCAGCAGCGCCAGGAGCGCCTGCGGGCCAAGGGCAAGCTGAAGGAGGACCCGGCGGAGGTCGAGGCGCGTGAGGTGGCCGAGGCCGCCCGTGCCGCCCGCCAGCAGCCGAAGCGCCAGACGAAGGCCAAGCGCCAGACCGGCGGCCCGGGCCATGCCGTCGCCTCCTCCTCCGGTAAGACTTCGCTGGAGAAGCAGGACGAGGAGTCCGGCGAGACCAAGGCCAAGCAGGCCGGCGGTACCGCCCGCGGCGCCAAGTCCGGACAGCGCAAGGGCGGCCCGCAGCGCCCCAAGCACCCGACCAAGAAGTGACGAAGGAGTCCCCCGTGACGGACACGGAGCGCCAGACCGCCGAGGGCACCGACACCCTGTCCCGCCTTGAGCAGGAGGGCGAGATCGCGGCCGACTACCTCGAGGGTCTGCTCGACATCGCCGACCTGGACGGCGACATCGACATGGACGTCGAGGCCGACCGCGCCTCGGTTTCGATCATCAGCGACTCCACCAGCCGTGATCTCCAGAAGCTGGTCGGCCGGGAGGGCGAGGTCCTGGAGGCCCTCCAGGAGCTCACCCGGCTCGCGGTGAACCGGGAGACCGGTGACCGCAGCCGGCTGATGCTCGACATCGCCGGCTTCCGGGCGCGCAAGCGCGAGGAGCTGGCCGGGCTGGGCGCCAAGGCCGCCCAGGAGGCCCTGAGCACCGGCCAGCCGGTCAAGCTGGACCCGATGACCCCCTTCGAGCGCAAGGTCATCCACGACGCCGTCGCCGCGGCCGGTCTGCGCAGCGAGTCCGAGGGCGAGGAGCCCCAGCGTCGCGTGGTCGTTCTGCCCGCCTGACCTGTCCCACGTCCAGGTGTGTACGGCCCCGTCTGCTCGCAGACGGGGCCGATCCTTGTCAGCCTGATATTCAGACTCCGACATCCGGATGGCCGGTGTCCGGAGACCCACAGATCAACGTTTGCCAATCAACGTTCACTGACGTTTGTACGGAAGGACGGTTCCCCGTGGAAGAGGCAGCGGAGCTCCCCCCGGCGCCCGCGGCGGCGCGGGCTGTTTTCGGTGACCGCTTTCCGGAGGCCGTCCGCTACGCGGAGCTGCTCGCGGACGCGGGCGTCAAGCGCGGGCTGATCGGTCCCCGTGAGGTCCCGCGGCTGTGGGAGCGCCATCTGCTGAACTGCGCGGTGCTGGCCGAGGCCGTGCCGGACGGCGTCTCCGTGTGCGACGTCGGCTCGGGTGCCGGACTGCCCGGTATCCCCCTGGCCCTGGTCCGGCCGGACCTCCAGATCACCCTGCTGGAGCCGCTGCTGCGCCGCACCACCTTCCTCCAGGAGGTCGTGGAGCTGCTGGGCCTGGACCATGTCACGGTGGTCCGCGGTCGCGCCGAGGAGATGCTCGGGAAGATCGACCCCGTGCATGTGGTCACCGCGCGGGCCGTGGCCCCGCTGGAGCGGCTCGCGGGCTGGGGCGTGCCGCTGCTGCGTCCTTACGGCGAGATGCTGGCGCTCAAGGGCGACACGGCCGAGGAGGAGCTCAAGGCCGCCCGTGCCGCGCTGGGCAAGCTGGGGGTCGTCAGGACCTCGGTGCTCCAGGTCGGCGAGGGAGTGGTGGACCCCCTGTCGACGCTGGTGCGGGTCGAGGTCGGGGAGAGCCCCGGCGGGGTGCGGTTCGCTGCCAAGCGGGCGAAGGCGGCCCGGGCCAACCGGCCGCGCCGTCGCTGATGCTCCATACAAGCTGGCAAAACTACCCGTAGCGGAGTGTCGTGGCGCTGTGACGGCGTGTGCCATGCATCGTGTTTCACGTGAAACATCGCTCCCTGCTGCATGGAATCATCGGCCGCGGTCGCGCGGCCGCCGCGCCGCGTGACCGCCGAGCGGTCAAGGACATGGTTTCGTCCACAGGCCCATGGGATTCATCCACAGGAGAACGGGCCTCGCTGGTTCACGACACCGAAAGCATGGCAGGCTCTGTTCATCGCGAGCCTGATGTCGAGGAGAGTGAATCCTTGCGGTCCGACGCCAATATCGCGGGGCCGATGACCGACCCGGTCCCCGGCCCCCGCCCCTCCGACTCCGAATCGATGTCCGCTCCCGGCCCCCTGCCCATGGGTGAGCTTGTTTCACGGGAAACGCCGCCGCCTCCCATGCCGAGGCCGGAGCGGACCCGAGTGATGGTGGTGGCCAACCAGAAGGGCGGGGTCGGCAAGACCACGACCACCGTGAATCTGGCGGCCTCGCTGGCGCTCCATGGCAACCGGGTACTGGTCATCGACCTGGACCCGCAGGGGAACGCCTCGACCGCGCTGGGCATCGACCACCATGCCGAGGTCCCGTCGATCTATGACGTCCTCGTGGACAACAAGCAGCTCTCCGAAGTGGTCCAGCCGGTCGTGGATGTGGAGGGCCTCTTCTGCGCCCCCGCCACGATCGACCTGGCGGGCGCCGAGATCGAGCTGGTCTCCCTGGTGGCCCGGGAGAGTCGGCTGGACCGGGCGATCAAGGCCTATGAGCAGCCGCTGGACTACATCCTCATCGACTGCCCGCCGTCGCTCGGCCTGCTGACGGTCAACGCCCTGGTCGCCGGCGCGGAGGTGCTGATCCCCATTCAGTGCGAGTACTACGCGCTGGAGGGCCTGGGGCAGCTGCTGCGCAATGTGGAGTTGGTCCGGGGGCATCTGAACCCCAAGCTCCATGTGTCGACGATCCTGCTGACGATGTACGACGGCCGGACCCGGCTCGCCTCCCAGGTGGCGGAGGAAGTGCGCACCCACTTCGGGCATGAGGTTCTGCGGACCAGCATCCCCCGCTCGGTGCGTATCTCCGAGGCACCCAGCTATGGGCAGACCGTTCTCACCTATGACCCGGGCTCCAGCGGCGCGCTGTCGTATCTGGAGGCCGCCCGGGAGATCGCGCTACGGGGGATCGGGGTGCGATACGACGGCAGCAGGGCACATACCGTGGGCCGTCAGCAACAGCAAGAGCAGCACAGCATGTCGGAGGGGCTTCAGTGAGTGAGCGACGTAGAGGACTGGGCCGGGGGCTCGGTGCGCTGATCCCAGCGGCGCCGAAGGGAGGGGAGCAGAGCGGACCGGCGGTCGGGGCCGGCGCGACGTCCCCGACCGCGGTGCCGGTGCTGACGGCCGAGCGGGGGGTCGCCGCGGCGAAGGTGGCCACCCTTCCTCTGGAGGAGATCGGCACGTCCCGGGACTCCCTGCGCGACTTCGGCTCACCGGACTCCGTTTCACGTGAAACCGAGGACGCCTTCAAGGCCGGACCGGGCGGCGAGGGTGAAGGCGGCCAGGTGGCCGGCGCCCACTTCGCCGAGCTTTCGCTGGACTCCATCACGCCCAACCCCCGGCAGCCCAGGGAGGTGTTCGACGAGGACGCCCTCGCCGAGCTGGTGACCTCCATCCGTGAGGTCGGTCTTCTCCAGCCCGTTGTGGTGCGGCAGCTGGGCCCGGAGCGCTATGAGCTCATCATGGGCGAGCGCCGTTGGCGGGCGTGCCGGGAGGCCGGGCTGGAGCGGATCCCCGCCATCGTCCGGGCCACCGACGACGAGAAGCTGCTGCTGGACGCGCTTCTGGAGAACCTCCACCGGGCTCAGCTGAACCCGCTGGAGGAGGCGGCGGCCTATGACCAGCTGCTCAAGGACTTCAGCTGTACGCATGACGAGCTGGCGGACCGTATCGGGCGCTCGCGCCCCCAGGTCTCCAATACGCTGCGGCTGCTGAAGCTGTCGCCGACCGTGCAGAAGCGGGTCGCCGCCGGTGTGCTCTCCGCCGGGCACGCCCGGGCCCTGCTCTCCGTCGACGATTCGGAGGAGCAGGAGAAGCTCGCCTATCGCATTGTGGCCGAGGGGCTGTCGGTGCGTTCGGTGGAGGAGATCGTGACTCTGCTGAAGTCGCGGTCGAAGAAGCCGGTGAAGGGCAAGGGCCCCCGGGCCGGCGCCCGTGTCGCCCCGGCGCTGACCGATCTGGCCTCGCGGCTGTCGGACCGCTTCGAGACCAGGGTGAAGGTCGACCTCGGCCAGAAGAAGGGCAAGATCGTCGTCGAGTTCGCCTCGATGGAGGACCTTGAGCGGATTCTGGGCACGCTCGCCCCCGGCGAGGGCCGGGTGCTGGAGCAGCGGCTCTCCACCGACGAGGAGCAGACCGCCGACGCATAATCCCCCGGGACGACGTCGGACGCGTTGGCTTCGCACAGCGCTCACTTTGAGGGCGGGCCGTGTTTCACGTGGAACTCTTTTGCGTGGAACACGACCCGCCCTTTGCCCTGTCGAGCTATCGACTCAATCGACGTGCGGATACGATGCGTTGAGGTGTGGCACATCCACGTTGGACACAGTTCACGGAGGGGCGGGGCCATGCGAACGGTGAGCCGGACCGGACTGATGGCAGCGGGCTTGAGCCTGGGGGCGGTCGGCGGATTCGTCGGCAGTCTTCTCCGGGAGCGGAGCGTCCTGGCCACCGCCCGGAGCGTGGCACGCGACGGAAGTGAGGAACTGACTGCATGGGGCGTCGGCTCGTACCGCTCACTTTGGACAACCTCCCGGACCTGCCCAAGCGCTGCCGCGCC
This sequence comes from Streptomyces sp. NPDC037389, assembly GCF_040636475.1. NCBI lineage: Bacteria > Bacillati > Actinomycetota > Actinomycetes > Kitasatosporales > Streptomycetaceae > Streptomyces > Streptomyces sp. NPDC037389. The sequence continues at coordinate 261,302 of NZ_JBEZUS010000004.1, forward strand.
TGTGTCTTCTGGGAGCTGGATCCCGTCAGTGGTGAAGCCGCGCTGAGAGCCGGGCGCCCGGAGCTGGAGAAGGAAGCCTGGATCTCCGCCGTGCTGCTGGAGTGGGGATCCTGCGGCCGGGTGGTCTATGTCGACGAGATTCCGGTGGGCTTTGTCCTCTACGCTCCCCCCGCATATGTCCCCCGCTCGACCGCTTTCCCCACCAGCCCGGTCGCCGCTGATGCCGTTCAGCTGATGACGGCATGGCTGATGCCCGCCTACCAGGGGCAGGGGTTGGGCCGGGTCATGGTGCAGACCGTCGCCAAGGACGTTCTCCGAAGGGGATTCAAGGCGATCGAGGCCTTCGGCGACGCCCGGTGGAAGGAGCCGGCGTGTGTCCTGCCCGCCGACCATCTACTGGCGGTCGGCTTCAAGACCGTACGCCCGCATCCCCGCTACCCCCGGCTGCGGCTGGAGCTTCGTTCGGCGCTCTCCTGGAAGGAGGACGTCGAGCTGGCCCTGGACCGGCTGCTCGGAGCCGTCCAGAAGGAGCCCGCTCTACGGCCGCTGTGAAGGCCTGACGGGGCGGCGAGGCGGCGAGGCGGCGAGGCAAAAAACAGCGCGCGGTTTCACGTGAAACCGCGCGCTGTCTTCTGTACTTCGCTTACACGTGGATGAAGTCCGTGAGCTCGCGCTCCAGAGCGGCCTTCGGCTTGGCGCCGACGATGGTCTGGACGACCTCGCCACCCTTGTAGACATTGAGCGTCGGGATCGACATCACGCCGTACTTGGCGGCCGTGGTCGGGTTCTCGTCGATGTTCAGCTTGACGATCTCGATCTTCTCGCCGTGCTCGGCGGCGATCGCCTCCAGGGCCGGGGCGATCTGGCGGCAAGGGCCGCACCACTCAGCCCAGAAGTCCACCAGGACGGGCTTGTCGCTGTTGATGACGTCCTCGTCGAAGGAAGCGTCGGTGACGGCCTTGAGAGCCATTGAGATGTCTCCTTGAATCTTCTGTGCGTGGGGGGGGAGAGAGAGGTGAAGGTCAGACGGCGGCGGACTGCTCGGGCTCGCGGACGTTCTCGCCGTCGGTGAGTGCGGCCAGGTAGCGCTCGGCGTCGAGGGCGGCGGAGCAGCCCGTACCGGCGGCGGTGATCGCCTGGCGGTAGGTGTGGTCGACGACGTCGCCGGCGCCGAAGACACCGGTGGCGTTGGTGCGGGTGGAGGGGGCGGCGACCTTGAGGTAGCCCTCGTCGTCCAGCTCCAGCTGGCCCTTGAACAGCTCGGTGCGCGGGTCGTGACCGATGGCGATGAACAGACCGGTCACCGGCAGCTCGGAGGTCTCATCGGTCTGGACGTTGCGCAGGGTGAGGCCGGAGAGCTTGTTGTCGCCGTGGATCTCGGCGACCTCGCTGTCCCAGACGAAGGAGATCTTCGGGTCGGCGAAGGCCCGCTCCTGCATCGCCTTGCTGGCGCGCAGGGCGCCACGGCGGTGGACCACGGTGACGGACTTGGCGAAGCGCGAGAGGAAGGTGGCCTCCTCCATCGCGGTGTCGCCGCCGCCGATCACGGCGATGTCCTGGTCCTTGAAGAAGAAGCCGTCACAGGTGGCGCACCAGGAGACACCCCGGCCGGAGAGCTCGTCCTCGCGCGGCAGACCGAGCTTGCGGTGCTGGGAGCCGGTGGTGACGATCACGGCCTTGGCACGGTGGACGGTACCGGCGGAGTCCGTGACGGTCTTGATCTCGTCGCTGAGGTCGACGGCCACGACGTCGTCCGGGATGAGCTCGGCGCCGAAGCGCTCGGCCTGGGCCCGCATGTTGTCCATCAGGTCGGGGCCCATGATCCCCTCGCGGAAGCCGGGGAAGTTCTCCACGTCGGTGGTGTTCATCAGCGCACCACCGGCGGTCACCGCGCCCTCGAAGACCAGCGGCTTCAGAGAGGCGCGGGCGGTGTAGAGCGCGGCCGTATAGCCCGCGGGCCCGGAGCCAATGATGATCACGTTACGGACGTCGCTCACGGGTGTCTTCCTTGTCTGCCGACAGCTGTCTGGAACCTTGCTGGGTCTCACCCCACCCAACGGATCCTACGGGGCGAGCATTCCCGGCAGGTACGACAGCGCGGGCGCGGCGGCTCAGCCACGCGGCAGGGTCTGGTTGATCAATACCTTCCCGGGGGCGGGGGACGTGGCCGAGCCACAGGCGGCGGAGACCAGATACGCGTCGACAAGGGTGGTGTCGCCGGGATGCGGCAGGACGATCAGATAGGCGTCCTCGCCATCGAAGGTGTCCTGGTGGGTGGCCAGCGCCTGCTCCGGCCGGCCGATGCCCTCCCTGACACACGCGGGAGCGGTGACGCCCGAGTCGCTCAGCGTCTTCTCGGGAGCGGTCCGCGGGGTCATGCCCTGGACCTCGGCGCCCTTCGCGGACTTCAGAAGGGCCTGGACCCGTGCCGTGAGATCCCCGGTCGACCGGTCCGACGGGGAGACCCTGTCCGTCCGGAGACCGTTCGCATGGGTGTCATCACCCCCACCGGACTGGAGGAGGAAGCTGCCCACCCCAATGACGGCGGCGGCACAGGCGGTGCCGAGCAGCGCCCTGGGCCAGCGCCGGGCACGTCGGGTGCGTGGGCCCGACGCGGGGTCGCGTCGCTTGGGGCCGGTCATGGCGTGGGGGCGGCCCGCCGGGCGGTCGGCGATATCGCGCTTGGCGGTGTCGAGCCTGGCGGTGCCGTGAACAGGTGCGGCATCGGGTGCGACGCCGGTTTCACGTGAAACAGCGGCGTCGGCGAGTGCCGGGGACTCCGTGGTGGGCTCCCCGGTCCCCGTTTCACGTGAAACAGCGCTGTGCTGGGAGACGACGACGTCCATCTCGGGGGCGGTGGCGCTCAGCAGTGCCTCGGCCGCGAGCGCGGCGTCGATGCGCTCGGCGACATCCACCGGCATGCGCGTGGGGCCCGGCAGGGTGCCGAGCAGCCCCCGGATCTCGTCCAGGGAGCTCCGTACGTCCTCGCACAGCGCGCAGTCCGCGAGATGCTCCCGGATGTCCGTCGTCCGTGCGGGAGAGAGCACACCTTCGGTGAGTGCGGAGATCTCCGCGACCTCCGGGTGCCCATCCGTGCCGGTCCTCGAAGTCACGCTCGCCCACCTCCGCCCTTCACTGGATCTGTGTCGCTGTGCCCCGCCGGTGGTGGGACGGACGTCCCCTGCGACCGGTTCCTTTCCCGGTCGAGGGTGGGGCTACCCCTGCCATCCGGGCGCAGATGGGTGAGCATCGGCAGCAGCCGTGCCCGCCCCCGGGCGCATCTGCTCTTCACCGTGCCGACGGGAACGTCCAGGACCCTGGCCGCCTCGGCGACCGGATAGCCCTGCATATCGACGAGGACCAGGGCGGCCCGTTGGTCCGGGGGGAGTTTGGCCAGGGCCCGGATCAGCTCGCGGTGGAGGTCCCCGCGCTCGGCCGGCGCGGCGGCGGACTCATGGGGTTCGAGGAGCTGCTCCAGGCGCTCGGTCTCCGCGAGCGGGTCGGTGCGCCGTGAGGCGGCCTTGCGGGCCCGGTCCAGACAGGCGTTCACGGTGATGCGGTGGAGCCATGTGGTGACGGCCGACTGGCCACGGAAGGTGTGAGCCGCCCGGTAGGCGGAGACCAGCGCGTCCTGTACGGCGTCCGCGGCTTCTTCCCTGTCGCCGAGCGTCCGGAGCGCCACCGCCCAGAGCCGGTCGCGGTGGCGCCGCACTATCTCGCCGAAGGCGTCGGGGTCGCCGTCGATGTGCAGGGCCAGCAGCTCGGCGTCGCTCGCGCCGCCACATGTGACGTCGTCCACCGTCGAGCCCTCCCCCTTGAGCGGTTCGATCCCGCCGTCAGCCGGTGAACTTCACCTCGTTGATGGCCTGCTTGTAGCCGGCGTTGCTGAAGGTCTTGCTGTCGTATCCCGAGTAGGGCACGGCTGTGATCCACAGCAGGACGTAACGGGTCTCCGGGGTCTCCTTGAAGGAGACATGGGCCGTCGTCCCGGAGGTCTTCGCCGTCGAGAGTTTCTTCATCGAGCTCAGCGGGCCCGACGGTGACAGCGAGTCGGCCGCGTAGAAGGACATGCTGGTGTGGTCGCCCTCGTAGCGCAGCTGGACGGAGACGCTGCTGAGCTTCTGGCTCGACCCGAGGTCGTAGACGATGCCGATGCCGGACTTGAAGGGGGCGAGCGCCGGGCCGTCCTTGAAGGAACGGGAGCGCCAGAGGGAGCCCTCGTTGCCGTCGTAGGTGTTCCTTACGTCGCCTGCCTGGAGACCGCCGTCCGGCGCGTACTCCCTGGCGTCCACGATGCGGATCGGCTGGGGCGTCTTCTTGGGAAGGTCGTCCCCCGAGGACTGGGAGCGCGGCGTGTCCGACTCCCCGTCCTTGAGCAGCGTGTCCGCGAGCTGCCAGCTGCCGAGGCCCAGCGCGGCGATGAGCAGGGCCGAGACCGTCCACTTCAGGGCGCGGCCCGTGCGTCCCTCGAGCGGCGCCGGCGGAGGCACGGGCACGGGCTGGACCGGGCCGCCGGTGCGCGTCGACGTGTGCGGGCGGGAGTAGGCCACCGGCGTGGGGTACACCGGCTCCGGGGGCCGGATGCGCGGCATCGCCGCGACGGCCTTGGCCAGTTCCTCCGGGGTGGTGCAGGGCTGCTCCTGCCGGGAGGCGGTGGCCCCGTCGTTGACGAGCGCGCGCATGGCCAGTTCGGAGAGGCCGCGGTGGACCCCGGCCCGGACCTGGTCGGGGGCGATCAGGCCGACGCCCTTGGGCAGCCCGGAGAGGCCGTGGGCGTTGGACTCATAGGGCCAGCGCTGGGTGAGGGCCGCGTACAGCAGGGCGCCGATGGCCTCGGTGTCCGTGCGCTGGGGGTGTTCGGAGGTGATGCCCCGCAGCGCCGCCATGACGGCGAGCCCGCGGATGCGGTACTGGCCCGTCTCGGTGCGCAGCACGGAGCCGGGGTTGAGGCGCAGATGGGCCAGGCCCTCGCGGTGGGCGGCGGCCATGGCCTGGGATACCTGGCTGACGAGCTGGTACGCCTCGTGGGGCTCGAGCGGACCGGCGCCGAGGACGGGCGTCAGCTCGGTCGCGTCGGGCAGCCACTCGTGGACCACATAGACCAGGTCGTTCTCCTCGACGGCGTCGAGGACCTGGACGAAGCGCGGGTCGCCGAGGAGTGCCGCGGAGCGGGCGGCGGCCAGGACGGGACGGGCGCGGGGATGGTCGGCGGGCAGGAGGTGGACGCCCACCGCGCGGCGCAGCTTCTCGTCGACTGCACGCCAGCTGCTGAATCCCTCCAGACGGGTGACGCACTCCTCCAGGCGGTACCTTCTGGCGAGCTTATGGCCGCTGTGCAGCTCGGGCGGTTGCGCGTCGCGCGCGGGGCTTTCGCTCTCCGCGCGCTGGGTGTCCTTGTGGGTGCCGACCTTCTTCGCGGTCTTCGCCCCGTCGGTCGTGGCCTGGTCCGCCTGGGCGGTCAGCGGCTGGTCGCCGTTGTTGTCAGCCACGTCGACGGCAGCCGTGCTCCGTTCCGCCACCGTCGCTCCTGCCTCCCCATCCGTTGGACGCTGTCCACAGCCAAGACAATTGTGCCCACAGTCCGGCGCTATGCACGACACGCGGCGGCGGGCGATGGTTGTGCTCCGGTCAGCGACCGAGCCGGCCGCGAACCATACCGACCATGGCGGTCAGTTCCTCGATGCGCATCCGCTTCGCCGCGATGTAGAACACCGCGATCAGTACCAGTCCGCCACCGACCAGGGAGCCGAGCGAACCGGGAACACCGCTGCCCAGAACCTGACCGATTCCGAATGAGGCGGCGCCACCGATCAGAGCCGCCGGGACACAGGCGCCGATCAGCCGGGCGTAGGTGCGGACGACGTGCGAGCCGTCGAGATCGCCGCCGAGGCGGGTGCGCAGGCGGCGCCAGGCGACCCCGACGCCGACGGCGTAGCCCAGGCCGTAGGAGGCGGCCATGCCGGCGACGGCCCAGCGGGACGGCAGGAGCAGGAAGCTCAGACCGGAGGCCGCGGCGTTCACGGCGGCGACGATCACCGTGTTGTAGAAGGGGGTCCGGGTGTCCTCGTAGGCGTAGAAGCCGCGGAGGATGACGTACTGCGCGGAGTACGGGATGAGGCCGAGGCCGAAGGCCATGAGGATGTAGCCGATGTTGGTGGCGGCGGCGCTGCCGGAGCCGCTGCCGAACATCAGGGTCGCCATGGGGACGCCCAGCGCCAGGAAGGCGAAGGCGCACGGCACGATCGCGACGGCGGACGTCCGCAGCCCGTGGGAGAGGTCGTCGCGGACGGCTGAGACGTCCCCGTCGTGGGCGGCGCGGGAGATCCGGGGCAGCACGGCGGTCATCACCGAGACGGTGATGATGGCCTGCGGCATCTGCCAGAGCTGGAGGGCGTAGTTGTAGGCGGTGATACCGGTGCCCTCGTGGCCGGCCTTGGTGGCCAGGCTGCCGGCGCGGGTCGCGAGCTGGGTGACGACGACCAGGCCGAGCTGGTTGGCCAGCACGAAGAAGAACGTCCACTTCGCGAGCCCCGCGGCCTTGCCCAGCCCCTGCCCGCGCCAGTCGAACCGGGGCCGGACCCGGAAGCCCGCGTCGTGGAGATAGGGCAGCATGGCCAGCGCCTGGACGACGAGGCCCAGCAGGGTGCCGACGCCGAGCAGACGGACGCCCTCGGGCGTGATGGTGGAGGAGGTCACGCCGCTCTGGGTGAAGGGACCGAAGGCCCAGATGAAGGAGCCGAAGGTCGCGATGATGATGATGTTGTTGAGGACCGGGGTCCACATCATCGCCCCGAAGCGGCCCCGCGCGTTGAGGATCTGGCCCAGGACGACGTGCACTCCCATGAAGAACATGGTCGGCAGGCAGTAGCGGGCGAACGCGACCGCCACGTCCATGCGGTCCGGGTCGGACGCGATGTCCGGGGACATCATCTGGATGAAGAGCGGGGCGCCCAGCACACAGACCGTGGTGACACCCGCCATCAGGACGACGACGAGGGTCAGCAGCCGGTTGGCGTAGGCCTCACCGCCGTCCTCGTCGTTCTTCATCGCGCGCACCAGCTGCGGGATGAAGACGGCATTGAGAGCTCCGCCGCCGACCAGGATGTAGATCATCGTCGGCAGGGTGTTGGCGACCTGGTAGCCGTCGCTGAGGGTGCTGACGCCGATGGCGGCCGCCATGACGAGGTTCCTGGCGAAGCCCAGGAGGCGGGAGACGAGCGTGCCCGCGGCCATCAGCGCGCTGGACTTCAGCAGCCCGGACGCCTTGCCGCCGCCCTTGGCCGCCGGCTCGGCCGCGGCCGGCTCGGGCTCCGCCGCCGGCGGGACCGGAGGCTGCGGGGGCGGCACGGGGGAGCCGTACTGACCGGGGGCCGGGATCGGCCGGCCGTCCGGGCGCGGGGGCTCGTACGGCTGCTGCTGATCGCGGTAGAGGTGCGCGAAGGCGTCCCGCTGCGGCTGCTCGCCGAAGCCGCCCACGCCGATGACCTGGGTCGCGTCCTGGTCCTCGTACGGGTGGGCCGGCGCTGGGGGCTGCTGAGCCTGGGCCGGGGCCCACACCTGGGTGTCGGGGCCGTGCGGCGGCACCGGAGGCTGCTGGTAGCCGCCGGGCTGCGGCGCGGCGTACGGGTCCGACGCGTAGGCGTCCCGGAGGTACGGGTCCCGGGCGTACGGGCCCTGATGCGGCTGGTCCGCGGCGGCAGGGGCCGGGGCAGGCGGGGGCGGCGGGTACTGACCCCGCTGCTCGCCCCCGGCGCCCTGACCGCGGTCACCGTCGTACGGCGCGCTCATCGCTACCCCACCTCATCGTCCGCGGCCTGCCGGCCCCATAAAACGTCAACGTTCCACTTTCTCACCTGAGCCGGACGGGTCACCGTTCCGCGCTCCGGTTTCGGCTGCCGGATCACCCGGCTGCTCCGGCTTGTCGTCACCGGGCCCACCACTGTCGCCCGAGTCTCCGCCGTCCGCCCCGTCGGGCCCGCCACCCGCGGCCTTACGGGCGGCGGCCCGCTTGCGCTGGAGGTAGATACGCAGTCCCGCGAGGACCAGGAGAAGGACCCCACCGGCGATGACGAGCAGAACCATAGGGGTGATGGAGGTGACATGCACAGTGAAGAAGATCGGCTCACCGTACGGCTGGCCGTCCTCGGCGTAGAGCCGGGCCGTCACCTTCACCGGGCCGTTGGCGTTGGCCCGCGTCTCGAACTTCACGGACTGCTGGCGCCCGCCCCCGACCTCCACCGGCTGCGGCGCGTCGATCTTGAGGCGGTTGGGCTGGCTGGAGGTGAGGACGAGCTTGAGTCCCCGCACCCCCTGGAGCAGGCCGTTCTGGACGGTCACCGGGATGGTCGCGCTGCGCCCGGAGAGGGTGGCATCGGACTTCGCGATCAGGTGGACCTGCCGGACGAGCTGGTCCAGATACGACTGCACCGCGTCCCGGAACGCCTCCGCGCCCTTGGGGTCGCCCCGCCACGAGGTGGACATCTCCCGCATGATCGCGCTGCCGAACGGGGTGACCACCCGGTCGGGGGAGGTCAGGATGACCTTGAAGCTGTCCAGGGAGCTCTGGGTCCGCTGGATCGCCTCGAACGCCTCGGTGGGCAGCTCCTGCGAGCGCAGCGAGTCCGGATACGAGCCCGTGCCGGGGATGTGCTGGTTGGCCGCCGGGTCGGGCTGGGCCTTGGCCGCGTCGCCGAGGTCGGCCGACTGGGTCCAGCGGCCGTCCGTCAGGCCCTTGAGCGCCGTCGCCATCGCCTGGGCCTGGCTGGTCGTGGGCATGCGCTGCGGCGCGACCACGATACTGCGCTCGTTCTCGGGAGCCTGCTTGTTCACCATGAGGCTCTGGGCGAGGAAGCGCTGGACGGCCAGCGAGGAGTCATTGGCCTTGATCATCTCGCCGTCGAAGACGGTGGAGAGCCGGGCGTCCGCCACGATCGCCGTGTTGCCGCCGCCGATCTGCCGGGCCGCGGTGGGCGCGTACGAGGAGCCGCCGGGCTCCCGGACGCTGTCGCTGCGGGCGATCACATTGTGGGCGCCGGCCGAGGTGGCCACGTCCACGATGGAGGAGTCGACGGCGCCGTCGACGGGCCAGGCGAAGTCCGTGCGCGGCTTCACCCCGAGGATCGTCTCCACGGTCGTCGAGGCGAGCTCCGTGGCCGACTGGAGGTGGCTGAGCGCCCCGGGGACGTCCTTCCCCCGGTGGGCGAGCGAGGCGATGTCCGGGTCGCCGAACGGCAGCGCCACCACCTGGTGGTCCGCGACGGCCTGCTGGAGCTGGTTGAGCCACTGCTTGGCCACCGCCTGGCCCCGGCCGGGAGCGGGGTTCTGGTCGTCCGGCCCGCCGATCCGGTAGCTCTTCGTCATCGCCTCGACCGTGGCGAGCAGATCCGGGTCGATCACCCAGGTGACCGGCAGGTTCTTGCCCAGCGCCACGAGCTGCTGGAGCCGGCCCCCCGGCGCCAGCTCGGCGGCCAGGTCGTCATTGGGGAAGACCGGGGTCTGCTGCTGGTCGGAGACCGTACGGGCGGTGAGGCGGGTCGAGGAGACCAGCGGCCACAGATAGGTCAGCCGGGTCTTCTTGCCGTCGGTCGTCGAGGGCTGCCAGGGCAGCAGCGTGCGCTGGATGCCCAGGACCTGCTCGGACTGCCCGCCGGACTGTCCGGAGAGGGTGACACCGAGCTGGTAGACGCCGTCCTTGCCGAGCTCCAGGTCCTTCACCGGAACGGTCAGGACGAAGTCACGGCCGATACCCGGCGGCAGGTTGTCGATCTTCTGGGCGTGGTTGCCGCCCACCTCCGGGCCGTCGGAGCCCGCCGAGAAGGGCGCCCGGCCGCCGATGTCGTCGATGTCGCTGCGCGTGGTGATCTGCGGGCCCACCCGGAGCGCCACATGGCCACCGGTGATCGTCGACCTCGTGTTGTTGGTGACCCGCCCCGAGACGGTGAGCGTGTCGTCCTGCTTGGGGGCGACGGGCGTCACGGTGTCGAGGGAGACGTCGACGGACCGGGAGCTCGCCGAGCTCGCGGACTCGGCGCGTGCCGCCGGAGCCTGCGGGAGCTGTCCCAGCCCCACGACCAGCAGCACCCCGGCCAGCAGCAGAGCGGTGCGCCGGAACCACCGGCAGGCAGGAGCGGGCGATGTCCCCTCGAAGGCCCCTTGGACCTCTGCCGCCTCGGCCACGCGCTGCCCGTCCCTCGTCATCGTCGGTGGTCGTCGGATGGTGCGTCCACGAATGGTAACGAGGCCCGCTGTGGCGAAGTGCTGCGGACCGGACTACAAGATCGCCGCGGGGCCCGTTGTCCAGGCTGCGCCTGCTTTGTGAGTGGTGTCATAGTGCGTCCGACAACCGGGAGGCTTCGGCGCGCCCGGACACGTACCCTCTTCTGTTGTGCCGAACGCCAACAATGACAGCCACACCCCGCCGTCGACGACCGAGCTCAGCCAGGCGCAGCGCCGTGCCGTGAGCGAGCTCCTGCGGGTCTCCCCCGTAGCCGACGATCTCGCCCGCCGCTTCAAGGAGGCCGGCTTTACGCTCGCCCTGGTCGGCGGGTCGGTACGGGACGCTCTGCTCGGCCGTCTCGGCAACGACCTGGACTTCACCACCGACGCCCGTCCCCAGGACGTGCTGAAGATCGTGCGGCCGTGGGCGGACGCGGTCTGGGAGGTCGGCATCGCCTTCGGCACCGTGGGCTGCCGTAAGTCGGACTTCGACATCGAGGTCACCACATACCGGTCGGAAGCGTATGACCGGACCTCCCGCAAGCCCGAGGTCTCCTACGGCGACTCCATCGAGGAGGACCTGGTCCGCCGCGACTTCACCGTCAACGCCATGGCCGTGGCGCTGCCGGAGAAGGAGTTCATCGACCCGCACAACGGCCTGGAGGACCTGGCCGCGCGGGTCCTGCGCACCCCCGGGACCCCTGAGGAGTCCTTCTCCGACGACCCGCTGCGCATGATGCGGGCCGCCCGCTTCGCGGCCCAGCTGGACTTCGAGGTGGCGCCCGAGGTGGTGGCGGCCATGACCGGGATGGCGGACCGTCTGGAGATCGTCTCGGCCGAGCGGGTCCGGGACGAGCTGAACAAGCTGATCCTTTCCAGCCACCCCCGCAAGGGCCTCACCCTGCTCACGGAGACCGGGCTCGCCGCCCTGGTCCTCCCCGAGCTCCCGGCGCTGCGCCTGGAGCGCGACGAGCACCACCGCCACAAGGACGTCTACGACCACACGCTCATCGTCCTGGAGCAGGCCATGGCCCTGGAGGCCCCCCGTGACCAGCCGGGCGGCGGCCCCGACCTGGTCCTGCGCCTGGCGGCGCTGCTCCACGACATCGGCAAGCCGAAGACGCGTCGCTTCGAGAAGGACGGCCGGGTCTCCTTCCACCACCACGAGATGGTGGGCGCGAAGATGACCAAGGCCCGGATGGCCAAGCTCAAGTACTCCAACGACCTGGTCAAGGACGTCTCGAAGCTGGTCGAGCTCCATCTGCGCTTCCACGGCTATGGCACCGGAGAGTGGACCGACTCCGCCGTCCGCCGCTATGTCCGTGACGCCGGGCCGCTGCTGGACCGGCTCCACAAGCTGACGCGGTCCGACTGCACCACCCGCAACAAGCGCAAGGCCAACGCCCTCTCGCGCGCCTACGACGGGCTTGAGGAGCGCATCGCCCGGCTCCAGGAGCAGGAGGAGCTGGACTCGATCCGGCCGGACCTCGACGGCAACCAGATCATGGAGATCCTGGGTGTCGGCCCCGGCCCGCAGATCGGCAAGGCCTACAAGCACATGCTGGAGATGCGTCTGGAGCACGGTCCCATGGAGCGGGAGGCCGCCGTGGCCGCGCTCAAGGAGTGGTGGGCCGAGCAGGGCTGATGCCGCGCGGTGGTGTTTCACGTGAAACACCACCGGAGTGCGGACAAGCGAAGAAGGCCAGGGGCGGTGTTTCACGTGAAACACCGCCCCTGGCCGCATCCGGGCCGAGCCGCCCGCTACTTCTTGACGTCGCCCAGGCAGAGCGTGAACTTACTGGAACGCTCCTCCCAGGTGAGCGCGGCCGTGGTGCCCTCGACGTTGTTGCAGGCGAGGGTGTACAGCGTCGAGCCGTCGACCTTCTTGAGCACCTTGTGGCTCGCCTTGCTGTCGGTGCAGTCGACCTTCCGGATGTCCGGCTTGGAGTCCGTGCCCTTGTTCTGGAGGCAGTCGCCGACCGTCAGCACGGTGGTGTCGTCGTCCGTGAGCATGTGCTTGCCGATGTAGATGCCCGTGCTGACCAGGACGCAGAGAACGATCGTGCCGATCTTCTTGCCGATCTTCTTGCCCCTGGACGGGGCCGGCGGCGGCATCGTCGCGCCACCCCAGCCACCCGGCTGCTGCCCGTACGGCGGCGGGGCCGGCTGGCCGGGCTGCTGGGCGTACGGGCCCGGCTGGCCGTACGGGCCGGGTTGCTGGCCGTAGGGCGGGGGCGGCTGCTGGCCGTAGGGGGCACCGCCCTGCGGGCCGTACGGGTTCTGGTTGGGCGGCGGAGTGGTCACGGGGATGCCTTCACGGGACGGTGGTTTTCGGTCGGCTGACGCCGCCCGTAAGTTATCCCGTGTCCATGACATTTCCGCAGTTCGGTGGGGTGCTGTGGCCTTGATGTAATAGTCAGCGGCGTAGAAATCCAGCCATAGCGGAAGCAATTGCCGCGTAGATCAGAGCCACTCCGATCACCAGCGCGGGCGACTGTCCGTCCGGTGGCAGCATCAATGAGGCCACCGCCGCCGCGCCCACGAAGGCGACGTTGAACAGGACGTCGTAGAGGGAGAAGACCCTCCCCCGGAAGGCGTCGTCGACCGACGCCTGGACCACCGTGTCCGTGACGATCTTGGCGCTCTGGGTGGCGAGCCCCAGGACGAAGGCGGCGATCAGCATGGGGACGGGCTCGAAGGGCAGGCCGAGCGCGGGTTCCAGGACCGCCGCGGCCGCGGCGCAGGCCACCAGCCAGCCCAGCCGCCCCAGCCGGCCGACCGCCCAGGGGGTGATGGCGGCCGCGGCGAAGAAGCCGGCCCCCGAGGCGACCACGGCGTAGCCGAGCAGGATCAGACCGCCGGGGCCACCGCCGGACCAGGCGTACCGGCAGAGCATCAGCAGCATCACCGTCAGCGCGCCGTAGCAGAAGCGCATCAGCGCCATCGCCGCCAGGGCTCGGGCGGCGACGCGCCGTTCGTTGAGATGACGCAGCCCGTCGAGCAGGCCCCGGGCGGTGACGGCCAGCGCCGTGCGCAGCCCGGCCCTGGGAGCCGAGGCGTCCGGGCCCAGCAGGCCGATGGGCATGCGCAGCGAGCAGAGCGCGGCGCAGAAATAGAGGACGGCGCCGAGGAGGACGACGGACGCGTCGTCGGCAGTGCCCTCCGGAGGGGCGAGGCGGACGGCGAAGGCGAGGCCGCCGCCGATGGTCGCCGCGAGCGTGCCGGCGGTCGGGGAGAGGGCGTTGGCCATGATCAGGCGCTCGGGGGAGTCGACGACGCGCGGCAGGGCGGCCGACAGGCCGGCGAGGACGAAGCGATTGACGGCGGTGACCGAGAGCGCGGAGGCGTAGAAGAGCCGGTCGGGCACTCCGCCGACGATGAGCAGGGCGGTCACCGTGGCCAGTGCGGCACGGAGCAGATTGCCGTGGAGCAGCACCTGGCGGCGGCTCCAGCGGTCGAGCAGTACTCCGGCGAAGGGGCCCAGCAGTGAATAGGGCAGGAGGAGCACGGCCATGGCCGAGGCGATGGCGGCGGGGGAGGTCTGTTTCTCGGGGGAGAAGACGACGTACGCGGCGAGCGCGACCTGATAGACGCCGTCGGCCGCCTGGGAGAGCAGCCGTACTGCCAGCAGTCGGCGGAAATCGCCCAGCCGGAGCAGGACGCGAAGATCACGCACAACGGGCATGGTCCACACCCTCACACAACGCACAGGTCCCCGGGCGGATTACCCGGGGACCTGTGGTCGAGCGGAGCGGGCCCGTGGTCGGTGCCCGGTCGGCGCCTTTAGCGCTCGACCTCGCCCTTGATGAACTTCTCGACGTTCTCACGGGCCTCGTCGTCGAAGTACTGCACGGGCGGCGACTTCATGAAGTACGAGGAGGCGGAGAGGATCGGGCCGCCGATGCCCCGGTCCATGGCGATCTTCGCGGCGCGCAGGGCGTCGATGATGACACCGGCGGAGTTCGGGGAGTCCCAGACCTCGAGCTTGTACTCCAGGTTCAGCGGGACGTCACCGAAGGCGCGGCCCTCGAGGCGCACATAGGCCCACTTGCGGTCGTCCAGCCAGGCCACGTAGTCCGAGGGGCCGATGTGGACGTTCTTCTCGCCCAGGTCGCGGTCGGGGATCTGGGAGGTGACGGCCTGCGTCTTGGAGATCTTCTTGGACTCCAGGCGCTCGCGCTCGAGCATGTTCTTGAAGTCCATGTTGCCGCCGACATTCAGCTGCATCGTGCGGTCGAGGACGACGCCGCGGTCCTCGAACAGCTTGGCCATCACGCGGTGGGTGATGGTGGCGCCGACCTGGGACTTGATGTCGTCACCGACGATCGGGACGCCCGCCTCGGTGAACTTGTCCGCCCACTCCTTGGTGCCGGCGATGAAGACCGGGAGGGCGTTGACGAAGCCGACCTTGGCGTCGATGGCGCACTGCGCGTAGAACTTGGCGGCGTCCTCGGAGCCGACCGGCAGGTAGCAGACCAGGACGTCGACCTGCTTGTCCTTGAGGACCTGGACGACGTCGACGGGGGCCTCGGCGGACTCCTCGATGGTCTGGCGGTAGTACTTGCCCAGACCGTCGAGGGTGTGGCCGCGCTGGACGGTGACGCCGGTCTGCGGCACGTCGCAGATCTTGATGGTGTTGTTCTCGCTGGCGCCGATGGCGTCGGCGAGGTCCAGACCGACCTTCTTCGCGTCGACGTCGAAAGCGGCCACGAACTCGACATCACGCACGTGGTAGTCGCCGAACTGCACGTGCATCAGACCCGGCACGCGGCCATTCGGGTCGGCGTCCTTGTAGTACTCGACGCCCTGCACCAGCGAGGCGGAGCAGTTGCCCACACCGACGATCGCTACGCGAACCGAACCCATTCCGGTTGCTCCCTGTTTGTACTCGACGTAGCCCTGCGGGGTGCAGGGCTCACTGATCCGGGCCGGGGCGTTTGTCACGCCCGGCCCGCTCGCTCTCGATCAGCTCGTTCAGCCAGCGAACTTCGCGCTCCACGGACTCCATGCCGTGGCGCTGCAACTCGAGGGTGTAGTCGTCCAGCCGTTCCCGGGTACGGGCCAGAGAGGCGCGCATCTTCTCGAGGCGCTCCTCCAGCCGGCTGCGGCGGCCTTCCAGCACCCGCATCCGTACATCCCGTGAGGTCTGCCCGAAGAACGCGAAGCGGGCGGCGAAGTGCTCGTCCTCCCACGCATCCGGGCCGGTGTGGGCGAGGAGCTCCTCGAAGTGCTCCTTGCCCTCCGCCGTGAGGCGGTAGACGATCTTCGCCCGTCGTCCGGCCAGTGACGCCGCAAGGGCGTCCTCCGGGGAGCTTCCGGGTTCCTCGATCAGCCAGCCGTTCGCCACGAGGGACTTCAGGCAGGGATACAGGGAGCCGTAGCTGAACGCGCGGAACACCCCGAGCGAGGTGTTCAGCCTCTTGCGCAGCTCGTAGCCGTGCATCGGGGCTTCGCGGAGCAGGCCGAGGACGGCGAACTCGAGGATGCCGGAGCGTCTGCTCATATGTCGCCTCCTTGTCGCCCACAGCCTAGTTCCTTGTGATCCCTAAATCCTTATTGGTCCCTTATGGCGAGCTGATGTATCGACTCGATACATCCAGACGATAGAACGGGCGATCATTAACGACAAGAGGAAGCACGGTGAACGAGGTCACATCACTGATTCGTGGGATACAAGCGGCCTGATTTGGAGTGAACATCCGCAGTGGGCTGGATTTGGCCGTGCGTAGTCTGTGCGCCATGCAGACCACAGGGAACCGGGTAACGCCCACAGACGTCCTGGACCTGTACGCAGTGCGGCCCACCGGTCAGGGGGACATGGAGGCCGCACGTCGGGGGGAACGCAAGCCACCCTGCCGCTGTCAGGCGATAGCGCCTGCCCGAGGAGTATTCGTTCGATGAGCGAGCACCGCCGCAAGCCGCCGCCGCCTCAAGGCGGCGGACGAGCCGAGGCCCGTCGCGCGGCCCAGCAGCCGACGCCCGGCCGTCGCGCAGCACCATCCACCCACTCGGCCGCGCCCGGCTCCGGCCGCGGTGAGCCTCCGCACGGCAGTCGGCCGGGGGCCCGTCGCGGTGCCCCGCCAGGCGGTGCCGGCGGGCCGGGCGGGCGCAGACGCACCCCCGAGCAGGGGCTCGGGGGCCGAGGACGCCGGGACGGCGGCCGGTCCGGAGCCAAGCGGCTCATCGACTACCCGCGCGCGGGCAAGTCCGGGTTCCGGCGCTGGATCCCCTCCTGGAAGCTCACCGCGGGCCTGATCGTCTCGTTCGCGGGCCTGATCGTCGGCAGCGTCGGCGTCGCGCTGGCGGTGGTGCAGGTGCCGAGCGCGCAGAAGGCCGCCGTGGTCCAGAAGAACGTTTATTACTGGGCCGACGGCAAACAGATGGTCGTCGCGGGCGGTGGCAGCCTCAACCGCCAGATCGTGCCGATCGCCCAGATCCCGCTCGCGATGCAGAACGCGGTGATCTCGGCGGAGAACGCCAGCTTCGACCAGGACATGGGTGTCGACCCCATGGGTATCGCCCGGGCCGTCGTGAAGATGGCGCAGGGCGGTGAGACGCAGAGCGGCTCGACCATCACGCAGCAGTTCGTGAAGAACACCTATCTGAGCCAGGAGCAGACGCTCAAGCGCAAGATCACCGAGCTGCTCATCTCGGTCAAGGTCGGGGCCACGCAGGACAAGAAGGACATCCTTGCCGGCTACCTCAACACGGCCTATTACGGGCGTGGCGCCTATGGCATCCAGGCCGCCGCGCGGGCGTACTTCGACAAGGACTGCGCGGACCTGACGCCCAGCGAGAGCGCGTTCCTGTCGGCGACCCTGAACGGCCCGAACCTCTACGACCCCTACGGCGGCCAGGGCCCGGCGGCGACGCCGGAGAAGAACACCAAGCGCGCCACCGACCGCTGGAAGTGGACGCTCGACCGTGAGGTCCAGGTCGGCCGCATGCAGCCCGCCGACCGCGACAAGTGGGTCGCGGGGGGCTTCCCCAAGGTGCAGAAGCCGAAGCCCGCGACCAACCGCGCCGGCCAGATCGGCTACCTCACCGACCTCGCCGACAACTACATCGTCGCCCACTCCAAGCTCAGCAAGGCGGAGCTGGACAAGGGCGGCTACCAGATCTACACGACGTTCGACCGGGACAAGGTGGACGCGCTGTCGAAGTCGGTCGAGGAGGTGCGCAAGGCGAACATCAAGCCGAAGGTGCGCGACGTCGACCAGTTCGTCCAGTTCGGCGGCGCCTCGGTGGAGCCCAAGACCGGCAAGATCGTCGCCATCTACGGCGGCGAGAACGCGCTGGAGCACTTCACCAACAACGCCGACTACACCGGTGTCCAGGTCGGTTCGACGTTCAAGCCGTTCGTACTGGCCGCGGCGATGACGCACGGCAAGCGCAACCCGGCGCTCGGCCCGAAGCAGAGCGACAGCCAGCGCACGGTCGTCTCGCCGGAGAGCGTCTACAACGGCAACAACAAGGTGACCCTGCGGACCTACAACGGCACGGTCTGGCACGACCAGGACGGCAAGGAGTGGCACCAGCCGAACGACGGTGACGAGGACAAGGGTCTCGTCACCCTCCGCACGGCCATGCAGTTCTCGGTGAACACCCCCTATATCCAGCTCGGCATGGACGTGGGCACCGACCTGGTGCAGGAGGCCGCGCTCAAGGCCGGTCTGGACAAGGACCAGCTCGCCTCGCTGACTCCGACCTTCTCGCTGGGCACGTCGGCGCCCAGCGCCATCCGGCTGGCCGGTGCCTACGCGACGTTCGCGGCCAGCGGCAAGCAGGTCGACCCCTACTCCGTGACGAAGGTCGAGAAGGACGGCAAGCCGGCCTTCGAGCACGAGGAGAAGAGCGCCCAGGCCTTCGACTCCAACGTCGCCAACAACGTCACCGACGTGCTCAGGACCGTCGTGGAGTCGGGCACCGGCACCAAGGCCAAGCTCGGCGACCGCCCAGTGGCGGGCAAGACGGGTACGACCGACGGCAACCGCTCCGCCTGGTTCGCGGGCTACACCCCGCAGCTGTCGACGGCGATCGGCATGTACCGCGTCGACCCCAACGCCAAGCAGCAGGAGTTCCTGTCGATGCGCGGTGTGGGTGGCCAGCCCACCATCCACGGTGCCTCGTTCCCGGCGGAGATCTGGGCGGACTACATGGCCGACGCGCTCAAGGGCAAGCCGGTGCTTCAGTTCGACGCGCCGCAGCCGATCGGGCAGAAGGTGTTCGGGGACGGGGCCAGTCCCTCCCCCAGCATCGTGCCGTCCACGCCCCCCTCGGCCCCGCCGTCGGCGTCCCCCTCGCCCTCGAAGTCCCCGTCCGCCTCCCCGTCCCCGAGCGGGTCCTGCGCTCCGTTCGACTTCAAGTGCAAGATCGGCGGCAGTGGCGGGAACAACGGAAATGGCAACGGCGGTAAGGACGGGGGCGCTTCGGGCGGTCCCGGAGGACCCGGCGGCGCCGGAGACCCGAGTGAGTCGCCGTCGCCGGGCGGGAACCGGCGCCCGCCGGGCGGTGGTGGCGGACTGTTCGGCGGACCGGGTGGCTGATCATCGTATGAATCCGGCGCAGGCTGTCTGAGCACGTCTTTTCGAGGGCCGTCCCGCGTTCGCGCGGGGCGGCCCTCGTGGTTTTCCACAGGCGCCGCGGGTGCGACCACGGGTACGGCAGGATGAGGGCATGAGGAGCGCGCGGGACGATCAGCTTGTACGGCCCACCGTCGAGGACGAGGTGGCCGCGGCCGGCAGTGAGCTCATCGGCGGACCGGTGGGGCGGCGTGCGCTGACCGGTGCGCACTGGTGGACGCCGGTGCGGGTGATCGCGCTCGTGGCGATCGGGATGTTCGCGCTCGGCATGGTGCAGAAACTGCCGTGCTACGACCACGGCTGGTTCTTCGGCGCCACCACCCAGTACACCCACGCCTGTTATTCCGACATCCCGCACCTCTACAACGGCCGGGGCTTCGACCAGGGCCTCATCCCGTACTTCGACCGGGTTCCCCAGTCGGTCGGCGGCGGCATGGACTATCTGGAGTACCCGGTCCTGACAGGGCTGTTCATGGAGGTCGCGGCGCTGTTCACGCCGGGCGGCGGAAGCCTCCAGCACCGCGAGCAGCTGTACTGGTTCGTGAACGCCGGCATGCTGCTGGCCTGCACGGCCGTCATCGTGATGTGTGTGGCCCGTACGCACCGGCGCCGCCCCTGGGACGCGCTACTGGTGGCCCTCGCCCCGGCCTTCGCCCTCACGGCCACCATCAACTGGGACCTCTTCGCCGTCGCTCTGACGGCCGCCGCGATGCTGATGTGGTCCCGTGGGCGCACGGTGCTGACGGGCGTGCTGATCGGCCTGGCGGCCGCGGCGAAGCTCTACCCCGTGCTGCTGCTGGGGCCGCTGCTCGTCCTGTGCTGGCGGGCCGGGCGGCCGCGGGCCTTCCTCACCGCCACGGGCGGCGCGGTCGCCGCCTGGCTGGCGGTGAATCTGCCGGTCATGTTCACCCATGACGCCACGGGCTTCCACATCCGCGAGGGATGGGCGAAGTTCTACGTCTTCAGCAAGGAACGGCCGGTCGACTTCGGCTCTCTCTGGCTCTTCATCTCCGAGCACACCGGCAGTTCGATGGACGACGTCAACGTCTACGCGATACTGCTGATGATCCTCGGCTGCCTCGGCCTGGGAGCCCTCGCGCTGAGCGCCCCCAGGCGCCCGCGCTTCGCGCAGCTGGCCTTTTTGATGGTGGCGCTGTTCGTCCTCATAAACAAGGTCTATTCGCCGCAGTACGTGCTGTGGCTGGTGCCGCTTGCCGCGCTGGCCCGGCCCAAGTGGCGCGACTTCCTGGTCTGGCAGGCCTGCGAGGTCCTGTACTACCTGGCCATCTGGCTCTACCTGGCCTACACCGGCAGCGGCGACAAGCACCAGGGGCTGCCGATGGACGCCTATCAGCTGGCGATCGTCGTCCACTTGCTGGGCACGCTCTACCTCTGCGCGCTGGTCGTGCGGGACATCCTGAAGCCCGAGCGGGACGTGGTGCGCCGCGACGGTTCGGACGATCCTTCCGGAGGCGTCCTGGACGGGGCCCCGGACATATTCGTCCTCGGCTCCGCGCGCCGCGAGCGGCACGCCGAGCCTTCCGGAGGCACACGCGTCGAATGGGGGACCGGGAGCCACGACGCCTGAGTCATGGCTCCCGGCCACATCACACGGGGGGGTGGAATCAGTGATCGACGACGCGGTCGAACTGCGTGGTGGTGTGCCGCAGATGGGCCTCCAGCTCATCGCCGACCTGCGGGGCGGGAGCGTCGTTCGGCACGAACAGGATGGAGACCTGCATGTGCGGGGGCTCCGCGAACCACCGCTGCTTTCCGGCCCAGACGAAGGGCGACAGATTGCGGTTCATGGTGGCCAGGCCCGCCCGGGCCACGCCCTTGGCGCGCGGCATCATGCCGTGCAGCGCCTTCGGCGCCTCCAGCCCGACGCCGTGCGAGGTGCCGCCGGCCACCACGACCAGGTAGCCGTCACCGGGAGCCTTCTGCTGCCGGTAGCCGAAGCGGTCGCCCTTGGAGACGGGGGTGACGTCCAGGACGGCGCCCCGGTACTGGGTGGCGTCGTGGTCGCCAAGCCACAGCCGGGTGCCGATCCGGGCCCGGAAGCGGGTCTGGGGGAACCGCTGCTGGAGCTCACGGAGCTCCTCGGCCTTGAGGTGGCTGACGAGCATCGTGTGCAGCGGCAGATGGGCGTTGCGAAGCCGCTCCATCCAGGCGGTGACCTCGTCGACCCCGCTGCCGCCGTCCGCGTGGTCGAGCGGGAGGTGTATCGCGAAGCCCTCCAGGCGCACGTCCTCGATGGCGGCGTGCAGCTTGGGGAGGTCCTCCTCGCTGATGCCGTGCCGCTTCATGCTGCTCATGACCTCGATGACCACACGGGCGCCCACCAGCCCGCGCACGCCCTCGACCGAGGAGACGGACCGGATGGCCCGGTCCGGCAGCGGCACCGGCTCCTCGCCGAGCCGGAAGGGCGTCAGCACCAGCAGGTCGCCGCTGAAGTAGTCCTTGATCCGGGCCGCTTCGTAGGTGGTGCCGACGGCGAGGGTGTCCGCGCCCATGCGCGTGACCTCGTCGGCCAGGCGCTCATTGCTGAAGCCGTAGCCGTTGCCCTTGCAGACGGGGATGATCCCCGGAAACTGCTGGATGACGGACTGCTGGTGTGCCCGCCAGCGCGCGGTGTCGACGTAGAGCGTGAGCGCCATGGCCGGTCCCGGAACCTTTCCCTGAGTGTGGATGGAGCTGCTGGATCAACGCCGCGACATGTACATGTCGAGGGCCTTGTGCAGCAGCTTGTTGAGCGGGAAGTCCCACTCGCCGAGGTACTCGGCCGCCTGACCACCCGTACCCACCTTGAACTGGATCAGGCCGAAGAGGTGGTCGTTCTCGTCCAGCGAGTCGCCGATGCCCCGCAGGTCGTAGACGCTGGCGCCCAGGGCGTAGGCGTCGCGCAGCATCCGCCACTGCATCGCGTTCGACGGACGGACCTCGCGCTTGTGGTTGGCCGAGGCGCCGTAGGAGTACCAGACGTGCCCGCCGACGATCAGCATCGTCGCGGCGGCGACGGCCTCGCCCTCGTGCACGGCGAAGTACAGCCGCATGCGGTTGGGGTCCTCGCTGTTGAGGGCCGTCCACATGCGCTGGAAGTAGCTCAGCGGGCGCGGGCGGAACTTGTCGCGCTCGGCGGTGATCTCGTAGAGGTGCTGCCAGGTGGGCAGGTCCTCGTAGCCGCCCTGGACGACCTCGACGCCGGCCTTCTCGGCCTTCTTGATGTTGCGCCGCCACAGCTGGTTGAAACCCTTGTGGACGTCCTCCAGCGAGCGGCCCTCCAGCGGCACCTGGAAGACGTAGCGCGGCTGGACGTCACCGAAGCCGGCGCCCTCCTCCTCGCCCTGCTGCCAGCCCATCCGGCGCAGCTGGTCGGCGACCTCGAAGGCGCGCGGCTCGATGAAGGTGGCCTCGACGTCGCGCAGGCGCTTGACGTCGGGGTCGGCGATGCCCTTCTTGATCGCGTCGGCGTCCCAGCGGCGGATCACCACCGGCGGGCCCATCTTCACGGAGAAGGCGCCCTGCTGCTTGAGGTGGGCCAGCATGGGCTCCAGCCAGTCGCGCAGGTTCGGGGAGTACCAGTTGATGACCGGGCCCTCGGGCAGGTAGGCCAGGTAGCGCTTGATCTTGGGGAGCTGGCGGTAGAGGACCAGACCGGCGCCGACGATCTGCCCGGTCCTGTCGAACCAGCCCAGGCTCTCCGAGCGCCACTCGCCCTTCACATCCGCCCACCCCGGCACCTGCATGTGACTGGCCGCGGGCAGGCTCTGGATGTATGCCAGATGCTGCTCTCGGCTGATTGTCCTCAGGGTCAGGCTCATGCGGGGCGCTCCTCGGCAGGTGTGTCCCCATGGTCGGGGCTCCGGCTCTCGCGCCGAAGCCTACTGCGACAGGGGAGCGCCCCGTTTGGGCGTACGGTCCGCTATCCGATCACACCCCCGAAGAGTCCGCCGTGCGCCATGCCCAGGAAGAAGCCGATGGCCGAGGCGCCGAGCCCGATGATCAGCAGGAAGCGCTCGCCGGTGGTGGCCGAGATGAACTGGCCCCAGGCCCCCGTGAGGATGCCCACGAGCCCGCTCCAGGACGAGAGCAGATGGAGGTTGCTGAACGCCGAGGAGATAAAGGCGAGCGCACCGAGCACGACCGTCACGGCGACGAGGGTGTTCTCGACGGGATGGGGCTTTCCGTCGCTGTTCAGCACACCGCTGAGCAGCGAGCGGAGCCCGCGGGGCTGTCGTGCTGCCTGTGTCATGGGGGCACCTCCTGAAGGCAGGCGGCGCGCTATGGCGCCGGTCACACCCGTCGGTTCCAGACTGGGGGGCCGGGCCGCCCGATTTCAACCACACGCCGAAGTGCGGGTACTCTGTACGGTCTGCACCGGTGTCTGCCCGGACCCAGCTTCGGTCCCAGGGGCAACCCAGGGACTTTCCGCTGATTGTCAGTGTCCGCCGATACCGTTGTTCACGCATCACGACCCTCCTGCCACGGATCGACCGTGGCCGCTGAGTCCAAAGGAGGTGGGTTCCACATGCGTCACTACGAGGTGATGGTCATCCTCGACCCCGATCTCGAGGAGCGCTCTGTCTCCCCGCTGATCGAGAACTTCCTCTCCGTCGTCCGTGAGGGCAACGGAAAGGTCGAGAAGGTCGACACCTGGGGCCGTCGTCGTCTCGCTTACGAGATCAAGAAGAAGCCCGAGGGCATCTACTCGGTCATCGACCTCCAGGCCACGCCTGAGGTCGTCAAGGAGCTCGACCGACAGATGAACCTGAACGAGTCGGTCCTCCGGACCAAGGTCCTCCGTCCCGAGACCCACTGAACCTGACGGTTCAGAGGTAATCGGGCTGCACTCAACCGAGTAGCACAAGCAGCCAGCAGCACACCCGCCGAGAGGTTCATCCATGGCAGGCGAGACCGTCATCACGGTCGTCGGCAATCTCGTCGACGACCCCGAGCTGCGCTTCACCCCGTCCGGTGCGGCGGTCGCGAAGTTCCGTGTCGCGTCCACTCCCCGCACCTTCGACCGCCAGACCAACGAGTGGAAGGACGGCGAGAGCCTCTTCCTCACGTGCTCGGTGTGGCGTCAGGCGGCGGAGAACGTCGCCGAGTCGCTTCAGCGAGGCATGCGCGTCATCGTGCAGGGCCGTCTGAAGCAGCGGTCCTACGAGGACCGCGAGGGCGTCAAGCGCACGGTCTTCGAGCTCGACGTCGAAGAGGTCGGGCCCAGCCTGAAGAACGCTACGGCGAAGGTCACCAAGACCACGGGTCGCGGTGGCCAGGGTGGCTTTGGCGGCGGCAGCGGTGGTGGCCAGGGTGGTGGCGGCTGGGGCTCCGGCTCCGGCGGCCAGCAGGGCGGCGGGGCTCCCGCCGACGACCCCTGGGCGTCCAGCGCTCCGTCCGGCGGCCAGCAGGGCGGCGGCGGAGGTGGCTGGGGCGGCGGCTCCGGCAACTCCGGCGGCGGCTACTCGGACGAGCCGCCCTTCTAGGTCCCTCCGGGGACCCGGGCCCCTGTGGCCCGAGGGCGACGGCACAAAACTTCTTGATTTCACAGGAGAGAGACAATGGCGAAGCCGCCCCCGCGCAAGCCTAAGAAGAAGGTCTGCGCGTTCTGCAAGGACAAGACCGCTTACGTGGACTACAAGGACACGAACATGCTGCGGAAGTTCATTTCCGACCGCGGCAAGATCCGTGCCCGTCGCGTGACCGGCAACTGCACTCAGCACCAGCGTGACGTCGCCACGGCCGTGAAGAACAGCCGTGAGATGGCGCTGCTGCCCTACACCTCGTCTGCGCGATAAGGGAAGGGTGACCAAGTAATGAAGATCATCCTCACCCACGAGGTCTCCGGCCTCGGCATCGCCGGTGACGTCGTCGACGTCAAGGACGGCTACGCCCGCAACTACCTGGTCCCGCGCGGTTTCGCGATCCGCTGGACCAAGGGTGGCGAGAAGGACGTCGAGCAGATCCGTCGCGCTCGCAAGATCCGCGCGATCGCCACGATCGAGCAGGCCAACGAGGTCAAGGGCCAGCTCGAGGGCGTCAAGGTCCGCCTTGCCGTCCGCGCCGGCGAGGCCGGCCGCCTGTTCGGCTCCGTGACCCAGGCCGACGTCGCTTCCGCGATCAAGGCTTCCGGTGGTCCCGAGGTCGACAAGCGCCGCGTCGAGCTGGGCTCGCCCATCAAGACCCTGGGCGCCCACCAGGTGTCCGTGCGTCTGCACGCCGACGTCGTTGCCAAGCTCGGCATCGAGGTCATCGCCGCCTGACGTTCGCATCAGGCAGCTGTCGAAGGGCCGCATCCCGCCAGGGGTGCGGCCCTTCCGCCGTTCAGCGGAACCGTTTCGCCTGAATGGGCCGACGTCTCGCCCGAATGGACCTCGGCCCGTTCCCGGTGGCCGCCGGTGCCGTCAGCCCCGTACGCCCCCGGTGACGATCCAGCGGCCCGAGCGCGCCCGGATCCACAGGCTCACCAGCCGGGCCGTCATCATCAGCGTCATGGCCCACCACAGCGCCGTCAGACCGCCCCCCAGGGCGGGGACCAGCAGGGCGACGGGGGCGAAGACGGCGAGGACCACCAGCATCGCCCGGGCCAGATAGGACCCGTCCCCAGCGCCCATCAGCACCCCGTCCAGGACGAAGACCACTCCGGCGACGGGCTGCCCCACGGCGACCACCAGCAGGGCGGGCAGCAGGGCGTCCCGTACGGCCGGGTCCGAGGTGAACAGCGGGATGAACGCGAACCGGCCCGCCACCACCAGGGCCCCCAGCACCACACCGGAGACGATGCCCCACCGCACCATGCGGCGGCAGGCGGCCCGGGCTCCGGCGGTGTCCCCGGCGCCCAGGTAGCGGCCTATGATCGCCTGCCCGGCGATGGCTATGGCGTCCAGCGCGAAGGCCAGGAGGTTCCACAGGGAGAGCACGACCTGGTGCGCGGCGATGTCGATGTCACCGAGCCGTGCCGCCACAGCCGTGGCGATCATGAGGATGGCGCGCAGGGAGAGAGTGCGCACCAGCAGGGGCGCCCCGGCCCGGGCGCAGGCCCGTATCCCAGAGGCGTCGGGGCGGAGCGAGGCGCCGTGCCGTCGGGCTCCCCGGACGACGACGGTGAGGTAGACGGCGGCCATGGCGAACTGGGCGAGCACCGTCCCCCAGGCGGATCCGGCGATGCCCAGGCCCGCGCCGTAGACGAGCGCGACGTTGAGCACGCCGTTGGCGATGAATCCGCCGACGGCGACGTACAGCGGCGTCCTGGTGTCCTGTAGCCCGCGCAGCACTCCCGTGGCGGCGAGGACGGCGAGCATCGCGGGGATGCCCAGCGCGCTGATCCGCAGATAGGTGGTGGCGTACGGGGCGGCTGTGGCGGAGGCTCCGAAGGCGCGGGCGAGCAGCGGGGCGGTGGCCAGTACGGCGGCGGTGACCACCGCCCCGAGTATCAGCGCCAGCCAGATGCCGTCCATCCCCTGCCGGATGGCGGCCGGGAGATCACCGGCGCCGACCCGGCGGGCCACGGCGGCGGTGGTGGCGTAGGCGAGGAAGACGAAGACGCTGACGGCGGTGGTGAGCAGCGCGGCGGCGATGCCGAGGCCCGCGAGCTGAGGGGTGCCGAGATGCCCCACGATGGCGCTGTCGGCCATCACGAAGAGGGGCTCCGCGACGAGGGCGCCGAAGGCCGGGACGGCCAGGGCGACGATCTCGCGGTCGTGCCGGCGGACGTCGGGCCGGACGGGCGCGGGGGCCTGGGGCACGGAGTCCCTCCCATCTTCCACAGGTAATCAGTGCATACAGCTTAGGACCCTTACCGGGGCGGGTGGTGCGCGATCTTCTCTGCGCCGTTTGTCGTGATCTCGGGCCAACAGGGAAAGTTTTTCTTCTCAACAGCCGGTGGATGGCAAAGCCGCAGGTCAGAGCGGTGCGGTGGAGGTGATTGTGTGTTTGTCCACAGTGCTTTCCCCCGGCCCGTGCACAGGTTACGGGGACTTCTCCACAGCCTTGGGCCGCTCATCCACAAGGCCTGTGGATAACCAGATTGGCTGACGGTGCCCGCGGCCCTACCGTGGACCGGCGCCCACCGTCTGTCTTCTGCTTCGTCATCGCTTCGCGGGCCTCACGGGTCCGACACGAACCCGCCGCGAACTCGACGCGCCAGAACCGGAGTCGGGCGTCCTATTTGTCAGAGCCGTGCCGTAAGAAAGAGTGGCACGGCGAGGTCCGCTCCGCGGACGGGAGGAGGTGGCCCGGGTGAGCATTCCCGAGCCCATGGACGACGGCCCGTGGGGCGACAGCGGCCCCGGCGACCGGCTCCCCTTCCCCCGCTCCCGGCGCGGTGACGGCAAGGGCCGCGGCGAGCAGCACGACCGGGGCGACGAGGGCTCCTGGGAGCGGAGCAGCGGCTTCGAGCGCGTACCCCCGCAGGATCTCGACGCGGAGCAGTCCGTCCTCGGCGGCATGCTGCTGTCGAAGGACGCCATCGCCGACGTGGTCGAGGTCCTCAAGGGCCAGGACTTCTACCGTCCGGCGCACGAGACGGTCTACCAGGCCATCCTCGACCTGTACGCCAAGGGCGAGCCCGCCGACCCCATCACCGTCGCCGCCGAGCTCACCAAGCGCGGTGAGATCACCAAGGTCGGTGGCGCGGCGTATCTGCACACCCTGGTGCAGTCGGTGCCGACCGCGGCCAACGCCGAGTACTACGCCGAGATCGTCCACGAGCGCGCGGTCCTGCGCCGTCTGGTCGAGGCCGGCACGCGCATCACGCAGATGGGATACGCGGCTGACGGCGATGTCGACGACATCGTCAACAAGGCCCAGGCCGAGGTCTACGCCGTCACCGAGCAGCGCACCAGCGAGGACTACCTCCCGCTCGGCGACATCATGGAGGGCGCGCTCGACGAGATCGAGGCGATCGGCTCCCGCAGCGGTGAGATGACCGGTGTCCCCACGGGCTTCACCGATCTCGACGCCCTGACGAACGGCCTCCACCCCGGCCAGATGATCGTCATCGCGGCCCGTCCCGCCATGGGTAAGTCGACCCTCGCGCTGGACTTCGCCCGCGCCTGTTCGATCAAGCACAACATGCCGAGCGTGATCTTCTCGCTCGAAATGGGCCGCAACGAGATCGCGATGCGTCTGCTGTCCGCCGAGGCCCGCGTCGCCCTCCACCACATGCGCTCCGGCTCGATGACGGACGACGACTGGACCCGGCTCGCCCGCCGGATGCCCGACGTATCCGCCGCCCCGCTCTTCATCGACGACTCGCCGAACCTGTCGATGATGGAGATCCGCGCCAAGTGCCGCCGGCTGAAGCAGCGCAGCGGCATCAAGCTCGTGATCATCGACTATCTCCAGCTGATGCAGGCCGGTGGCGCCAAGCGCGCCGAGAGCCGCCAGCAGGAGGTCTCGGACATGTCCCGAAACCTCAAGCTGCTGGCCAAGGAGCTGGAGCTCCCGGTCATCGCGCTCTCCCAGCTGAACCGTGGCCCCGAGCAGCGTACGGACAAGAAGCCGATGGTCTCCGACCTTCGAGAGTCCGGCTCCATCGAGCAGGACGCCGACATGGTCATCCTGCTCCACCGCGAGGACGCCTACGAGAAGGAGTCGCCCCGCGCGGGCGAGGCGGACATCATCGTCGGCAAGCACCGTAACGGTCCCACCGCCACGATCACCGTGGCCTTCCAGGGCCACTACTCCCGCTTTGTCGACATGGCGCAGACCTGATCGGAAACGCGTCGCCCAGGTCATGGGCCTGCGCCGCACCTGGCTAGGGTGCGGGCATGACCGTCTCGCGCGAAGTGCCCAAGGAAGAGCTCCCGGACGCCGAACTCCTCGACGAGCTCCTTCCGGCCACCCGGCGCGCGCTGCTCCACCGGGTCGCCTCCGGCCAGACCGAGGGCCGCGCGCCCTCGCTGGTGGGCGCGGTGACGCGGAACGGGCGGATGGTGTGGTCCGCCGGGCGGGGCGACGTGGCCGGGGAGACCCCCAGTGCCGACACGCAGTACCGGATCGGTTCGATCACCAAGTCCCTCGTCGCCGTTCTCGTCATGCGGCTGCGCGACGAGGGGCTGATCGGCCTCGAGGAGCCGCTCGGGACGTATCTCGACGTGCCCGAGGGCGGCCGGGCGACCATCGCCCAACTGCTGTCGCACACCTCCGGACTGGCGGCGGAGGCGCGCGGCCCCTGGTGGGAGCGTACGGACGGCGCTCTGCGCCCCGAGCTCGCGGACATCTTCGGCGAGCGCCCCCAGCGCCATCCCGCAGGGCGCCTGCACCACTACTCCAACCCCGGATACGCGCTGCTCGGCGCGCTGGTGGAGCGGCTGCGCGGTGAGCACTGGTACGAGGCGCTGCGCCGGGAGGTGCTGGCGCCGCTGGGCATGCTCCGTACGACCCTCGGGCCCGAGGCGCCGTACGCCGAGGGCCGGGCCGTGCACCCCTGGGCGGACGTGCTGCTTCCGGAACCCGCGGTGGACACCGGGCGGATGGCGCCCGCCGGGCAGCTCTGGTCCACGGCCGCCGATCTGTGCCGCTTCGCGGAGTTTCTGCTGAACGGCGACGACCGGGTGCTCAGGGCGAGCTCGGTGGCGGAGATGCGGACGCCGCGGACCGAGCCCCAGGGGCCGGACTGGACGGGCGGCTACGGCCTGGGCCTCCAGCTGACGCGCCACGACGGCCGGGTCCTGTACGGGCACACAGGCTCGATGCCGGGCTTCGTGGCGTCGCTGTGGGCCGACCCCGAAGAGGGCGTCGCGGCCGTGGCGCTGAGCAACCTCACCTCGTTCTTCGGCCTGGTCCCCGTCGTGACGGACCTCGTGCGCACGGTCGTGGCGCACGAGCCCCGGATCCCGGAACCCTGGCGTCCGCTCGATGGCGCGGACCCGGCCCTGCTGGAGCTGACCGGCCCCTGGTACTGGGGCGCCACCCCGTTCGTACTGCGCCTGGTCGCCGACCGGGGGCTGCGGCTGCACCCGGTGGGGAACGGCGGGCGCGCCGCGCGCTTCCGCGCCGAGGAGGACGGCACCTGGACGGGGCTCGACGGCTACTACGTGGGGGAGACCCTGCGGGCCGTGCGCCGCGAGGACGGCACGCTGAGCCATCTCGACCTCGGCACCTTCGTCTTCACCCGTGAGCCCTACGAGCCCGGGAACGCGGTACCGGGCGGCGTCGACACGGGCGGCTGGCGATAGTCGGATTGTCGGCATGACTGGGGGTGCGGCGTAGAGTCGACAGGAGATTGGCGGGCGCCGCGTCGCGGCGCGACATCCCTGGAAGGCACCGTGACTGCGAACACCGCACCGGACCTGCTCGACTTCGCGCCTCTCGGCGCGGGCCACTTCGCTCGGATCGAGGACAAGGTCGCGGCGCTGATGCGCACGCGCCAGACCGTCGTCGCCATGCAGGGCGAGGCACTGCTCCCGCTGGAGGCGTGCATCCGCTCGGCCGTGCGTCCCGGCAGCACCGCGCTGAACATCATCACCGGCCCGTACGGCGAGACGTTCGGCGGCTGGCTGCGCTCCTGCGGCGCCGAAGTGGTGACCGTGAGCGCGCCGTTCAGCGGGGCGGTCACCGCCGAGCAGGTGGCCGAGGCGCTCCGCGCGCACCCCGCCATCGACTTCGTCAGCCTCGTGCACGCCGAGGCGGCGACCGGCAACACCAACCCCGTCGCCGAGATCGCCGCGGTCGTGCGTGAGCACGGCGCCCTGCTGATGCTGGACGCCGTCGCCTCCATCGCCGCCGAGCCGCTGCTCACCGACGACTGGGGCGTCGACCTGTGCGTCATCGGCGGCCAGAAGGCCATGGCGGGCCCGGCGGGCGTCTCCGTCGCCTCCGTGAGCGCCCGCGCCTGGGAGCGCATCGCCGCCAACGAGCAGGCGCCGCGCCGCTCCTACCTCTCCCTGCTGGACTGGAAGGAGCGCTGGATCGACGGCGGCCGCGCCGCCCTTCCGCACGCGCCGGCCCAGCTGGAGATGCTCGCGCTGGAGCAGGCCGCCGACCGCATCGCCGCGGACGGCCTGGACAGCGTGATCGCCCGCCACCGCGCCGCCTCCGCCGCCACACGTGCGGGCGTACGGGCGCTGGGCGCGCTCGCGCCCTACGTCGTCCGTGACGAGGACGCCGCGCCCGCCGCCACCACGCTGCGCGCGCCCGACGGCGTCGACGCCCGCGACATCGTGGCGGCGGCCCTGGCGGCGGACGCGTCCGTGCCCGTCCAGGCGGCCGCGGGCACGCTCGCGACGGAGATGATCCGGGTCAACCACTACGGCCTCGACGCGGACCGGGAGGTCGTGCTCGGCTCGCTGGCGGCGCTCGCCGAGGGGCTGCGCGCCCTGGGCGTTCCGCTCGCGGACGAGGACGGTGCCCTGGCGGCCGCAGGCAAGGCCTGGGACGAGGTGATCTCCGGCTGACCCGCAGGACGCGGCCGCATCGAGCCGCCGTCGGCGCTTCACGCGTCGGCGGCGGCTCTTTTGCTTTCCCGGGCCGACTCTTCACCGGCCCCTTCTTCTTGCGGGCTTTTGCCCCGGTATGGCGCCGCGGGCCCTCGCTCGTTCGCGCGGATAGAATCGGAATCACAGTCCCGTTTCTCTCTCAGGCCTCCGGAGACCCAGGCGCATGGCACAGCGCAGGACCCCGTCGACCGCTTCCCCGGCCTCCCAGCCGCTGCGCTCGGACGCCCGCCGCAACCGCTCGCTGGTTCTCCAGGCAGCCCGATCGGCCTTCGAGGAAGAGGGGTTGGCGGTACCGCTCGGGGAGATCGCGCGCCGTGCCGGGGTGGGCGCGGGCACCGTCTACCGCCATTTCCCTTCCAAGGAAGCCCTGTTCAGGGCCACCGTCGTGGATCGGGTGCGGCTTTTCACCGATACCGCACGGGAGTTGGCCGACTCGGACGACCCCGGTCGGGTGTTCTATCGCTATCTGGCGGCCGTCGTGCGGCTGTCCGTGCGGAACAAGGGCCTGTGCGACGCGCTGGAGGGCAGTTTCGAGCCCTCTCCCGGGGTCGAGGCGGACTTCCGGGAGGCTCTCGCGGTCCTGCTGGAGCGGGCCCAACAGGCGGGCGCGGTACGGAAGGACGTGTCCGTCGCCGATGTGGCGGCCCTGCTCATGGGGTGTCTGTCGATGGAGCAGCGGCGGGGGCCGGGCACGGCGCCGGGCAGGATGACCGCGCTGGCGTGCGACAGTCTCCGACCGGGACGTCATGTGACGAAACTGCCTCCGAATCCGGCCCCGGAGCGTAACGAAACCCGGTGTGCCGTGTGTGGCGGCCCCGTGGCCGTCGCCCGTACGGGCCGGCCCGCCCGGTACTGCGCCGCGGCCTGCCGGCAGAAGGCGCACCGGGAGCGGGCCCGCTCCCACGAAGCCTGACCGGTCCCACGAAGCCTGACCGGTCCCACGAAGCCTGACCGGTCCGGCGGGCCGACCGGGCCCGGTGCGACCGGTCCGGTGGTTACGAGTCGGCGGGGGCGAGGGATTCCACGGCGGCGACCAGCGGGGCGAGCTCGGTCCGGTTCGCGGCGTCGTCCAGCGCCTCGCGGAGGGCCGTGTCGTTGGTGGGGCGGGCCTCTTCCAGAAGGACGCGGCCCGCGTCCGTGACGTCGGTGTAGATACCGCGCCGGTCGGTGAGGCAGAGGTAGCGCGTCAGCAGCCCGCGGTCCTCCAGGCGGGTGACCAGGCGCGTCGTCGCGGACTGACTGAGGACGACGGCGTCCGCCACCTCGTTCATCCGCAGGTGGCCGCCCTCGCCGTCGTGCTGGCGGTTGAGGACGTCGAGCACGGAGAACTCGCGCACGCTCAGCTCGTGGTGGGCCTGAAGGGCGCGCTCTATGTGCGCCTCGATCCGGCTGTGCAGTGCCGAGAGGGCGCACCAGCCCTGCGCCAGGCCGGTCAGGGCGGGGTCCGGGGTGCGGGACATGGGTGAGCCCTCCTTCGGGGACGTCCGAGTGTGCCGTCCGCGCGTGCCCGTGCGGTCACGACCAGCGTATCTCCCCCGCGCAATAGCCCGCGCTTGCAAGTAAATGCGTCTGCAATTATTGTGGAGACATGTAGAAGTCGGCCGCAATCACCTGGCCGGAAGGTCTTCCCTGCCTCGATCCCGTACGAAGGACCCCCATGCCCCTCGCCCTGCTGGCGCTCGCCATCGGCGCCTTCGGAATCGGCACCACCGAATTCGTCATCTCGGGACTGCTCCCCGACATCGCCGCGGACTTCGGGGTCTCGATCCCGACCGCCGGCCTTCTGACCACCGGCTATGCCCTCGGTGTCGTCGTCGGCGCCCCGGTCCTGGCCGTCGTCGGCGGTCGCGTCGCGCGCAAGACGATGCTGATGGCCCTGATGGGCCTGTTCGTCGCGGGGAACGTCCTCTCGGCCGCCGCGCCCGTCTTCGGGGTGATGCTCGCCGGGCGCATCGTCGCCTCGCTCGCGCACGGCGCGTTCTTCGGCATAGGCGCGATCGTGGCCGCCGGTCTCGTCGCCCCGCAGAAGAAGGCGGGCGCGATAGCGATGATGTTCACCGGGCTCACCACCTCGACCGTGGTGGGCGTGCCCCTGGGCACCCTCGTCGGCCAGAACGCGGGCTGGCGGGTCACCTTCCTGATCATCGCCGGGCTGGGTGTGCTCGCCGTCCTGGGCATCGCGGCCCTCGTACCGCGGCAGCCGCGCCCCGAGCGGATACCGCTCAGCGGCGAGACGGCCGCCTTCCGCAACCCCCAGGTGCTGCTCGCCATGGCGATGACGGTCCTCGGCTTCGGCGGCGTCTTCACCATGAGCACCTACCTGGCCCCGCTGGTCACCGACGTCGCCGGCTACGCGCCCTCGTCCGTCACCTGGATGCTCGTCCTCTTCGGCCTCGGCATGCTGATGGGCAACCTGATCGGCGGCAAGTACGCGGACCGCGTGCTGATGCCCATGCTCTTCACCGCCCTCGGCGGGCTCGCGGTCCTGCTCGCCCTGCTGCCGCTCACCGCCCACAACAAGATCGCGATCGCGGTCGTCATCCCGCTCATCGGGGCCTTCGGCTTCGCCACCGTGCCGCCGCTCCAGAAGCGGGTCCTGGACCAGACCGCCGACGCCCCCACGCTCGCCTCCGCCGTCAACATCGGCGCCTTCAACCTGGGCAACGCCATGGCAGCCTGGCTCGGCGGGCTCGTGATATCCGCCGGATTCGGCTACACCGCGCCCAACTGGGTCGGCGCCGGGATGGCCGCGGCCGCGCTGCTCCTCGCCCTTCTCTCCGCGTCGCTGGAGCGTCGCACGGAGCGGGGCGGGCGGATCGTGGCCTCGGGGCCGAAGCCGGTGGCCTCCGACGCGGAGCGCGTGACGGCCGGCCGCTGACCCCCGGAACGTTCTCCCACCCGGGTGCCTGGGCCTGCCGGGCGCTTGGACTCGCCGGGCGCCTAGGCTCGGTGGTCATGACCAGACTGCACCTGTTCGACCTGGACGGAACGCTCATCCACGGCTCGGCCGCCGCTGTCGAGATATCCCGGCAGCTGGGCCTGGAGAAGGAGATCGGCGAGTTGGAGAGGGCCTTCGCCGCGGGGGAGCTGGTGCCGTCCCGGTTCGCCCAACTGGCCGTGGAGCTCTGGGCCGAGCTGACGGAAGCACAGGTCACGGACGCCTTCGAGGGGGCTCCCTGGCTGGCCGGCATCCGGGAGGTCTGGGCCGCCATCCGGACCCGCGGCGAGCGCTGCGCGGTGATCTCCCTGTCGCCGGGCTTCTTCGTCGAACGCCTGCTCGACTGGGGTGCCGACGCGGCCCACGGCTCGCGCTGGCCCTCGGTGCCGTTCCGCGATCCGGTGGACCCGGCGGGGATCCTCGACGCCTCGGCGAAGGTGCGGATCGCCGACGAGCTCTGCGGGCAATACGGGCTGGGCCGCGCCGACTGCGTGGCCTACGGGGACTCGATGTCGGACGCGCGGCTCTTCGCCGAGGTGCCGGTATCCGTCGCGGTCAACGCGGACCACCATGTGCGGGGCATCGCCTCGTACGCGTACGACGGCCTCGACCTCCGGGAGGCGTACGCGCTGGCCGGCGGCGACCTCTAGCCGACGCGAGCCGGGAGAGCGGGCACGGTCGCCCCGTGCCACGCCGGATCGGGACAGCCTAGCCCCAACCGGAGCCCCATCACCCGGAGTTCCGGGAAGACACCCGGAATCGGGGACCCGTGGTGCCATGCTGCGTGGACGGGAACAGCGACTCATCAGCAGTGCGGGGAATCGCGGAAACCTTCCCGCCCTCTTCGGCGGAAGCGCGCGGCCCGGCCGGGAAACGCTCGAGGCGAGGCAACCATGAACGCTCCGACCACCCCGCCGACCCACGGCGGCGCGTCCGGACCGGGAGGTGAGAGGAACCGGTTCGCCCCGGCCGGGTCGCCGCAGATGGCGGAGGCGGAGGGGTTATCGGCGCCGGGAGGGTTACCGGCCGCGGGGGAGGGACTCGAGGGGGCGCCCGCCGCGGTCCGCCCCCGGACCCCGGTCCATGAGCGCGGTTCGTCCCCGGGCGACCGCTGGCAGCCGCTGGCGTACCGCGCGCACACGCGTGAACACGAACGCCCGGCCGAGGAGCCCCCCGCAAGCCACCCCGTCCCACCCCTTGCCTCTGCCTCGGCACCCGCCGCCTCGGCCACGCATCCCGGGAACGCCCCCTCGCCCGGCGGCACACCGTCCCCCGACGCCCTGCTGATCCGCCGCACGCTCGCCGAGATCGAGCCCATCGCCGACAAGGTGACCTCGTACTTCTACGCCCTGCTCTTCGTCCGCCGGCCGGAGCTGCGCGTCCTCTTCCCCGCCGCCATGGACACCCAGCGCGACCGGCTGTTCAAAGCGCTGCTCACCGCCGCGCGCCACGCCGACGACACAGCGATCCTCACCTCGTACCTCTCCCAACTCGGCCGGGGACACCGGAAGTACGGCACCGCCCCCACCCACTACCCCGCCGTGGGGGAATGCCTGATCGACGCGCTCGCCCGCCATGCCTCCCGGACCTGGAACGACGCCGCGCAGGCCGCGTGGGTGCGGGTCTACACCGCCATCTCCCAGATCATGATCGACGCGGCCGCGGAGGACGAGCGGAGCTCCCCGCCCTGGTGGCAGGCCGAGATCGTCGGCCATGAGCCGCGCACCTCGGACGTCGCCATCGTGACCGTACGGACCGACCAGCCCTATCCCTTTCTCGCCGGGCAGTACGCGAGTGTGGAGACGCCCTGGTGGCCGCGCGTATGGCGGCACTACTCCTTCTCCTGCGCCCCGCGCGAGGACGGTCTGCTGTCCTTCCACATCAAGGCCGTACCGGCCGGCTGGGTCTCCGGTGCCCTGGTTCACCGCGCCCGCCCGGGCGACGTCATCCGGCTCGGCCCCCCGGCCGGCTCGATGACCGTCGACCACGGCAGCGACAACGGGCTGCTGTGTCTCGGCGGCGGTACCGGAATCGCTCCGATCAAGGCACTGGTCGAGGATGTCGCCCGGCATGGGCGAAGTCGCCCCGTCGAGGTCTTCTACGGTGCTCGTCATGATGATGACCTCTACGACATCGACACCATGCTGCGACTACAGAAGTCGCACCGCTGGCTCTCCGTGCGTCCAGTGATCTCCGACGGCCCCACGCTCGGCCTGAGTGGGCAACTCCCCCAGGTCGTCCGTAAGTACGGCCCCTGGAACGCCTACGACGCCTATCTCTCCGGGCCGCCCGGAATGGTCCGCAGCGGGGTGGACACCCTGGTCGGCATAGGGGTCCCGGCGCACCGGATCCGCCATGACTCGATAGACGAGCTGATGGCCTCGGCGGCGGGCTGAGGAAGCGCCGGCCGGGGGGCGTGTCTGGGGGGGAGTATCAGGCCAGATCGTGCGCGAGCAGGGCCTGTACTCCCTCGATGTTCGCGTGCAGGAACACCCGGAGGGAGGGTGGCACGACCTCCACCGAGTCGATGCCGGCCCGGGTGAAGGGGACGCGCACCACCTCGTACGTCCCGCACGGTTCGTCGACCTCGGGGCCGTGCCGCCGGGACAGGTCCATCGAGGCCAGCCGGCAGACGAAGAAATGCTGCACCTTCACACCGTGGGCGGCGTGGTGGAGGGAGTGGGAGACGGTGTCGACGAAGGCGGGGACCACGTCGACGACCTTGGCGCCGAGTTCCTCGTCCACCTCGCGGTGGAGAGCGGCGACGACGGTGCTGTCCTCGGGCTCGACCCCGCCGCCCGGGGTGATCCAGTACGGTGCCTCGCCGGGCTTGGTGCGTTTGATCAGGACGAGCCGGAGCGCCTCGGAGCCGGGTTCGCCGTCGAGCAGGATGGCGCGGGCGGTGCGCTTGACCACGGGCCGTTCGGTCATAGGGGACATCTGCCGCGCGAGCCCCCTGGTGAAACCCCTTCTCACCAGGAAACGGCAGCGCGCAGCAGCCACTCGTGCGCCCGCGCGAGATGGGGATGCGCCAGCGTGCCGGCCCTGACGACCAGGAAATAGGTGCGCAGCGGTGGTACCGGCGGATCCAGGAGCGCCACGATCTCGCCGGTGTCCAGAGCCTCTCCGCACAGATAGCGCGGCAGTACGCCGAGGCCGGCCCCGGCGGCGACGCAGGAGAGCACCGCGCGCAGGTCGGGGACGATGACGGTGCCGGTGGCCAGCGGCTTGGAGTCGAAGACGGCCGACCAGTAGCGGGAGACGAAGGGCAGGCTCTCGTGGACCTCGACCACGGGCAGGTGTTCCAGGGCCTGGAGGCCCTTGTCGCGGACGACGGCCGGGCCGCCGAGCCGGGCCGCCCAGCGCGGGGCGGCGACGAGGACGTGTTCCTCGTCGCAGAGCGGGGTGGCGGTCAGCAGCCGGCCGCGTGGCCGGGAGGTGGCGATGGCGAGGTCGTGGTGCCCGTCGGCCAGGCCCTCGAAGAGCTCCTCGGCCATGCCGTGGGTGGCGCGTACGGTCAGCCCCCGGCCGATCAGGGGGACGAGGGCGGGCAGGACGCGCAGGGAGGTGAACTCGGGAGGGCCGGCGAGGTGCAGGGTGCGGCTGGCCCACTGGTCGTCGAGGTCGGCCTCGGCGATCTCCAGCAGTGCGTCGACATGCGGGGCGATCTTGTGGGCGAGCTCGTCGCCGATGGCGGTGGGGCGGACCCCGCGCGCCTGGCGGAGGAAGAGCGGCCGGCCCAGTTGTCGCTCCAGTGTCCGGATCTGGCTGGTGACGGCGGGCTGGGAGAGACCGAGGAGCGCGGCGGCCCGGGTGAAGGAGCCGGCCCTGTGCACCATGACGAATGTGCGCAAAAGGGCCAGATCCATGTCGTCTCCCTGAGATGCCGCCACCGATCGTGAAGGAACGATAAATAAGTCGATAGGGCTGTGCCGCTAGGGTGATTGGACACTGACGCAGAGTCAACTAGCCTGGGTCGCGCGGTTCTTCGCGCGTGGAGCCGTGGCGGCTCGAGCCAAGAGGGGGGAGGCTCGAGCCGTCCTCCTGTCGTGGCCCCGACGGGTCGGCCGAGGCGCCGATGCGGGGCCCGGCGCCGGCGGATCCCAGCGGTTCAGTCGTTCTCGTCCGGCAGGATGATGTGCATCGCCCAGGCCACGATCGAGATGATCACGCCGCCGACCAGCGCGGACCAGAAGCCCTCCACATGGAAGGCCAGATCGAGCTTGTCCGCCAGCCAGGAGGTCAGCAGCAGCATCAGGGCGTTGATCACCAGGGTGATCAGGCCGAGGGTCAGGATGAAGAGCGGGAACGACAGCAGCTTCACGACCGGCTTGACGATGAAGTTGACCGCGCCGAAGACGAGCGCGACCAGGAAGAGCGTGAGCACCTTGCGAGCGGTGTTCTCGCCGGACAGCGTGATTCCCTTGAGCAGCCAGATGGCCACCGCCAGGGCCGCCGCGTTGGCGATCGTCTTGACTACGAAATTCTTCATGGTGAGATCGTTGCAGACGGGCGCGGCCGACGGGGATGCGCTCGAGGACCACGACCGGCCCGGCAGGGTCGGGCGGCGAGGAATGGACGGCGGATGAAGGCGTTCCGGCTGGACGAGCTGGAAATGGAGCGCGCTGCCAACGACGGCGCGTATTTGCAGTTCCTGCGGGAGCGGAACATGTCCGTGGGGCTCTACGCGCTGGACGCCGGTGCCGCCGATCCCCAGGGGCCGCACGCTCAGGACGAGGTCTATGTGGTGGTGAGCGGCCGGGCGTCGATCACGGTGGGCACGGAGACCACCACCGTCGGGCGCGGCAGCGTGGTCTACGTACCGGCCGGGACGCCCCACAAGTTCCACCACATCAGTGAGGATCTCCGGGTTCTCGTCGTCTTCTCTCCACCGGAGAGCTGACCCCCGCCCCCGGAATCCCGTAGGGGGCCGTTCAGGGGTCTACGGGGGCTGTCGGGCCCCCGCCGGGCCCCTCCCCGGGCCTAGCATCGAGAACAGGCCGGGGCATTCCGCTCCGGACGGCCGGTGAATCACGGCGGGGCATTCATTCCCGCCGACGCGGCGGCCATGACGTGACAACAGCGTGTGAATCCACGCGTGAACCGGAGATCAGGAGTCGAGATGGCTGAGAAGGGGATATTCGCGGGACTGCCGTGGTGGGTGACCTGGGTCGCGGTGCCGGTTCTCGTGCTGGTGGTGTTCGGCAGCCTGATCATGAGCCTGCTCGGCTTTGTCATCAGCCTGCTCTTCAAGGCGCTGCTGCTGGTGGCGCTGGTCGCCGGCCTGGTCTTCGTCGTCAAGAAGTTCACGTCGTCCTCCTCGTCGAAGGGCGACTGGTAGGAGCCGGCCGTCCCGGGCGAGGGGGACGCCCGGGCAGCGCCCACCGGTCGGGCGACGTCGCCCACGCCACCTTCCGGTGCCCGCTGGTCAACTCAACGAAGCGGAAGGCGAGGAGTTATCTCTCTCGTCAACATTCCTCCGTCAACGTGAACGCCCCGGGCACCGCCCCTGCGGTAATCCGTGCGCCCTAGGCCCACTTTGGCCAGTTCTCGGCCGGTCCGTGCCAGCAAATCCCCCGTTACGACTCCGCCCCGTAGTCGAGTCGCTACGCTCCAGAGTCGGCGAGCTCGTATGCTCACCCTCGGTCTCCATGGGTAACTGGAAAATCACTCCTTGTGATCCACCGGGCGTTCTTGTCAGACTATGGCGTCATTGGGGCCATCAGGCTTCAATCCCTGCCAAACCGACGAAGACGGGGCATTGGGCGATGCGCGACACAGTTCAGGCAGAAGTGGTCATGACCTTCCTCGTCTCCGAGGAGCTGTCCTTCCGGATCCCGGTGGAGCTGGGCTACGACAGCAGCGACCCCTACGCGGTGAAGTTCACCTTCCACCTCCCCGGCGACGCGCCCGTGACATGGGCCTTCGCCAGGGAGCTGCTCCTCGACGGGCTGAGCCAGCCCTCCGGCGAGGGCGATGTGCACATCGCCCCCGCCTCCTCCCAGCATCTGTCGGACGTCTTCATCCGGCTGCAAGTGGGCGGCGAAGGTGCCCTGTTCCGGGCCGGGGCGGCGCCGCTGGTGGCCTTCCTGGACCGGACCGACCGTGTCGCCCCGCTCGGCGAGGAGCACACGGTCGCCGACTTCGACTACGAACTCGCCGCGGCGCTCGACAGCATCCTCGCCGGTAACCCCGAGGGGCAGAACGCGGGTTAGCCGGCCTCGGGAGCCGGTGCGCCGCCGCCCGTCACGGGCGTATCGCCGTCCTCCTCGATCGGCACCCGCTCGGCGCGCGGTGCCGCCCCCCGACCCTGCGGAGCGAACGCCGGGACCCGCGCCCGCGGCCCCCTGCCGCCGTCCGCCACCGTGTCCGTGGCCACGCCGGCCGTACCGCCGTGCGCGTCCGCGCCGACGACCGTTCCCCCGACTGCTCCACCGGCGCCACCCGCAGCACCGGACGTCCCGGCGCCGCCGATCAGGCCACCGTTCCCCACCGTGCCCGCGCTCGTGCCCGGGCCCGCTCCGTCGGTCGTGCCCATGGCCGAGAGCAGCTGCCGGGCGAGCCCCAGACCCGTACCTCCCATCGTCAGCGCTTTCGCGAACAGGTCGGACATGCCGTCCGCCCCGTTCAGCAGCACCATGTGATCCACGCTTCCGAACGCCTGAGCGCCCGCCTGGACGATCTCGGGCCACTTCTCGGCGAGTTGCTGCGCGACCACCGCGTCCTGGTTCTCCGCGAGGGCCGCCGCCCGGGCCTTGAGGGCCTCGGCCTCGGCGAGCCCCTGGGCCCTGGCCGCCTCGGCCGCCGCCAGACCCTTGGCCTGCGCGGCAGCGGCCTCGGCCGCACCGGTGGCACGGGTCGCCGCGGCGGCGGCGTCACCGCGCGTCCTGGTGGCCTCGGCCTCGGCCCCCGCCGCCGTCTTCACGCGCGTCGCCTCGGCCGCCGCGGCGAGCTCCGTCTCCTTGGCCTTCGCCTCGGCCGCCGAGATCCGGGCGTCGCGCTCGGCCTCCGCCAGCGTCCGCTTCTCGTACGCCGTCGCGTCCGCGGGCTTGCGGACATCGGCCTGGAGCTGCTGCTCCCGGCGCATGGCGTCCAGCTCCGCGACCCGGGTCTCCTGGACGACGACCTCCTGGCGCGCGGCGGCCTCCGCCAGCGGGCCCGCCTGCCGCGCCTTGGCGGCGGCGCTGTCCCGCTCGGCCTGATAGCCGGCCTGAAGGATCTCGCTGTCGCGCTGGGCCTCCGACATCCGCGCCGCGGCCTGCTGCTCCGCCTCGGTGGCCAGCCGGTCCGCCTCCGCCTGGGCGATCCGGGCGTCCCGGCGCACGGCGGCGGCGTGCGGCGCGGAGAGGTTCTGGATGTACCCCGAGGGGTCCTGGATCTCATGGATCTGGAGGGAGTCGATGATCAGGCCCAGCTTCTCCATCTCCGTGCCCGAGGCGGCACGGGTCTCACCCGTCAGCCGTTCCCGGTCGCGGATCATGTCCTCCACGGTCAACCCGCCGACGATCGAGCGCAGATGGCCGGCGAAGACGTTGTGCACCCGCTCGGGCATATGTTTCTGCTGGTCGAGGAAGCGGCGGGCGGCGTTGGCGATCGAGACGAAGTCATCGCCCACCTTGAAGATCACCACACCGTGCACCTTCAGTGGAATGCCCTGCTTGGTGACGCAATCCACGTTGAGATCCGCCTCGTTGAGGTCGAGGGACAACTTGCGCACCGCCTGTACCCCAGGCAGCACGAACGTCCCCCGCCCCGTGACTATCCGGAACCCCAGCCCGTCCCCCAAGCCCTCCGTACGGTGCTTGGAACCGGAGATGATCAGGGCCTCGTTGGGCTCCGCGACCCGCCACATGAGCTTGAACAGCCCGACCAGAATGATGACCGCGACGAGGACCGTCCCCGCCACGACGCCGACGACCATGCGTCTCTCCCCCCTGTACGGCCCGCTGCGGGGCCGTCCGTTCACGAAATGTGCCACCCGGCGAGACCGGGTGAGGACGCTGATACCCCGCCCGCGACGTCGGAATCAGGTGTAGGCGGACGTCACATAGACGGTGCGCGGCGGTTGATATTCCGTGACCATCACGACCGTCCCCCGCTCGAGGCGCTCGCCCGGTTCGGCGGCGTAGGCCAGGAAGGCCTCGGCGCCGCCCCGGACCCGCACGATCACCTCGCCGACCAGCCCGGGACCGACCGTCCCCGTCACTCTCCCCAGCTCACCGACCACCGGAAGCCCCCCCGTCTCCCCGCTACTTCGCGCGACGGCGCCTGCCGCCCCGGGCCTTCGCCCGCCCCTTGCCCCCATCATGCCGGTCGGCACTGACAACGAGCGCGGCGAGGAGGGTCGTCACCGGCACCGAGGCCACCAGGCCGATGCTGCCCACCAGCGTCCGGACGATCTCCTCCGCGACGATCTCGCTGGTAGCCACCGTGCCCACACCGCTGTCCGCGATCGAGAACAGCAGCAACAGCGGCAGGGACGCGCCCGCGTAGGCCATGACCAGCGTATTCACGACCGAGGCGATATGGTCCCGCCCGATGCGCATCGCGGAACCGTAGAGTTTCCGCCAATTCGCCGACGGGTCGGCCTCCTTCAGCTCCCACACCGCCGAGGTCTGGGTGACCGTGACGTCGTCGAGCACGCCCAGCGAGCCGATGATGATGCCGGCGAGCAGCAGGCCCCGGATCTCGATCTGCGGATAGAGGCCGTGCACGAGTCCCGTCTGGTCGTCCGTGTTGCCCGTCAGATGCGCCCAGTCGATGAACAGTGACCCGAGCAGCCCGATGACCAGCAGGGACGTCAGCGTGCCCAGCACCGCCACCGAGGTGCGCGCGTTGAGGCCATGGCACATGTAGAGCGCGATCAGCATGATCGCGCTACCGCCGATCACGGCGACCAGCAGGGGATTCGAGCCCTGGAGGATAGCCGGGAGGATGAACAGCGTCAGAATCCCGAAGCTGATCACCAGGGCCACCAGCGCGAAGACCCCGCGCAGTCGGCCCACGACCACGACCGCGAGCGCGAACACCCCCGCGAGCAGGGCCATCGGGAAGTCGCGGTCCACGTCCGTGACCGAATAGCGCAGATTCTCGGGGGCCTTAGGCGCGTAGGCGAGGACCACCTTCTGGCCCACGTCGTAGCGGCGCGACGCGCTCGGCTGGACGATCTCGGTGAAGGTCCTGCCCTTGTCCGGGCCCTCGGTCACCTCGATGGTGGCCTTCTCGCAGGTCCCCTGGGCGGGGGCCGGGGCGGGCGACGGGCTCTGCTGGGGCCCGCCCGGCAGCCCGCCGGACTTCGGGCAGTCGAATTTCTCGATCTTCGTCACCTGCCCCGACCGCAGTTGCTGGTCGAGGCCGACGCCGGTGTGCTGGTGCGGTGGCGCGCCGCCCGGCCAGAGGACTATCAGGCCGGCCAGCACCGCCACGGTGAAGGGCACGAGCACCGCCGCGATCACCTTGCGGAGGTGTGACGACACGGGCGTCGCGGGCCCGTGGCCGTGGGAGTGTCCGTGCGAATGGCCGTGCGCGTGGTGGTGGGGGGCGTGGGGTGTGGAGTCGGTGGGGGTCACCGCCGCATCATCGCAAGCCCCACTGGCCCTCCGGCGGACGGAGGCGCTAGCGTGGTGGCACCTTTGCAATCGCGGGAGCTCGGAGCACCGGGCTGAGAGGGCGCTGATCTTCGTACGACCGCACGTACGAACGCCGCTGCGTCGACCGCCGAACCTGTTACCGGGTAATGCCGGCGTAGGGAGTTTGGTCTGATGACCACGCAGGATGCACGCACGTCCGCGACCGGCCGGGAGATCGGCTGGCACAAGGACTACGTGACCGGCTCGCGGCCGGACCTCAGGGTTCCGGTGCGGCGGGTCCACCTCACCAACGGGCAGGACGTGCGGCTGTACGACACCTCCGGCCCGTACACCGACCCGGCCGTCGAGACGGACGTCCGGCGCGGTCTCGCCCCGCTGCGGGAGAACTGGATCATCGCCCGCGGTGACACCGAGGAGTACGCGGGGCGCCCCATGCGCCCGGAGGACGACGGCATCAAGCACACGTCCCCCCGAGGGGGCCTGAAGAACCTCGACGCGGTCTTCCCGGGCCGCCCCCGCCAGCCCCGCCGGGGCCGCGACGGCACGGCGGTCACCCAGCTCGCGTACGCTCGCCGGGGCGAGATCACCGCGGAGATGGAGTACGTCGCCCTCCGCGAGAACGTCTCCCCCGAGACGGTCCGCGAGGAGATCGCGGCGGGCCGGGCCGTCCTCCCGGCGAATGTGAACCACCCGGAGATCGAGCCGATGATCATCGGCAAGAAGTTCCTGGTCAAGGTAAACGCCAACATCGGCAACTCCGCCGTCACCTCCTCCATCGAGGAGGAGGTGGAGAAGATGACCTGGGCGACCCGCTGGGGCGCCGACACGGTCATGGACCTCTCCACCGGCCGCAACATCCACACCACCCGTGAGTGGGTGCTGCGCAACTCCCCCGTGCCGATCGGCACCGTGCCGCTCTACCAGGCCCTGGA
Organism: Streptomyces sp. NPDC037389; assembly: GCF_040636475.1. Lineage (NCBI taxonomy): Bacteria > Bacillati > Actinomycetota > Actinomycetes > Kitasatosporales > Streptomycetaceae > Streptomyces > Streptomyces sp. NPDC037389. Next base: position 305,999 of record NZ_JBEZUS010000004.1, read on the forward strand.
GAAGGTCGACGGCAAGGCCGAGGAGCTCACCTGGGAGATCTACAAGGACACGGTCGTCGAACAGGCCGAGCAGGGCGTCGACTACATGACCGTCCACGCCGGTGTGCTGCTGCGCCACGTCCCGCTGACCGCCCGCCGCAAGACCGGGATCGTCTCGCGCGGCGGCTCGATCATGGCCGCGTGGTGCCTGGCGCACCACAAGGAGTCGTTCCTCTACGAGAACTTCGAGGAGCTCTGCGAGATCCTCGCCGCGTACGACGTCACCTACTCCCTCGGTGACGGGCTGCGCCCCGGTTCGATCGCGGATGCGAACGACGAGGCGCAGTTCGCCGAGCTCAAGACCCTCGGCGAGCTCAACCGGATCGCCAAGCGGCACAACGTCCAGACGATGATCGAGGGCCCGGGCCATGTCCCGATGCACAAGATCAAGGAGAACATCGACCTCCAGCAGGAGATCTGCGAGGAGGCCCCGTTCTACACGCTCGGCCCCCTGACCACGGATGTCGCGCCCGCGTACGACCACATCACCTCGGGGATCGGCGCGGCGATGATCGCCTGGTGGGGCACGGCGATGCTCTGCTACGTCACGCCCAAGGAGCACCTGGGCCTGCCGGACCGCGACGACGTCAAGACCGGTGTGATCACCTACAAGATCGCGGCGCATGCGGCGGATCTGGCCAAGGGGCACCCGGGCGCCCAGGAGTGGGACGACGCGCTCTCCGACGCGCGTTTCGAATTCCGCTGGGAGGACCAGTTCAATCTGGCCCTCGACCCGGACACCGCCCGCGCCTTCCACGACGAGACGCTTCCGGCGGAGCCGGCGAAGACCGCGCACTTCTGCTCGATGTGCGGCCCGAAGTTTTGTTCGATGAAGATCTCGCAAGACATTCGTCGTGAGCACGGCGGGGACCTCGGCGGGGATCCCGCTGTGGACGCCGAGGCCGGAATGGCGCAGAAGTCCCGCGAATTCGCCGCCGCCGGCAACCGGGTGTATCTCCCGATCGCCGAGTAGCCGGCGGAGCCGCCTCCGGAGGGCCCTCCGGAGGCGGTTTCACGGTGGTGCGCGACGCCCGTCGCGCACCACCTCGGTCAGTCCTTCCTGGGGCCCGGGCCGCCGAACTCGGGGCCGGTGTAGTCCGGGCTGGTGAAGCCCGCGCGGCTGGGGGAGGAACGGCCGTCGTCGGGGCTCGAGAAACCGGGCCGGGAGTAGCCGAGCTGGGGGGTACGGCCGGGCCCGGTGTGGTTTCTGGGAGAGGGCGGGCGACGTTGTGCGGCCGGGGTGTTGGCCAGCGACTCCCGGAGGAAGGGCAGGATGCCCCGGTCCAGCAGCGCCTGCCGCCAGGCCTCACGGGCCCGCTCGGTCTCCTGGGAGAGCTGGTCGTAGCCGTCGGGGAGGCCGTCGTGCCGCGGCGTCTCCTCGGTCTGCCTGCCGTTGCGCACGGCCGTGACCAGCATGCCGGAGCTGGCGATGAGCACCGCGGCGACGGTGAAGCCGCCGAACCACCAGCCGATCTTGATGATCGGGTCGGCGACGGCCCCGTTCGACCCGACGGTTCGCAGGACGTAGCCGATGAGCAGGAAGAGGAAGGCGGCGATCCCCGCCAGGACGGGGGCGAGGACGACGACGACCGCGCCGGCGCCCGCTCCCTGGTCCTCGGGGACGTCCGCGGGGGAGAGGGAGGGGGACGGCGCGCCCGTACGGCCGTCGTCCTCGCCCGCCGGGGGCCTGGCGGTGGCCGACCAGGCGCGCTGCTCCTCCCGCGCCCTGACGAAGTCCTGATATTCCGTCATCGCGCAGGCGGAGATGGCCGTCATGGCGCTGAGGGCCATACTGCGCAACTGTTCGGTATTGAGGCGCTGTCCTATCGCGGCGGCCAGGGCGCTGATCTGTGGGTCATGGTTCGCGGTACGCAACGCCCGGTCGAGAACTCGCTCGAATTCCGGGCGGTCCTCGGTCAGCAGGTGCGGAGCGCTGTTCATGTGCATCCCCCGATGCTCCGTAGGGCCCTCTTGCCGGCCGGTGCCGACGGTGGGCGGAAACGGAGGAGAGCCTGCTACGGATAAGCCGATGGTAGAGCCGCACCGCCGCGTGGTGACAGTCGGTTTCCCGAATTACCCCGCGTCGGTGGAACTCCTCACCTGCCCGTGCGGCGGCCCGCTGAACCCTCAGCCCGCCAGGGGGAGTTGTACGACCAGCAGTTTTCCGGCCATGGTGACCCCGCCGTCCATGGCGAGCGCGAGCCCGTCGGCGTACAGGTGCGGACCCTCCACGCGGGGCGCGCCCTCATCACCGTCCGCGTCCTCGGTACCCACCTCGCCCAGGAGGTAGGGGATGGGGCTGTGGCCGTGCACGATGCGGCTGCCGCCGTAGGCGTGCAGCAGCTCCCGTACGGCCATGGGGCCCGCTTCCTCGTCGCGGAAGGCGAAGCGCTTGGTGAATTTGCGGAAGAGATCCCAGCACTCGTCGGGGTCGTTCCGCTGGAGGGCCTCGGTGATCGAGTCGTTGACGGCCGCGATGGAGTCGCCGTACTCCAGATAGGCGGTCGTGTCGGAGTGGACGAGCAGGTGCCCGTCCTCCTCGGCGATCGCGTCCAGGCGCGACATCCACTGGAGGTGGTGGTCCTCCAGGCGCTCCATGTCGGTGCGCTGGCCGCCGTTGAGCAGCCAGGCGGCCTGGAAGGAGGCGGTGCCGGCGCCGGAGTTCACCGGGGTGTCGGCGAACCGCTTGGCGCCGATCAGCAGCAGCTCGTGGTTGCCCATGAGGGCCTTGCAGTAGCCGCCGGCGGCGGCCGCCTCGGCGGACAGCCTCATGACCAGGTCGATGACGCCGATGCCGTCCGGTCCCCGGTCGGTGAAGTCGCCGAGGAACCACAGCCGGGCGTTGCCCGCGGCCCAGTGGCCGTGCTCGTCGATGAGGCCCTGCTCGAAGAGCGCCCGGTGGAGCTCGTCGAGATAGCCGTGGACGTCGCCGACGACGTACAGCGGGCCGGGCCCGGAGGGCAGGGGCTGCTGCTGCGGCTGCGGGGCGGAGAGCGGGGTCAGCTCCACGGTGGGCACGTCCTGGGGCGTGGCGGGCCCGCCGATGACCGGGAGGTCACGGGCGGTCGGGGTGTAGCCCTCGGGGTACTCCGGGTACTCGTGGGCGGGCTGTACGGGCGGGGGAGCGGCATGGGCGTAGCCGGGCGCGGGTGTGGCGTACCCGGGGAAGGGCGGCATCGCCGCCGTGGTCCGTGCCGCTCCCTGACCGGCCCCCTGAGTCATCGACCCCTCCACCATCGCGCCGCCGTGCACCTTGTGGACCTTGCCTGGTCGACGGCGGTCCGTGGTGTCGTGCGCCCATCATAGGAATGACCGTCGCGCCTTGTGACGCACCAGGGGCCGTGAATCGGGGCGGGAGGCCGGGATCGCCGGTCATTTCTCCCAAAATGAGCCGTTAAATGTGCCGTAAGCGCCGGTCAGGCGGCTCCCGGACGGCTCCCCGGGGCGGATGACCCACTGCCCGTGCGCCGGACACGGGGTCCACTTCCGGTTGACGCGCGTCGGGCGGGGTGCGGAGGGTCAGGGGGTGGCGGGGCCGCGGGGCGCGCTGATGGTGGTGCGCGGCGGGCGGCGTTCGGAGGAGGTCCGGACGATCAGTTCGGTGGGTATCACCTGTTCCACCGGCCGGCCGGTGTCGAGGCCCTCGATCGCGTCGATGAGCAGCTGGACGACGGCGGTGCCGATGCGCCGGGGCTTGAGCGAGAGCGTGGTGATGGGCGGCTCGGTGGTCGCGTAGACCGTGGACTCGCTGCAGCAGACGAGCAGCAGGTCGTCCGGGACGCGCAGGCCGTAGCGGCGGGCGGCGGCGAGGAGGTCGGTGCCGTTGGGGTCGAACAGCCCGTAGACGGCGTCCGGCCGGTCGGGCCGGGCCAGCAGCCGGTCGGCGGCCACGGCGCCCGCGCACGGGTCGTGGGCGGGGTACTCCTCGTAGACCGGGTCCTGGCCGACCCGCTCGCACCAGCGCAGGTAGGCGGTGGTGGAGAGCCGGGTGTAGGTGTCCGTGGTGGTGCCGGTGAGCAGGCCGATCCGGCGTGCCCCGGCGGCGGCCAGGTGGTCGAGGATGCCGAGCACGGCCGCCTCGTGGTCGTTGTCGACCCAGGCGGTCACCGGCAGGGATCCCGCGGGGCGGCCGTCGGAGACCACGGGGATGCCCTGGCGGACCAGGTCGGAGACCACGGGATCGTGGTCGGAGGGGTCCACCACGACCGTGCCGTCCAGGGCGACGTTGGACCACACGTCGTGCCGGGAGGTGGCGGGGAGGATGACCAGGGCGTAGCCGCGGGCGAGCGCGGCGGAGGTGGCGGCTCTGGCCATTTCGGCGAAGTAGGCGAACTCGGTGAAGGTGAAAGGTTCATCCCCGTAGGTGGTCACGGTCAGGCCGATCAGCCCCGACTTGCCGGTACGGAGGGTGCGGGCGGCCGCCGACGGGCGGTAGCCCAGCCGGTCGGCGACTTCGCGGACATGGCGGCGGGTCGCGTCCGGGAGCCGGCCCTTGCCGTTGAGCGCGTCGGAGACGGTCGTGATCGAGACGCCGGCGGCGGCGGCCACGTCCCGGATGCCCGCCCGTCCTTGCCGACTGGCCCGGCGGGATGACTCGGCCCGGCTCACCTGGTGCTTCCCTGCTGCTGTCATGGCGAGCCGATAGTAGGGCTCGGTTGGTCCTTTGGCAGGGCGCGGCATTTGACTGTTGACAGGCACGTTTCTGCTCTGGCGATTTCCTTCAATGATCATGGAAACGCAGGCTGTTGAGCGCTTTTGTGGTAGGCCATCGGGCTGTGGCATATCCACGCCTCATGAATGGTCCAGGTCTCGGTGAGGTCTCAACTCACCTTCACGAGGGATGCGCGCCAGGGCGCCCGCCACGGCGCGTGGCAGGCAGAGGAGCGCTCCGACAGCTATGGACGCCGCCCGGGGCAATCCTCATAAGGTGTGCAGTATTCCGATCAGGATTCCCACGGGATTCCCATCCGGGGTGTCCCGAACGGGGGTGTCCCGACAGAGGTGTCCCGTCAGAGGTGGAGGAGGACCCGCGGTGAACGAGAAGACCCCGAAGCTGCGCGCCGCGCTCGAGGCCGTGCCGACCTATAAGCCGGGCAAGCCGGCGACCCCCGGTGGCCCCGTCGCCTACAAGCTCTCCTCCAACGAGAACCCCTATCCGCCGCTCCCGGGGGTGCTGGAAAGCGCTGTCGAAGCCGCCTCCACCCTCAATCGCTACCCCGACATGGCCTGCACCGTGCTGATGGCCGAGCTCTCCGAGCGCTTCGGCGTACCGCTGTCGCACCTGGCGACCGGCACCGGCTCGGTCGGAGTGGCTCAGCAACTGGTTCAGTCGACGGCTGGCCCTGGTGATGAGGTCATCTACGCCTGGCGCTCCTTCGAGGCGTACCCGATCATCACCCGGATCGCCGGGGCCACCCCGGTCGAGGTGCCGCTGACCGAGGACGCGACGCACGACCTGGAGGCGATGCTCGCCGCGATCACCGAGCGGACCCGGCTGATCTTCGTCTGCAACCCCAACAACCCCACCGGCACGGTGGTGGGCCGGGCCGAGCTGGAGTCCTTCCTGGACCGGGTCCCCGGCGATGTGCTGATCGTCCTGGACGAGGCCTACATCGAGTTCATCCGGGACGAGAACGTCCCCAACGGCATCGACCTCTACCGGGACCGGCCGAACGTCTGTGTGCTGCGGACCTTCTCCAAGGCGTACGGGCTCGCCGGGCTCCGCGTCGGCTTCGCGATCGCGCACGAGCCGGTGGCGGCGGCGCTCCGCAAGACGGCGGTGCCCTTCGGCGTGAGCCAGGTGGCCCAGGACGCGGCCGTGGCATCGCTGCGCAGCGAGGAGGCGCTCCGCGAGCGCGTGGACGCGCTGGTGGCCGAGCGGGCGCGGATGGTCGAGGCGCTGGCCGGGCAGGGCTGGACGCTGCCGGTCTCCCAGGCCAACTTCGTCTGGCTGCCGCTGAAGGACCGGGCTCTGGACTTCGCCGCCGCGTGCGACCGGGCGGGTGTGGTCGTCCGGCCGTTCCAGGGGGACGGGGTGCGGGTGACGATCGGCGAGACCGAGGCGAACGACATCTTCCTGAGGGTGGCCGAGGAGTTCCGCAAGGAGCTGTAGCCGCCGGCGGGCCCTCCCGCCCGTCTGACCGACCGTACGGAACCGGGGTATCCCCTTCGCGCTAGGGCCGAAGGGGGTACCCCCCCTGTTTGTCCGAAAAGCGGGTGCGCCATAATGCTTGTGAATGTGAACGCGTTCACAAGCGCCGCCTTTATGTCCTGCTTTAACTGGGGCATACGAGGGCATAACGTCGGCTGCACGCGCTGCCGACGACGCAAGAGGCAAGGAGAGACTCCGGTGAATCTGGCTCTGGCTCCCGAGACACTCGCGCGATGGCAGTTCGGCATCACGACCGTCTACCACTTCCTCTTCGTACCGCTCACGATCAGCCTTGCCGCGATCACGGCCGGCCTCCAGACGGCCTGGGTCCGTACGGACAAGGAGAAGTACTTCCACGCCACGAAGTTCTGGGGCAAGCTCTTCCTGATCAACATCGCGATGGGTGTGGTCACCGGGCTCGTCCAGGAGTTCCAGTTCGGGATGAACTGGTCGGACTACTCGCGCTTCGTCGGGGACGTCTTCGGGGCGCCGCTCGCGATGGAGGCCCTGCTGGCCTTCTTCTTCGAGTCCACCTTCATCGGCTTGTGGATCTTCGGCTGGGACAAGCTGCCCAAGAAGATCCACTGCGCGTGCATCTGGATCGTCGCCGTCGGCACGATCCTCTCCTCGTACTTCATCCTGGCCGCCAACTCCTGGATGCAGCACCCGGTCGGCTACAGGGTCGACAAGGCGACCGGCAAGGCCCAGCTCACCGACATCTGGGCCGTGCTCACGCAGAACACCACGCTGGTCGTCGTCTTCCACACCCTCACCGCCGCCTTCCTCACCGGCGCCGCGTTCGTCGTCGGTGTGGCCTCCTTCCACCTCTGGCGCGCCAAGCGCAAGCAGCTCAAGGGCGAGGAGCTCGGCGAGAAGCAGCGCAAGCAGCTGCCGGCGATGCTGGCCTCGCTGCGCGTCGGTCTGGTGATCGCGGTGATCGCCGGAATGGGCACGGCGCTCAGCGGTGACTCGCTGGGCAAGGTGATGTTCGAGCAGCAGCCGATGAAGATGGCCGCCGCCGAGGCCCTGTGGGACACCCGGTCGCCGGCGCCCTTCTCGGTCTTCGCGGTCGGCGACGTCGGCAAGGGGCACAACAGCGTCGAGATAGAGATCCCCGGCCTGCTGTCCTTCCTCGCCCACAGCAACTTCACCGACCCCGTCCCCGGCATCAACGACATCGCCGCGCAGGAGGCCGCGCGCTACGGCGGGCAGCCGAAGGACTACATCCCCAGCATCTTCATGACCTTCTGGGGCTTCCGCCTCATGATCGGCTTCGGGATGACCTCCTTCGTGGCCGCGCTCATCGGGCTGTGGACGACCCGCCGAAAGCTCTGGCTCGCGCCCGAGTACCGGGTCGGGGAGGGCGAGATCCCGCGTCTGATGCTCACGCGGACGCGCGAGATGAGCCCGTTCTTCACCAAGTGGTCCTGGCGCATCGGCATCCTCACCATGGGCTTCCCGCTGATCGCCAACTCCTTCGGCTGGATCTTCACCGAGATGGGCCGCCAGCCCTGGGCCGTCTACGGACTGATGAAGACCGGCAACGCCGTCTCACCGGGGGTGAGCCAGGGCGAGGTGCTCACCTCGATGACCGTCTTCACCGCGCTCTACGCGATCCTCGCCGTGGTCGAGGTCAAGCTGCTGGTGAAGTACGGCTCGGCCGGGCCCGACACGGACGAGAAGCCGCCGACGAAGGACCCCCGGCTGCGGATGCCGGGCGGTGACCGGGGCGCGGAACTGCCCGAGGACGCTGACAAGCCGATGACCTTCGCGTACTGACGCGTGACCTTCTGACGCGTGACCTTCGCGTACCGACACGTGACTTTCACGTACCGACGCGTGACCTTCGCGTGCTGACGCCCGCGGTGGAACGGAGAACCCGACCATGCACCTCCACGACTTCTGGTTCCTGCTGATCGCCGTCCTGTGGACCGGCTACTTCTTCCTCGAAGGCTTCGACTTCGGCATCGGCGTCCTCACCAAGACGCTGGCCAAGGACCGCACCGAACGCCGGGTGCTGATCAATACGATCGGCCCCGTCTGGGACGGCAACGAGGTCTGGCTGATCACCGCGGCCGGCGCGACCTTCGCCGCCTTCCCCGACTGGTACGCCACCCTCTTCAGCGGCTTCTACCTGCCGCTGCTGGCCGTGCTCGTCTGCCTGATCGTGCGCGGCGTCGCCTTCGAGTACCGCCACAAGCGCAGCGAGGAGCGCTGGCAGCGCAACTGGGAGAACGCGATCTTCTGGTGCTCGCTGCTGCCCGCCTTCCTCTGGGGCGTCGCCTTCGCCAACATCGTGCGCGGGGTGCCGATCGGCCCGGACAAGAACTACACCGGTGACGTGCTCGACCTGCTGCACCCGTACGCCCTGCTGGGCGGCCTGTTCACGCTGGTGCTGTTCACCTTCCACGGGGCCGTCTTCGCCGCGCTCAAGACCGTCGGCGACATCCGGGACCGGGCTAGGGCCCACGCGGTCCGCTACGGCCTGGCCGCCGTGGCGCTCGCCGCGGCCTTCCTGGCCTGGACGCAGGCCGAGTCCGGCAACGGACGCAGCCTGCCCGCGGCCGTCGTCGCGGTGGTGGCGCTGCTCGCGGCCCTGGTCCTCAACCGGGCGGGCCGGGAGGGTTGGGCGTTCGCCCTGTCCGGGGTCACGGTCGTGGCCGTCTTCGCGATGGTCTTCCTCGCGCTCTTCCCGGACGTCATGCCCTCCTCGTCCGATCCGGCGTGGAGCCTGACCGTGAGCGACTCCTCCTCCAGCCCGTACACGTTGCGGATAATGACGTGGGTCGCGGGCTTTATGACCCCCGTGATCGTGGGCTACCAGGCGTGGACGTACTGGGTGTTCCGCAAGCGGATCGGCACCCAGCACATCCCGGCCGCGCACTGAGACGGGGCGTGTCGTGAAGCCCGTCGACCCCCGACTGCTGCGGCACGCCGCCGCGACCCGTTTCTTCCTGGCCGCCTCGGTCGTGCTCGGGCTGGCCGGGGCGGGCCTGGTCATCGCCCAGGCGATGCTCGTCGCCGAGGTGGTGACCGGGGCCTTCCAACGCGGGCTCACCGCCCGCGACCTGGGGCTGCCTCTGGCGCTGCTGGCCGCCGTCGCCCTCGGCCGGGCGGCGGTGGCCTGGCTCACCGAACTCGCCGCGCACCGCGCGAGCGCGGCGGTCAAGTCCGCCCTGCGGACCCGACTGCTCGAACACGCGACCAGGCTCGGCCCCGGCACCCGGAACACCGGCGAGCTGACCGCCCTCGCCACGCGCGGAATCGACGCGCTGGACGACTACTTCGCCCGCTACCTCCCCCAGCTGGGTCTCGCGGCCGTGGTGCCCGTGGTCGTCCTCGCCCGGATCGTCTCCGCCGACTGGGTGTCGGCGCTCGTCATCGTCCTCACGCTTCCCCTCATCCCCCTCTTCATGGCCCTGATCGGCTGGGCCACCCAGGGCCGGATGGACAAGCAGTGGCGGCTGCTGTCCCGGCTGTCCGGCCACTTCCTGGACGTCGTCGCGGGGCTGCCCACGCTCAAGGTGTTCGGCCGGGCCAAGGCGCAGGCCGAATCCATCCGCGCGATCACCGCCGACTACCGGCGGGCCACCCTGCGCACCCTGCGACTCGCCTTCCTCTCCTCCTTCGCACTGGAACTGCTGTCCACCTTGTCGGTCGCGCTCGTCGCGGTCGGCATCGGCATGCGCCTCGTCCACGGCGAACTCGACCTCTACACCGGGCTGCTGGTGCTGGTACTGGCCCCGGAGGCCTATCTGCCGCTGCGGCAGGTGGGCGCGCAGTACCACGCGGCGGCGGAAGGGCTGGCGGCCGCGGACGAGGTCTTCGCGGTGCTGGAGACCGAGCCGGCGCCCGTCGGCACCCTCCCGGCCCCCGACGCCCATGGCGCGGCGCTCACCGTGGACCGGCTCGTGGTGCGGCACGCGGGGCGCGGCACGCCCTCGCTGGCCGAGACCTCGTTCGAGGTCCGGCCCGGGGAGACGGTGGCGGTGACCGGACCCAGCGGAGTCGGCAAGTCCACCTTGCTGAACGTGTTGCTGGGCCTTGAACAGCCCACGAGTGGGCGGGTGTTCGTCGGTGACGCGGATCTGGCATCGCTCTCCCCCGAAAGCTGGCGGGACCAGGTGGCCTGGGTCCCGCAACGACCCCATCTCTTCGCCGGGACGATCGCCGAGAACGTCCGGCTGGCCCGGCCCGGCGCCACGGACGCACAGGTGCGGGAGGCACTGCGCGCGGCCGGAGCGCTCGAGTTCGTCTCCATGTTGCCGCAGGGCACTGACACTCGCCTCGGCGAGGACGGGAGCGGGCTGTCCGCCGGACAGCGGCAACGCCTCGCGCTGGCCCGGGCGTTCCTGGCCGACCGGCCGGTACTGCTGCTCGACGAGCCGACGGCCGCGCTGGACGGGGAGACCGAGGCGGCGGTGGTCGAGGCGGTACGACGGCTGTCCGCCGGGCGCACGGTCGTCCTGGTCGTGCACCGCCCGGCGCTGCTGGCGGTGGCGGACAGGGTGTTGCGGCTGGAGGCGCCGCGGGCCGTGGCCGCGCGACCGACCGTTCAACGGGAGCAGGGCTACGAGCCGGTGGCTCCCACGGACGTCGACACGGTTCTGGGCGCCGGGCGGGCAGGCCGGCATGCCCCCGCGCGAAGCGCGGGAATCCTGGCCAGAGTCCGGGCCGCAGGTAACCCGTACCGAGGGCGGTTCGCCCTGGCCACGCTGCTGGGCGCCCTGGCCCTGGGCAGTGCCGTAGGCCTGATGGCCGTCTCCGGATGGCTGATCTCCCGCGCCTCGGAGCAACCCCCCGTGCTGTACCTGATGGTGGCCGTCACGGCGACGCGGGCCTTCGGCATCGGCCGTTCCGTGTTCCGCTACGCCGAGCGGCTGGTCTCGCACGACGCCGCCCTGCGCGTGCTCGCGGAGCTGCGCGTGTCGGTCTACCGGCGGCTGGAACGGCTGGCTCCGTCGGGGCTGCGGGACACCCGGCGCGGTGACCTGCTCTCGCGGCTGGTCGCCGATGTGGACGCGTTGCAGGACTACTTCCTGCGCTGGCTGCTGCCGCTCTGCGCGGCCGTGCTCGTCGGTGCCGTGTCGGTCGGTTTCACGGTGTGGCTGCTGCCGGAGGCCGGTGCGGCGCTGGCGGTGGGGCTGCTGGTAGCCGGGCCGGTCGCGGCCGCGCTGTCCGGGGCGGTCGCCCGGCGTGCGGAGCGCAGACTGGCGCCCGCGCGCGGGGAGTTGTCCACGCATGTGGTCGAGGTGCTGAACGGCACCGCCGAGCTGACGGTCGCCGGTGCCCTGCCCGGCAGGCTGGAGCGGCTGCGGGGCGCCGACGCCGCGCTCACCCGGATCGCCCGGCGGGCCTCCGCCGCGACGGCCCTCGGCTCCGGCCTGTCGGCCCTGGCCTGTGGGCTGACCGTGGCCGTCTCGGCATGGGTGGGAGCGAACGCCGTGCACGACGGCCGGCTCGGCGGGGTGTGGCTGGCCGTGGTGGTGCTCACTCCGCTGGCCGCGTTCGAGGCGGTCGCGGGGCTGCCGCTCGCGGTGCAGTACCGCCAGCGCGTCCGGCGCTCGGCGGAGCGGGTGTACGAGGTGCTGGACGCGCCCGTGCCCGTACGGGACGGGTCGGGGGCGGCGCCGGAGTCGCCGTTCCCGCTGCGTGTGACGGGGCTGACGGCACGCCATCCGGGGCAGTCCGTCCCGGCCCTGGACGGCTTCGCGCTGGAGCTCACGGCGGGCCGCCGGGTCGCCGTGGTGGGGGAGTCCGGTTCGGGCAAGACCACGCTCGCGCGGGTGCTGCTGCGGTTCCTGGACGCGGAGGCCGGTTCGTACACCCTCGGCGGGCGGGACGCGGCGGGGACGGACGGGGACGCGGTGCGGCGGCTGGTGGGCATGTGCGAGCAGGACGCCCACATCTTCGACAGCTCGGTCCGCGAGAACCTGCGGCTCGCGCGACCCGGCGCGGATGACGGGGAGCTCCGCGAGGCGCTGCGGGCGGCGCGGCTGCTGGAGTGGGTGGACGGCCTTCCTCAGGGGCTGGACACGCTGGTGGGCGAGCACGGCGCGCGGATGTCCGGAGGCCAGCGGCAGAGGCTGGCTCTGGCCCGGGCCCTGCTGGCGGACTTCCCGGTCCTGGTGCTGGACGAGCCCGCCGAGCACCTCGACCTGGCGACGGCCGACGCCCTGACGGCCGATCTGCTGACGGCGACGGAAGGCCGTACGACGGTGCTGATCACGCACCGGCTCGCGGGGTTGGCGGCCGTGGACGAGATACTCGTGCTGGAGCGGGGGCGCGTGGTGCAGCGAGGGGCGTACGAAGAGCTCGCGGAGGCGCCCGGGCCCTTCCGCCGGGCGCTGGCGCGGGAAGCGGCGGCGGACACCAGCCTCATGGCGCTTTCCCCGGCAAATGGTGCTCACTAGGCTCGGCCCCATGGCAGCGACGGCGCACCCCTCCGACCCGCAGGACCGGGATCCGCGGGGGGCTGTGCCCGACCGGGGGCCGATGGACTCGCTGGACGTCGCCACGGAGGCCACCCGCAGTCTCCAGGGCCTGTCCACGGAGCTCACCGGGCGCGTTCCGCAACTGCTGGAGGCCATGCGCTCGGTAGGCACCGGCATGGAGCTCCACACCACGCTCGACCGGATCTGCCGGACCGCCGCCGAACTCGCCGACGCCCGGTACGCCGCCATCGGCGTGCTCGACGCCGGTGGCGAGGGGATGTCGGACTTCGTCACCCACGGGGTCGCCGAGGACGAGTACGAGCGCGTCGCGGCCTTTCCCGACGGCCGGCACGCCCTGGGTGTGCCGATCCGGGTCGGGGGCGAGATCTTCGGCAATCTCTACCTGACCGAGAAGCGCGACGGCGGCGAGTTCGGCGTCGCCGACCTGCACATGGTGAAGATCCTCGCGACCGAGGCGGGCATCGCGATCGGCAACGCGCGCGTGCACGAGGAGCGCGGGCAGCGCATGCGCTGGATCGACGGTTCGGTCGCGGTGACGACGGCCCTGCTGTCGGGCAGTGACGCCGAGGACGCGCTCGCGGTCGTCGCCGAACAGGCGCGTCGCCTCGCGGACTCGTCCGCCGGCATCGTGCTGCTGCCGGACGGAGAGGGCGGGCTGGAGATGGTCGTCGTCTCCGCCGAGGACCCCGCCGGCCTCATGGGGACGGTGATACCGCCGCACAGCCCGGTCGTCTCCCAGCTCCTCGCCGGGGAGCCGGTGTTCGTCGACGACTCGGCCACCGACCCGCGCATGATCACGGAGGTCGCCCCGCGGTTCGGCCCGAGCATGCTGCTGCCGCTCAAGAGCGGCGACCGGGTGCTCGGCACGCTCGCCATCCCCCGGCGGCGCGGCGCCCGCAAGTACACGGCCACCGAGCGCGTCCTGGCCACCCAGTTCGCCGCGCAGGCCGCCCTCGCGCTCGTCCTGGCCGAGGCCCAGCGGGACCGGGAGCGGCTGGCCGTCTACGAGGACCGCGACCGGATCGCCCGCGACCTCCACGACCTCGTCATCCAGCGGCTGTTCGCCACCGGGCTGCTGCTGGAGGGAGCCCAGCGGCTCGCCGCCGAGACCGAGGTGCGGACGAAGGTCGGACAGGCCGTCGACGAGCTGGACGTGACCATCCAGGAGATCCGCACGGCCATCTTCGCGTTGCAGCAGGAGCCCACGGAGGCGCCCGCCGGGCTGCGGACGCGCGTGCTGCGCGAGCTGGGCACGGCGGCCGTGCCGCTCGGCTTCCAGCCCTCCGCGAACTTCGTCGGCCCGGTCGACGCGAAGGTCGGCGAGCTCACCGGCAAGAACCTCATCGCCGCGCTGCGGGAGGCGCTCTCCAACGCCTTCCGGCACGCCCGGGCGTCCCGTATCGAGGTGCTGGTCGACGCCACGATCACCTTGCCGGACGGCCGGGAAGGAGTCCGGCTGGCCGTCTCCGACGACGGGGTGGGCATCCCGGAGGGCGGCCGCCGCAGCGGGCTGCGCAACCTCGCCAAGCGTGCCGAGTCGCTGGGCGGGTCCAGCTCGTACGGGCCGGGTCTGGGCGAGGACGGGGGCGGCACGAGGGTGGTGTGGGAAGCGCCTCTGTAGGCATTGACTGCGGCCCTGTGGGTGGCTGAGTTCCTCCGAACGGTCTTCCGCGGGCGCGCCCGGCCGGTACGCCAGTGAAGATCGCGAACATGCTGCTGCGTTCATATCGCACATGTCGCATTCACCGTTCTCGACGTTTGAGACGTTCGAGCGGTTCGTACGGGCGGGCGCACAAGGGCGTGGCGCTGTGCGCGCTCTGCGTGCTGACCCTCCCGCTTGTCGCCGCCGAGCCGTCCTCCGCCGTTCACGCCCCCGAGCGGCTGGTGCGCGTCGGCACGGAGGTGGTCCGGCTGGCCCGGGAGGCCGGACGTCTCCGGCAGCGCTACGAGCTCCGGGTACGCGCGGCGAAGGACCAGAGGGCCCGGGGCGAGTGGCTCACCCGGCAGTCGGCGGGCCAGCGGTTCGTCACCGTCACCCTGCGCCGTGACGCGGGGGCCGTGGCCCGGGCGCAGTACCGGACCGGGGGCTTCACCGCCCCCGGCAGTGCCGCGCTCGCCGACGAGCCCCTGGAGTTGCTGGAGCTTCAGTACCAGGAGACCGACCGGCGGGAGAGGCTCGCGCGGATGCTGATCGAGGCCGACGGCAGGAGCCGCACGCTGGCGGCGGACCGGCTGTCGATGACGACCTCCTTGCAGGCGCTCACCGAGGACGCCGCCCGGCTGCGGGTGGAGAAGGCCGCCCTGGAGGAGCGGCTGGCGAAGGCGCGGGGCGAGCTGAACACCATGGCGGACATGGCCATCCGCAGCGGTCGCTGCATGCCTGTCGACCTCGACGGGCTCCAGAGCGAGCAGGAGGACACCCAGGACGCCGCCAACCGTCCGCCGGAGGTCTCGCGGAGCGGCTGGACGCGCCCCCTGGTGGCCTACGAGCTCACGGCGGGTTTCGGCGGCACCGGCGCCCACTGGGCCAGCAGCCACACCGGGCAGGACTTCGCCGTCCCCACCGGCACTCCTGTCCGGGCGGTGGGCGCCGGGACGGTGGTCGCCACCGGGTGCGGCGGGCCGTTCGGGATGAGCGTGGTCATCCGGCACGAGGGCGGCTGGTACTCGCAGTACGCGCATCTGTCGGCGCCGCTCATGACCCCGGGGCGACAGGTCCGCGCGGGCGAGTGGATCGGGCTGACCGGGACCACGGGGAACTCCACGGGGCCGCATCTGCACTTCGAGGTCCGTACGACGGCGGACTTCGGTTCGGCCGTCGACCCGGTGCGGTGGCTGCGGGCGCGCGGGGTCGTGCTGTAGGCCGCGGTCAGGGGTTCAAACCGGCCGTCAGGGTGGATCCGCCGTCCGGGGCCGGAACCGGGTGCCGAGGGGGCTACGGCAGGCCGTGGAGGATCTGCTCGATGACCGCCGCCACGCCGTCCTCGGTGTTGGCGGCCGTGCGAAGCGTGGTGGCGGCGAGGACCTCGGGGTGGGCGTTGGCCATGGCGTAGGCGGTGCCGGCCCAGCCGAGCATCTCCAGGTCGTTCGGCATGTCACCGAACGCCACGACCTCCTCGGGGGATATGCCGCGCTCCGCGCAGCACTGGGCCAGCGTGCTGGCCTTGCTCACGCCGGGGCCGCTGATCTCCAGCAGGGCCGTCGGGCTGGAGCGGGTGAACACACCGTGCTCACCGGCCACGGCCCGGGCCAGCTCCAGGAACTCGTCCGGGGCCAGCTCGGGGTGGAAGGCGAGCAGCTTGACGACGGGGCCGTGGCCGTCGCCGTTCAGCAGCTCTTCCGCCGGGGCGATCGACGCGTACGGGTCGGTCTGGAAGGGCGGGTAGTGCGGCTCGTAGTGGATGCCCGAGGTGCGCTCGACCGCGAACGAGGCCCCGGGTGCGGCGGCGCGCACCGCGCGGACGATCGCGAGGGCGGCGCCGGACTCCAGCGGGCGGACCTTGACGTACCGGCCGCCGTCGTGGAAATCGACGACCACCGCGCCGTTGGCGCAGATCGCCAGGCCGTGACCGTGCACATGGTCCCGGACGACGTCCATCCAGCGGGCCGGGCGCCCGGTGACGAAGAAGACCTCGATGCCCGCCTCCTCGGCGGCCGCCAGGGCCGCCACCGTGCGATCGGAGACCGTCCTGTCGTCCCGCAGCAGGGTGCCGTCCAGATCGGTGGCGATCAGCCGGGTGGTCGCGGCGGTGCGGCGCGTGGCCGGGGTCTCGGGCTGCTCGGTAGCGGAAGTCACATTTCTTATTCTCGGGCACGTGCCGCGGACATGCGTACGAGCGTGCGCGCAAGGCGCGGTCTTGAGCCGGGCGCCGTCGGCAGGTCTCCCCCGCGGCCCGGTTGTCGCACCCAGCGCCTACGCTCGGGGGCATGCGACTGAGCACCGTGATCCTTCCCGACCGCCGCTGGTCCGAGGGCGGCCGTGAGTCCTGGCAGCGAGCCGAGGAACTGGGCTTCCACACGGCGTACACCTATGACCACCTGTCGTGGCGGACCTTCCGCGACGGGCCGTGGTTCGGCGCGATACCGACCCTGACGGCGGCGGCCGGTGTCACGTCCAGGATGCGCCTGGGGACCCTCGTCACCTCCCCCAACTTCCGGCACCCGGTCACGCTCGCCAAGGAGCTCATCTCCCTGGACGACATCTCGGGCGGGCGGATCACCCTCGGTGTCGGCGCGGGCGGCTCCGGCTTCGACGCCACGGCGCTGCTGCGGGACGGGCAGGCGCCGTGGACGCCGCGCGAGCGCGCCGACCGCTTCGCCGAGTTCGTGCCGCTGCTGGACCGGCTGCTCACCGAGGACGTGGTCACCTACGACGGCGAGCACTACTCGGCGCACGAGGTCCGCAACATCCCGGGCTGTGTGCAGCGCCCCCGCCTGCCCTTCGCGGTCGCCGCGACCGGCCCGCGCGGGATGCGGCTCGCCGCGCGCCACGGTCAGGCCTGGGTGACCACGGGCGACCCGAAGATCTACGAGACGGGCACCCCGGAGCAGTCCCGGGCGGCCATCGCCGGGCAGATCGAGCGGCTCGGCGCGATCTGCGCCGAAGCCGGGCGGGACGTCGCCGAGCTGCCCAAGGTGATGCTCACCGGCTTCACCCCCGACCGGCCGCTGGAGTCCTTCGACGCCTTCGTCGACTTCGCGGGCTCGCACGCGGAGCTGGGCATCGACGAGATCGTGGTGCACTGGCCGATCGCCGATTCGATCTTCGAGGCGGACGTCGCCGTCTTCGAGAAGATCGCCACGGAGGGCCTCGCACAGCTCTCCTGACCGGGGAGCCCGTCGCTGGGCGGGTGGAGAGCCCGCCCAAGGCGCGAGGGAGAGGGAGAATCGGGTCAGAGGCACCTACTGGGGGGCATGCTCCACTACGGGGGCGTGCTCGCGGAGCCTTGGAGGTCTGCCGTGCAAGGGACCCGATTCGCCCCCGACCGGGGACTGACCACCCGCATGGTCGCCACGATGTTCCTCATCGGGCTGCTCTACGTGGTCTTCGTGGGTGTGCTGGTGGCGCTGCTGCGCGGGGCCTGGCCGTTCGTCCTGGTCCTCGCGGGCGGTCTGTTCGTCGCCCAGTTCTGGTTCAGCGACCGGATCGCCGCCTTCGGCATGGGCGCCCGGGAGGTCTCCCCGGAGGAGGCGCCCGAGCTGCACGGCGCCGTCGACCGGCTCTGCGCGCTCGCCGACATGCCCAAGCCGCGCGTGGCGATAGCGGACAGCGACGTGCCCAACGCCTTCGCCACCGGACGCGATCAGCGCAACGCCCTGGTCTGCGCGACGACGGGGCTGCTGCGACGGCTGGAGCCGGAGGAGCTGGAGGGTGTTCTGGCCCATGAGCTCTCCCATGTCGCGCACCGCGACGTGGCCGTGATGACCATCGCGTCCTTCCTGGGCGTCCTGGCCGGGATCATCACCAGGATCGGGCTGTGGGGCGGCCTGCGCCGGGTGGGCGGCCGGGACGCCAACACGGCTCTGATCATGGTGCTGGTGCCGCTGGTCAGCGCCGTCGTCTACGCGATCAGCTTCCTCCTCACCCGGATGCTGTCGCGCTACCGCGAGCTCTCCGCCGACCGGGCGGGTGCCCTGCTCACGGGCCGGCCCTCGGCGCTGGCGTCCGCGCTGACCAAGGTCACCGGGCAGATGGCCCGCATTCCGACGCGCGATCTGCGGCAGGCCGAGCCCTTCAACGCCTTCTACTTCGCACCCGCTCTCAGCAGGGACAGCCTGAGCCAACTGCTGTCCTCGCACCCGACGCTGGAACAGCGGCTGGACCAGCTGGGGCGGATCTCGGCCCAGCTCGGCCGCCCGTGACAGGTGACCGACCGACACGGAGGGAGACGTGGCCCGTGGGCTTCCTGGATGTGATCCTCGGCCGCAGCAAGCCGGTCCGCCCCGATCTCGACCAGTTGTTCGCCCTGCCCTCCGCCGCCGTGACGCTGCGGGCCGGTGCCGGGTTCGCTCCGACCGGGCTGGGCTCGGTGTGCTTCGCGAGTGTGGAGGGAGGGGCGTTCGACCGGATCCGGCGGGACGTCGGGGAACTGCTGGACGCCGACGCCGAACGGGGCGGTGAGCCCGTGGAGTTCAGCCGGGACTCCTACGGATACACCTGGCTGCTGGCGCGACGGCCCGCGGACGACACGGCCGCCCTGGTCAACGACCTGCACGCCGTGAACACCCTGCTCCAGGAGGGCGGTTTCGGCCCCCAGCTGCTCTGCTCGCTGATGGGCTTCCGCGATGAGGGGCGGCGCCCGCTCGCCCTCGTCTACCTCTACAAACGAGGCACCTTCTACCCCTTCGCGCCGGTGACCGGCGGGGACGGGGCCGTCGTGGCGGACAAGCGGGACAACGAGCTGGAACTACAGGTCAGGGCTCTGCTCGCCGACGATCTACGGATCGAGGTGGACCTGGGGCGCTGGTTCCCGGTCTGGGGCGCCCCCGGGCTCTGAGGGCGTCAGACGCCGCCCGGAGCGGGCCTCGATCTGCGCCGCCGCCCAGCGGGCCCACTCCTCGTACATGGCGGTGAAACGCAGGCCGTACTCCAGGGCGAGGCGGCCGTTGACCGACAGCGGGCCGTCGTCCCACTCGACGGACTTGTCCAGCCCCTCCAGGGCCTCGTGCCGTCCCGCGGCCCGCTCGGCCTCGGTGGAGAGGTAGGTGAACGCTTCCAGCGGGGTGAGCTGGTCGAGGAAGAAGACCCGCAGCATCGCCTCGCTGCGCCGCATCCGCTCCGGCTGGGTCTCGGTGAGCCAGCGGTGCAGCTCGGCGAGGCCCTCCTCGGTGATGGCGTACTCCTTGCGCCCCCGCGGGCCCTCCGCCGCCACTTCGAGGAGCCCGCTCTTCGCGAGCTTGCCCAGCTCGCCGTAGACCTGGCTCTGGGTGGCCGGCCACACGTTGGAGAGCGAGGTCTCGAAGCGCCTCATCAGGTCGTATCCGCTGGCGGGGCGGTCGGACAGCAGACCCAGCAGCGCGTGTCTCAGGCTCATGAACCCACCCTACATTCCACTCTTGACACGTCAAGGCAGGACCTTCTAGCTTTGACATGTCGAAGTTGGAATGTCGGTCGACGAGGCCGACGCACGGGTGGGCCGGCCAAGGGTCTGGCCGGATCGTCTGAGGGAGATCTCCATGAACTATCTGCGCGGCTTCGCCCCCTGGATCGCCTTCGCGGCCGTCTCCCCCCTCGGCTGGCAGTGGGGGGCGGCCACCGCTCTGGCGGTGGCCGCGGCGCTGCTGGTGACAGAGCGGTGGGCGGGCGCCACCGCCGACTCGCTGATCCTCGAGATCAGCACGGCCGTCTACTTCGTCGCCCTCGCCGCCGTGGCCTTCGCCCTCCCGCACAGCGAGCTGCGGCACTACGGCGGTGCCCTCTCGCTGGGCTGGCTCGCCGTGACCGCGTGGGCGACCCTGGCCGTCGGGCGCCCCTTCACCACGGGCATCGCCAAGCGCCAGACCCCGCCGGAGGTATGGCGCACCACGATCTTCCGCCGGATCAATGTGGTGATCACCGCCGTCTGGGCCGTGGCGTTCACGCTGACGGCCGCCGCGCTGACCGCCGTCTACGCCGAGGGCCTCGGCGCCGGGGTGTCCATCCCGCTCCAGGTCGCCGGGTTCGTGCTGCCCGCGGTGTTCACCGCCCGCTACCCCGAGCGGGCCCGGGCCCGGATGGCCCCGCACGGCGCCGCCTGACGCGCAAAGGGCCCGGACGCGCCCGACCCATAGCGGGTCCGGGCCGCCGGCGAGAACCCCGACGGGGACCCCTCGACGAGAGCCTCAAGGAGACCGCACGATGACGACCGCACCCGCTCATCTCGCCGGCAACTTCGCGCCGGTGACCGAGGAACTCACCGCCCACGACCTTCCGGTCACCGGGACGATCCCGCCCGAGCTCAGCGGCTGGTACCTGCGCAACGGTCCCAATCCCCACGACGCCGCTTCCGGCCACTGGTTCCTCGGCGACGGCATGATCCACGGGGTGCGCCTGGAAGGCGGCAGGGCCACCTCCTACCGCAACCGCTGGGTCCGTACCTCGACCTTCACGCACGGCGTCTCTTCCCGCGACGCGGAGGGCCATGTCGATCTCACGGCCGGACGGGCCAACACCCATGTGGTGCGCCACGCGGGCCGTACCCTCGCCCTGATCGAGTCGTCCTTTCCGTACGAGCTGGACCTGCGGAAGGGCCGTGAGCTGGAGACGGTCGGGCACCATGACTTCGGTGGCCGGCTGACCACGCCGATGACCGCGCACCCCAAGACCTGCCCCGACACCGGGGAGCTGCACTTCTTCGGATACAGCGGTAGCGAGGCGCCCTATCTGACCTATCACCGCGCGGACGCCGGCGGCGAGTTGACGATCAGCAGAGCCGTCGACGTGCCGGCGCCCACGATGACGCACGACTTCCACCTCACCGCCGCCCACGTCGTCTTCATGGATCTGCCGGTGGTGTTCGACGAGGAGCGGGCGAGAACGCGCCAGGGCATGCCCTACACATGGCGGCCGGACCACGGCGCCCGGCTGGGTGTGCTCCGCAGGGACGATCCGTACGGCGCGGTCCGCTGGCTGCCGATCGAGCCCTGCTATGTCTTCCACGCGCTCAACGCGTACGACGAGAGCGACGTCGACGGCGAGCGGATCGTGCTCCATGTCATCCGCTACCCGCACCTCTTCGCCGAAGAGAACGACGGACCGGCCCGGCCCGCGCTGTGGCGCTGGACCGTCGATCCGACCCGGGGCACGGTCAGTGAGGAGCAACTCGACGACCAGCCCTGTGAGTTTCCCAGGATCGACGACCGGCTGGCCGGGCGTTTCGCCCGGTACGGGCATGTGACCGTCGGCGAGAGCCCGGGGGCCGGCCGGGCCGCCGGTGAGCTGCTCCGCTACGACCTGCGCACCGGATCCGTCGCCCGGCACACCTTCGGGCCCGGGCGCGTCCCGGCCGAGGCGGCCTTCGCGCCGGCGGACGACCGCCCGGGCGGGCCGGGCTGGCTGCTCACCTATGTGTACGACGCCGCCACCGACCGGAGCGACCTGGTCGTACTCGACGCCGACGATCTCGCCGCGCCACCCGTCGCCGCGATACATCTGCCCCGGCGAGTGCCCTACGGCTTCCACGGCAACTGGCTCGCCGACCGCTGAGGGCACAGGCCCCGGGCGGCCCGCCCAGGCCTCAGGGGCGGGGGAGAAGACCGTCCATGACGCGGGCCTGCACCTCCCGCTCGGCGGCCGCGGTGAGGAAGGCCGCGACGTTCCCGGACCCGACGAGCGCCCGGACGGCCCGCACGGTCGCGGCGGGCAAGGCCACCTGCTCCATGGCGGGCTGCTGCTTCTCGGTGGGCGGTGCCATCCGCTCCGGTGCGGGCTCACGGCCGGCCTCGGTGGAGTCGCTTGGGACGGCGTTCGGGGCCCACGCGTCCAGATGCTGATGAAGGTGGCGGGTGGCCAAGGTTCGCATCGCGCGGGCGAGTTCGGCGTCGACGGTCTGCTGGGCCAGGGGGCGCAGGCGGCGGACGAGGGAGGCGGCTTCGGTGGCCTCCTCGTCGGAGGGGGGATGGCCGAGGAACTGCTGGAAGACGTGCTCGGTGGTGAAGTCGAGGAAACGGGAGGCGATGTGTTCGACCTGAGTACGCAGTTCACGCAGATGCCCGGAGATGGCGCGCAGGGGGACGCCGGCGGCGTGGAGCTCGGCGGCGACGGCCAGCTCCCGAGGGCTGGGCACCAGGAATTCCCCGGGCGAGGAGGGCAGCGGGACCAGGATGCCGAGGCCGATGGCGTCCGCGACGGCCTCGTCGTCCTGGGTCCCGCCGAATCGCTCGTCCAGATCGGCCCGGGTGATCCTGCCGGGTTCCTCGTCCGACCATGGGCCGTCGATCTCGGCGACCAGCCCGAGCACCCCGCCCAGACCGCGGCCGGTGGCCCAGGCGTCCAGCAGTTCCTTGATGCTGGCGAGGGTGTAGCCGCGGTCGAGGAGCCCACCGATCTGACGGAGCCGGGCCAGGTGGGTGTCCCGGTAGACGTTGGCCCGGCCGCGCCGCTCCGGCTTGGGCAGCAGTCCGCGGTCCTGGTAGGCGCGGATGGTGCGGACGGTCGTTCCGCTGTGGTGGGCCAGGTCCTCGATCCGGTACTCCGCTTCCGGCACAGGAGTGCTCCTTACAGAAGGCCGCCGTCGGGGGACGGCTTACGAGAGGGCCGCCCGGCCCACCGCGCCCGCCGCGGCGCGGGCCGCGGGCGAGGTCGCCAGGTAGTCGAGGGCCTTGCGCAGCGACCCCTCCTGGGAGGGGTGGTACGAGCGCCGCGCGTAGCGGGGGACGGCCGAGCCCAGCTCCCGCCAGGAGGGCAACAGGCCCTTGGCGACGGCCCGGTTGTGCTCGCGCAGCGAGTAGCGCAGCCGTCCCGCCAGCCAGGGGTCGTGGCGGATCAGATAGCCCGCGCCCCAGCCCCACAGGTAGAAGAGCACCGGCGCCGTGATCGCCATGCCGAGCAGCCGGCGGGCGTAGCGCGCGGCATCCGGGCCGCCGCAGTGCTGGTACATGTCGAAGGCCACGGACCGGTGTTCGACCTCTTCGGCGCCGTGCCAGCGCAGCAGGTCCAGCATCACTGGGTCGGGTTCGGCCTCGTCGAGGGCGTCGGCCCGGAGCACCCAGTCGCCGAGCACCGCGGTGAACTGTTCGACGGCGGCGATCACGGAGAGCCGGAAGCGCAGCCACTCCTGTTCGGGGATCCGCAGGCCGAACGGAGGATGGTCACCGAGCAGGACATCGAACAGGAAGTCGACGCGCTGTGTGTACGGGCCGGTGTCCAGACCCTGTTCGGCGAGGTGTCCCAGCACATAGGCGTGCTGGACGCTGTGGGTGGACTCCTGCCCCATGAAGCCCTTCACGTCCTTGAGGAGCGCCTCGTCGCTCACCAGGGGGAGGGCTTCCTTGAAGACCTTGACGAACCACCGCTCACCGGCGGGCAGCAGGAGGTGGAGGACGTTGATGACATGGGTGGCCGTGGGCTCGTCCGGGATCCAGTGCAGGGGCGTGTCCCGCCAGTCGAACGACACACGCCGAGGGGCTATTCGGTATCTGTCTCTCATGAAGGCGCTCCTACGGAACGGGAGATCACTCTCGGTGGGGGCGGGGGTCGCACGCTACGGGGATCCGCCCGGAGCGGTGGATCGCTCACAGGGGCGGGTCGATACGGGCGATGCGGCGGCCCAGCCGTGGTGCGAAGCGGGAGATGAGGCGCATGCCGTGCGCCTCGGGGGCGACGGGCACCACGGCCCGGTCCTCGGCCACGGCCCGGAGGATCGCCTCGGCGACCTTCTCCGGCGGGTAGTTGCGCTTGCCGTAGAGGCGGGCGGTCTTCTCCTGGAGGCGTCGCTGTTCCTCTTCCGGGACGCCCGCGAAGCCCGCGCTCGTCGTTATGGCGGTGTTGACGATGCCCGGGCAGATCGCGCTGACCCCGATGCCCTGTCCGGCCAGCTCGGCCCGCAGGCACTCGCTGAGCATCAGCACGCCCGCCTTGGACGTGGCGTACGCTGCGAGGGTCTTGGTCGGCTGGAAGGCGGCCGCCGAGGCGGTGTTGACGATGTGGCCGCCCTGTCCGCGCTCGGCCATCTGCCTGCCGAAGGTCCGGCAGCCGTGGATGACGCCCCACAGATTGACGTCGAGGACCTTCCGCCAGTCCTCGGTGGAGGTGTCCATGAAGGAGCCGGAGAAGCCGATGCCGGCATTGTTGACCAGCACGTCCACCACGCCGTACTCGGCGGTGACCTTGGCGGCCAGCTTCTCCATGGCCTGCTCGTCCGAGACGTCGCAGCACTCGGCCCACGCGTCCCGTGCCCCGGTCAGCCGGGCCAGCTCGGCGGTGCGGACCGCGCCCTCCGCGTCCCGGTCGACCGCGACGACGCGCGCCCCGGCCTCCGCGAAGGCGAACGCGGTGGCTCGCCCGATGCCGCTCGCCGCCCCCGTGATCAGCACCAGCCGCCCGCCGAACCGGTCGGCGTACGGGCCCTTCCCCGTGGGCGTCCGGGCGGGCAGGCCCTCGTGGCGGGCGGTCTCCTGAGAGGTGACGAACTCGCCGATCCAGGCCGCCAGTTGGTCCGGGCGGGTGCGGGGCACCCAGTGCCCGGCGGTCAGGGTTCGCCGCACCAGCCGGGGGGCCCAGCGCTCCAGGTCGTCGTAGAGGCGCTCGGAGAGATAGGGGTCGCCGGTCGGGGTGATCAGCTGGACGGGCACATGCGCGTGGGCGTCCGTGCGGGGGCGTCGCAGCCGGGCCCGGACGTTGTCCCGGTAGAGCCAGGCGCCGTGGGCGGCGTCGTCCGGGAGGGAGGACGTCGGGTAGTCGGCCGGGGCCTGCGGCGGCAGGGTCTCCAGCCGTTCCAGCAGCTTGGGCCAGAGCTTGCCGAGGGGGCCGCGCCAGGCCGCCTCCGGAAGGACGGGGGTGTGGAGGGCGTAGACGTACCAGGAGCGGGCCCCCTGGCCGAGGAGCTGGAGGGCACGGCGCGGGGTGGGCCGTGCGGCCCGTTCCTTGAGCCAGTGCCCGAAGTGGTCCAGCGACGGTCCCGAGACGGAGGTGAAGGAGGCGACACGGCCCTCGGTGCGCTCGACGGTGATGAACTCCCAGCCCTGCACCGATCCCCAGTCGTGCCCTACCAGGTGCACGGGCGCGTCGGGGCTCACGGTGTCCACGACGGCCAGGAAGTCGTCGGTGAGCTTCTCCAGGGTGAAGCCGCCGCGCAGCGGTCTCGGCGCGGTGGAGCGGCCGTGGCCCCGCACGTCGTAGAGCACCACGTGGAAGCGGTCCCGCAGCCGCCGGGCGACCTCGGACCAGATCTCCTTGCTGTCGGGGTAGCCGTGCAGAAGCACCACCGTGGGGTCGGCGGGGTCGCCCAGTTCCAGGACGCACAGCTCGATCCCGCCCGTGGTGACCCGGCGCTCCCGTGCGCCCTCGCTGTCCAGGCTCATACGGCCGTCCTCTCCTCCTGCCGGCGCCGCACGTGCGGCAGATCGTCGTCCAGCCAGAACGCGCTCTCCTCGGGGTCCCGTGAGTCGGTGACCACCAGGAGTTCCTCGAACTTCACCCCCGTGCCCCGGAAGCCCAGGTGGGGCTCTACCGCCCACAGCCCGGGGCGTGGCGGGTGGTCGGAGCGGCGGTGGGGGCTCCACAGCGGTGACCAGCCCTCCCGGTGTCCGCGCAGGGCGTCGGAGGCGAGGCTCTTGAGCGCCTGGGTGCCGAAGCCGAACAGCCGCGGGGACCAGCGGCGCTCCCGCAGCCGGTCCACCTTGTGCGCGATCACCCCGAAGGGATAGGCGCGATGCCGGTTGACGTAGCCCTGGCGCACCATGAGGCGCTCCACGTCCTCGTAGATCTCCCGGAGCGGGCGGCGCTCGCGCACCTCGCGGAGGATCAGCTCGCGATGGACGGCGAGATCGGTGAGCAGCCGGTCGTGCAGCGGGTTGGCGCCCAGGCAGCCGGCATAGCCGACGTCCGCGGTGAAGCCGCCGTACACCGGTGCCAGGTCGAGGATGAACGGCATCCCCGGCTCCAGCCGCCGCGCGGTGGGAAAGAACTCCAGCGGCACCCGGAAGCCCGTGAAGGCCGTACGGTCGCCGAACCAGGCGAAGGGCAGATGGAACCAGTCACGGACGCCGCGCTCGCGCAGCCACTCCCGCTGCATCCGGGCCGCCTCGCGCTCGGTCACCCCCGGGGCGAGCCGTGCGGCCACCGCCTCCGCGCAGTCGTACGCGAGCCGCTGGGTCTCCCGGAATCCGCGCAGCTCAGCGCTGTTCACCGAGCTCGTCATACCGACCGCCACCCTCCGACCAGTTCCGTTTCCGGTAATCCGAAGTGCGAAGCCACATACGAAAGTTGCCAGTGATGAATGTGACAATGACTGGCGGCTGCGTCAAGGGATCGGGCCGATCCCGGCGGCGCCGGTGCCCCCTCCGTCCGAACGGTCACGTCAGACCCGAGGAGTACGGACAACCAGCCGTCTGGTCTGACGACTGCCGCGATTTTCGCTACTACGGTCGAAGAGTGACTGTGATCGCTACCGAAAGCCTCAGCAAGCGGTACCCCCGGGTGACCGCCCTGGACCGGCTCACCGTCGACATCAATCCGGGAGTCACCGGTCTGGTGGGTGCCAACGGGGCCGGCAAGTCCACGCTGATCAAGATCTTGCTGGGTCTCTCGCCCGCCACCGAGGGCAGCGCCCGCGTGCTCGGCCTGGATGTGGCCACCCAGGGCGCCCGGATCCGTGAGCGGGTCGGCTATATGCCCGAGCACGACTGCCTGCCGCCCGATGTGTCGGCCACCGAGTTCGTCGTCCACATGGCGCGGATGTCGGGCCTGCCGCCCACCGCCGCCCGTGAGCGGACCGCGGACACCCTGCGCCACGTCGGGCTCTACGAGGAGCGGTACCGTCCCATGGGCGGTTACTCCACCGGTATGAAGCAGCGGGTCAAGCTCGCCCAGGCACTGGTCCACGACCCCAAGCTGGTGCTGCTGGACGAGCCGACCAACGGTCTCGACCCGGTCGGCCGGGACGAGATGCTGGGCCTGATCCGCCGCATCCACACCGACTTCGGCATCTCGGTCCTGGTCACCTCGCATCTGCTCGGCGAACTGGAGCGCACCTGCGACCACGTCGTCGTCATCGACGGCGGCACACTGCTGCGGTCCTCGTCCACGGACGAGTTCACCCAGGCCACGGGTTCCCTCGCGGTGGAGGTCACCGACACCGACGCCTGCCCCGACGGCACCGGCGCGCTGCTGGCGGCCCTCGCCGGGGCGGGCCTGACGACCCGGCCCGCGGGCCGGACGGCCGACGGCTCGCCCATGTCCGGCCGGGTGCTTCTCGTCGACGTCGTCGACGAGAAGACGTACGACATCGTCCGGGACGCCGTCGCCGGGCTCGGTCTCGGCCTGGTCCGCATGGAGCAGCGCCGCCACCGCATCGCGGAGCTGTTCCGGGACGACGAGGCCGCCGCTCCGTACCCCGCCGCCCCCGGAACCCCGGGCGCCCCCGGCGCACCGGCCCAGGCGCCCGTGTGGGGCGCCGGCTGGCAGCAGAAACCGAAGAAGAGCGACAAGCGCGCGCAGCAGAACGGAGGCACCGTCGATGCCGCCTGAGACCACGACGGCACCGGGGCGCGGCCACCGCTCCCAGGACGTCATCCACAACATCGGCTACCGCGACTACAGCGGCCCCCGCCTCGGCCGTGCCTACGCCCGTCGCTCGCTGTTCTCCCAGAGTCTGCGCGGCGCCTATGGCCTCGGCCGGTCGGCGAAGTCCAAGGTGCTGCCGATGACGCTCTTCGGCGTGATGTGCCTCCCGGCCGCGATCGTGGTCGCCGTGGCCGTCACCACGAAGATGAACCGGCTGCCCATGGAGTACACGCGCTACGCGATCTACCTCCAGGCGGTCATCGGCCTCTACCTGGCCGCGCAGGCCCCCCAGTCGGTCTCGCGGGACCTGCGGTTCAAGACCGTGCCGCTGTACTTCTCCCGGCCGATCGAGCGCGTCGACTACGTCGTCGCCAAGTTCGCGGCGATGGCCTCGGCCCTGTTCGTCCTGACGGCCACCCCGCTGCTGGTCCTCTACGCGGGTGCCCTGCTCGCCAAGCTGGACTTCGCCGAACAGACGAAGGGCTTCGCCCAGGGGCTGGTCTCCGTGACTCTGCTCTCGCTCCTCTTCGCCGGCATCGGCCTGGTCGTCGCGGCGCTCACCCCGCGCCGGGGCTTCGGCGTCGCGGGCGTCATCGCCGTCCTGACGGTCCCCTACGGCGCGGTCACCACCGTCCAGGGCATCGCCCTGGCCAGCGACAACCCCTCGCTCGTCAGCTGGCTCGGCCTCTTCTCCCCGATCACCCTCATCGACGGTGTCCAGACGGCGTTCCTCGGCGCCACCAGCGCCTTCCCCGAAACCCATGGCCCCGGCACGGGCGCGGGCGTCGTCTACCTCGCCGTGCTCCTCGGCGTGATCGCCGGCTCCTACGGCCTCCTGATGAGCCGCTACCGAAAGGCCGGGCTGTGACAACCATCCACATCGACAACGTCTCCCGCTGGTTCGGGAACGTCGTCGCCGTCAACGACGTGTCCATGACCGTCGGCCCCGGCGTCACCGGGCTCCTCGGCCCCAACGGAGCGGGCAAGTCCACTCTCATCAACATGATGGGTGGTTTCCTCGCGCCCTCCACCGGAACGGTCACGCTCGACGGCGAGCCGATCTGGCGCAACGAGCAGATCTACCGCCACATCGGCGTCGTCCCCGAGCGCGAGGCGATGTACGACTTCCTGACCGGCAAGGAGTTCGTCCTCGCCAACGCCGAGTTGCACGGGCTGGGCGCGAAGGAGGCCCGGCGCGCCCTCGCCACCGTCGAGATGGAGTACGCGCAGGACCGCAAGATCGCCACCTACAGCAAGGGCATGCGGCAGCGCGTGAAGATGGCCTCCGCGCTCGTCCACGAGCCGACCGTGCTCCTCCTCGACGAGCCCTTCAACGGCATGGACCCGCGCCAGCGGATGCAGCTGATGGATCTGCTGCGGTCCATGGGCGACGAAGGCCGGACCGTGCTGTTCTCCTCCCACATCCTGGAGGAGGTCGAACAGCTCGCCGCCCATATCGAGGTCGTGGTCGCCGGACGGCACGCCGCGTCGGGCGACTTCCGCAAGATCCGCCGGCTGATGACGGACCGCCCGCACCGCTATCTCGTACGGTCCGGCGACGACCGCGCCCTGGCCGCCGCGCTCATCGCCGACCCGTCGACCGCGGGCATCGAGGTGGACGTCCAGGAGGGCGCCCTGCGCGTCCAGGCCGTCGACTTCACCCGCTTCACCGAACTCCTGCCGCGTGTGGCCCACGCGCACGGCATCCGGCTCCTGACGGTCTCGCCCTCCGACGAGTCCCTGGAATCGGTCTTCTCCTACCTCGTCACGGCCTGAAAGGAGGCTCACGATGTCGTTCCACCAGCTCTACCACCCGACCGTCGCCCGGCTGACCTACCGGGGCCTCCTCGGCCGCCGCCGCGCCGCCGTCCTCTTCGCCCTGCCCGCCCTGCTGCTGGCCATCTCGATCGCCATCCGGACGCTGAGCGGCGCGGACGACGAGACCGCCGCCAACGTCCTGGGCGGCTTCGCGCTGGCCACGATGGTGCCGCTGATCGGTGTGATCGCCGGTACGGGCGCGATCGGCCCGGAGATCGACGACGGGTCCGTCGTCTACCTCCTGGCCAAGCCCGTCAAGCGGCACGTCATCATCGTCACCAAGCTGATCGTCGCGATCGGCGTCGCCGTGGCCTTCTCGGCGGTCCCCACGCTCATCGCCGGGTTCGTGCTCAACGGCAACAGCCAGCAGATCGCCGTGGCCTACGCAGTGGCCGCCGCGGCCGCCTCCGTGGCCTACAGCGCGGTCTTCCTCTTTCTGGGGACGGTCACCCGGCACGCGGTCATCGTCGGCCTCGTCTACGCCCTCGTCTGGGAGTCGCTGTTCGGCAGCCTCATTCCGGGGGCACGCACGCTCAGCGTGCAGCAGTGGGCGCTGGCGCTGGCCCAGCGGATCGGCGCGGACGGGGCCGTCAACGCCCAGGTGTCGCTGCCCCTGGGGCTGACGCTGCTGGTCGTCGTGACGGTGGCCGGTACGTATTTCGCCGCGCGCAAGCTCCGGGCGCTGACGCTGGCCGGGGAGGAGTAGCGGGGACTGGGGCGAGCCCCGGGCCTCCTCACACCCGCAGGGCCCTCGTGATGGCGATCTGCTCCGGCTGGAGGCGGGTCTCGCCGTCCTCGACGTCCCACAGGGAGTTCTGGAGGGCCCGGGCGAGCGTCCAGCGCGCCGCCCGTTCGCGGTCCAGGCCCAGCAGGTCCGTCATGAGGTCGAAGCGCCGGCGCACCGCCCGGTCCACGTCGCCGGTGGCGACGATGTCCTCCCAGCGGTTGTCCAGAGCCGGCATCAGGTCGAAGCCCGGATCGCCCACCAGCGGCTTGGGGTCGATCGCCAGCCACGCGCCCCTGTCCGTACCGGGCAGGGGCGCGAGCACGTTCTCGTAGTGGAGGTCCCAGTGCAGCAGCCGGTCGCCCGGCTCGTCGGCGACCTCGCGGACGGCGGCCGCGCAGTCCAGCAGCAGGGCGCGCTCGGCGGCGTCGGACAGGGCGGGCAGCGCCCTCGGCACGTCCTCCAGCATGGCCTCCGCCACCCCGCCCAGCGTCCGCAGCCCGGCCGGTACGGGCGCCTCCAGCAGCCGTCCCAGCAGCTCGGTCAGCGACAGCAGCGCCGCCTCCGCGTCGGGGACGTCCTGGAGCGAGCGGCCGGCGTCCAGCCGCTCCAGCAGCATCGTGCCGGACTCCGGGTCGTGGTCGAGGAGTTCCACCGCTCCCGCGCCGGCCCAGGCCCGCAGCGCCGGTGCCTCACCGGCGCTCTCCTCGGTGACCGGCTGGAGCTTCAGCGCGGCGGGGGAGCCGTCCGCACGCCGTACGGGCAGGACGAGCGCCACCACGCCGTGCGCCGCGGGGCCGTCGACGCGCAGCCGCCAGCGGTCGAGGAAGTCCGCCGCCAGATCCGGCAGCGCGGCGATCCACTCGGGGCCGCCCTCGCCCTCGGACGCGTCCTCGTGGTGCTCGACGAGGCGGGCCGGGACGGTGATCCGGGATGTTGCGCGCATGACGGCGGATTCCTCCTGCGAACTACGCGAATGGGGGAGTGGAGGGGCGGCCCGCGCCGCCCCTCCACTCCCCCAACGCCTCAGATCTTCCGATCGCGCCCGGCGCCCAGCCCGAGGAAGAGCAGCGCCGTGCAGGCGACGAGCAGCAGCGAGACCGGCAGCGTCCAGCTGTCCGTCACCCCGTACACCCAGCCGATCGAGAACGGGCCGACGGAGGCGAGCAGATAGCCCCACGTCTGGGCCATGCCCGACAGCCGGGAGGCTGTGTGCGCGTCGCGGGTGCGCAGCACCATGAACGTCAGGGCGAGGCCCAGCAGACCGCCCTGGGCCACGCCCATGAGCGTCGCCCACACCCACGCGCCCGCCGCGGGGGCGATCAGCAGGCCGGTGACGCCCGCCGCCATCAGGGCCACCACGACGACCACCGGTACGCGCTGGTCGCGCATCCGGCCCGCGATCAGCGGCACGACGAACGAACCGGCCATCTGCACCAGCGTGTAGAACGCGTAGACCAGGCCGGCCTCGCCCTTGCTCATCCCGTGGTCGGTGAAGATCGTCGGCATCCAGGCGATGCACACGTAGGCGATCAGCGACTGGGTGCCCATCATCAGCGTGACCTGCCAGGCCAGCGGCGACCGGGTGAGCCGGGGACCGTCCTGCGCGGTCGAGGGCCCCGCGGCGGGAGCGTTCGTCCGGGCGGCGTCGCGCCGGGTGAGGACCGCCTGCGGCAGCCAGACGAGGGCCGCCACGGCGGCGAGCAGCGCCCAGGAGGCGAGCGAGCCCCGCCAGCCGCCCAGCGCGTTCTCCAGCGGCACGGACAGCGCGGCCGAGCCCGTGGCGCCGAGGATCAGCGTGGTGGAGTAGAGCGCGGTCATGCTCGCGGCGCGGTCCGGGAAGTCCCGCTTGACCAGGCCCGGCATCAGCACGTTGAGCAGGGCGATCGCCGTGCCGACGAGCGCGCAGCCCACGAACAGCGCCACCACGGGCGGCGCGACGCGCAGCAGGATGCCCCCGCACAGCAGCACGAGCGCGCCGCACAGCACGGCCTCCGTGCCGAAGCGCCGGGCGAGCCGGGGCGCGACGATCGAACCGAGGCCCATGAAGACCAGCGGGATCGTGGTCACCAGGCTGCTCACGGCCGCCGAGAGGTGGAAGTGGCCGCCTATCTCGCTCATGAGCGGCGAGACCCCGGCGAGCGCCGCCCGCATGTTCAGCGAGGCGAGCACGATGCCGAGCATCGCGAACGCGGGGTGGGTGAGGACGCCCCGCCGGGCGGGCACACCGGCCGGTGACGTATCGGCCGGTGACGTATCGGTCGGCGTCGTGCCGACCGGCGCTATGTCGGGGGTGTCGGACCTCGTTTCGGACAAGGGGGTGCCTCCAGGGGTGGTGCGAAGGGTGCCGGGGGCGGATCGGCCGCCGGTGGGTGTGGGGACCGGCCCGTGGGGACGGGCCGGTGGCGCGCGGTCGGCTCTCGCGGTCAGCCGTCGCCGAGCAGGGACTCGACGGCCTGTTTGGGGCGTTCGAGCAGTACCCGGGCGGCGTGGGCGGCCGCGTCCGGGTCGCCGGAGGCGATGGCCTCCATGAGGGCGTGGTGGTCGCCGTGGATGATGCGCGGCATGTCGTGGTCGCCGAGCGCGGTGACCAGCGCCTCGCGCACCGAGCTGCTGAACCAGGCGTACGTCGCCGTCAGCGCGCTGTTGTGCGCGGCCTCCACGACGGCGCGGTGGAACTCCACGTCGTGGTCCGCGTAGAGCTCCAGGCTGCCGGAGTCGGGCTGGCCGTCGGCGTCCTCGAAGGCCGTCTGGGCGTCGAGCGCGGCCCGCATCCGCTCCAGGTCGGCGGGTTCGTGGCGGAGCGCCGCGAGCCGGGCGGCCTCGGCCTCCAGCGCGATGCGCAGCTCCAGGACGTCGCGCACCCCGGCGAGCCGCAGTCCGCGCATGACCTCGGCGGGGTCGGCCGCCGACACCACGAAGGTGCCCTCGCCCTGCCGGGAGCGCAGCATCCCGGCGTGCACGAGGACGCGGACGGCCTCGCGGACCGTGTTGCGGCCGACCTTCAGCTGCTCGGCGAGGGCGTGCTCGGTGGGGATGCGCTCCCCGACCCGCCACTCGCCGGCGGCCACCTGGGCGCGCAGCTGTTCCATGACGGTGTCCACGAGGGTCTGTCGTCCCGCCGCTCGCAATGCCATGCGTCCTCCGGACAGGTTCCCTGAAGCCCTGACGCGGAAGCCGTGCCGCGCCGGTTGCTTTCCCGATGCACTGGTCGTCCATTCAACCGGTTGCCCAGTCATCCTACAACTGCGCTCCCGGGTCCGTCGGGCTACCGTCTAAGGGTGGTAGTCGACGGGATTCGCTCCTGGGTCCGTTCCTCGCCCGGTACCCACATCTGGTTGCTGATCATCGGCATCACCAGCCTCGTCGTCGCGTCGGCGAGCGAGGGCCTGGAGGCCTTTCTCCTCCACCGCAACAGCAGCAACATCCACGAGCTCAACAAGCATCCGCTGGAATCCCTGCTGATCAGCGGCTTCTGGATCGAGACCCCGTCGTCGTTCGCCCTCTACGCCGTGCTCTTCGAGGTCTTCCACGCCAACGTCGAGCGCTGGATCGGGACCCTGCGCTGGCTGTGCGTGGTGGCGGTCGCCCATGTCGCGGCGACGCTGATCAGCCAGGAGATCCTGCTGCACGCGATCGAGAGCCACTCGGCGCCGCGCTCGATGAAGCACGTCGTCGACATAGGCGTCTCCTACGGGCTCGCCGGGGCCGTCGGGGTCCTCACCTATCGCGTTCCGAGGCCGTGGCGCTGGCTCTACCTGGTGGGAGCGGTGGCCTTCTTCGCCGTGCCGATGCTGACCGGCGGCACGTTCACCGACATCGGTCACGCGATCGCGCTCGGGCTGGGCCTGGCCTGCTGGTCGCTGACCCGGAACCGGCCGCCCTGGCGGTGGGACGCGGGCCGGGCACGCCGGGCCGCGCTGGAGGCGGCCGGGGCGGCCCGACAGGCGGCCGGGGCGGCTGGACAAGAGCGCGGGACGGCACTCAGCCGAAGAGACGCTCCAGGACGACCGCGATCCCGTCCTCCTCGTTCGAGGCGGTGATCTCGTCCGCCACGGCCTTGAGCTCTTCGTGGGCGTTGGCCATGGCGACGCCGTGGGCGGCCCAGCCGAACATCGGGACGTCGTTGGGCATGTCGCCGAACGCGATCGTGTCGACGGCCTTGACGCCCAGCCGGCGCGCGGCGAGCGACAGGCCCGTGGCCTTGCTCAGGCCCAGCGGCAGCAGCTCGACTATCCCCGAGCCGGCCATCGTCACACCGACGAAGCCGCCCGCGACCGACCGCGCGACCTCCGCCAGGGAGTCGTCGTCGAGCGTGGGGTGCTGGAGGTAGACCTTGTTGAGCGGGGCGGCCCACAGCTCGCTCGCCTCGTTGATCGGAACGACCGGGAGCGGCCCTTCCTGGAGGCGGTAGCCGGGGCCGACCAGGACGTCGCCGTCCATGCCGTCACGGCTGGCGGCCAGCCGCAGCGGGCCGACCTCGGCCTCGATCTTGGCGAGTGCCAGCGCGGCGAGCCGCCGGTCGAGCGTCACGGACGTCAGCAGTCTGTGCTCGCCCGCGTGATAAACCTGCGCGCCCTGACCGCAGACCGCGAGGCCCCGGTATTCCAGCGCGTCCAGGATGTGCTTGGTCCAGGCGACGGTGCGCCCGGTGACGACGATGTGCGCGGCGCCCGCCGCCGTGGCCGACACGAGGGCGGCGCGGGTGCGCTCCGAGACGGTGTCGTCGGAGCGCAGCAGCGTGCCGTCGAGGTCGGTCGCGATCAGACGGAACGGCGGCGGGACCGGGGGCGTCACTTGGCGGTGGGCTCCAGGACCTCACGGCCGCCCAGGTACGGGCGGAGGACCTCGGGCACGCGCACCGAGCCGTCGGCCTGCTGGTGGTTCTCCAGCAGCGCCACGATCGTGCGCGGCACGGCGCACAGGGTGCCGTTGAGCGTCGCCAGCGGACGGACGTTCTTGCCCTCGCGCATCCGGACGGACAGGCGGCGGGCCTGGAACTCGTCGCAGTTGGACGTGGACGTCAGCTCGCGGTACTTGCCCTGGGTCGGGATCCAGGCCTCGCAGTCGAACTTGCGGGAGGCCGAGGAGCCGAGGTCACCGGTGGCCGTGTCGATCACCTGGAAGGGCAGCTCCAGGCTGGTCAGCCACTGCTTCTCCCACTCCAGCAGGCGGGCGTGCTCGGCCTCCGCCTCCTCCGGCGCGATGTACGAGAACATCTCGACCTTGTCGAACTGGTGGACGCGGAAGATGCCCCGGGTGTCCTTGCCGTACGTACCGGCCTCGCGGCGGAAGCACGGGGAGAAGCCCGCGTAGCGCAGCGGCAGCTGCTCCGCGTCGAGGATCTCGTCCATGTGGTAAGCGGCGAGCGGGACCTCGGAGGTGCCCACCAGGTAGAAGTCGTCCTTCTCCAGGTGGTAGACGTCCTGCGCGGCCTGGCCGAGGAAGCCGGTGCCCTCCATGGCGCGCGGCTTGACCAGCGCGGGCGTGAGCATCGGCGTGAAGCCGGCGGCGGTGGCCTGGGCGATGGCGGCGTTGACGAGGGCGAGCTCCAGCAGCGCGCCGACACCCGTCAGGTAGTAGAAGCGGGAGCCGGACACCTTGGCGCCGCGCTCGACGTCGATGGCGCCCAGCGTCTGGCCGAGCTCCAGGTGGTCCTTGGGCTCGAAGCCCTCGGCGGCGAAGTCGCGGGGGGTGCCGACGGTCTCCAGGACGACGAAGTCGTCCTCGCCGCCGCGCGGGATGTCGGGGTGGACGATGTTGCCGATCCGGAGCAGCAGGCGCTGCGCCTCGGCGGCGGCCTCGTCCTGTTCGGCGTCGGCGGCCTTGACGGCGGCGGAGAGTTCGCCGGCCTTCTTCAGCAGCTCGGCCTTCTCGTCGCCGGTGGCCTTGGGGATGAGCTTGCCGAGCGACTTCTGCTCGGAGCGGAGCTCGTCGAAGCGGACGCTTGACGACCTGCGCCGCTCGTCGGCGGAGAGCAGCGCGTCGACGATGTCGACGTCCTCTCCACGGGCGCGCTGGGACGCGCGCACACGGTCGGGGTCCTCACGGAGCAGGCGAAGGTCAATCACCCCTCCAGGCTACCGTTGTGCGCTGCGGTTGCTCGACGCGATATTCCCTTTGGTTGTGATTTGTCCAACTCTGGGAATTTCGGAAAAGGGCGCGGACGGGCATCCGGCGACGATCCGGACGGGCCGGCGGGACCGTCCGGGGCCCGTGCCGCCTTGTGGAAGACGGCAGTTGAGGATGGCGGTGAAGAGCGCCGTTGTCCACAGGAGTGAGTGGTTCCGCTTCTTTGTCCACAGGGTGTGCGGGAAATCTGTGGATGTCGGAATCAGAGATTCCGTTTGGTCCGTCATTCGTCAGAGTTTCATGAGGCAAACCTCTTACGGCCACTCTTTGGGGTGGCGCCCAATCCCCCTAAAGGGTTGTTCGAGGCATTTCGACTGACGGATGGGTAGCGGTCACGGGAATCGGTGGCTGTGGACGGCCGCGCCGGACCGGCGGAGAGATATGTCGACCATTGCCCGTTTCGTACGGCTTCTCGGAGTCTCGCTCTATCGACTTATCCCCAGGTCGAGAACGGCCTGTGGATAAGTCTGTGGGTAACCCTGTGGGAAACGCCGGGCCGACCTCGGCCCGACCTCGGCCCGACCTGGGGCCGGCCTGCGGGCGACCGCTCAGGCCCGGCCGTCCTGGCAGCGTGCCAGCCAGTCCGCCGCCGCCACGAAGTCGCCGTCCGTCGTCCCCGGCCGCGCGTCCCCCGCACCGTTCGGCCGCGCGTCCGGCCGTTCACCCGAGGTGACACCCGGGGCAGTACCCGTGGCGACACCCGCACGCGGGTACGAACCCAGGAACCGTACCTCGGCGCACGTCCGCTTCAGCCCCATCAGCGCCTCGGCCACCCGGCGGTCCGTGATGTGCCCCTCGCAGTCGACGGAGAAGCAGTAGCGCCCCATGCCCTCGCCGGTCGGCCGCGACTCGATCCGCATGAGGTTCACGCCCCGCACCGCGAACTCCTGGAGGTACTCCAGCAGCGCGCCCGGGTGGTCGTCCCGCTGCCACATCACCAGCGACGTCCGGTCCGCCCCCGTGCGCGCCGCCGGCCGCGCCGGGCGGCCGACCAGGACGAAGCGGGTCTGGGCGTTCTCCGCGTCGTGGATTCCGGTGACCAGCGGCTCCAGCTCGTACGTCGCCGCCGCGAACTCCCCGGCGAACGCCGCGTCGTAGCGGCCGTCGCGGACCAGCCGCGCGCCGTCCGCGTTGGACGCGGACGACTCCCACACCGCTTCCGGCAGGTTCGCCGCCAGCCACTTGCGCACTTGCGGCTGCGCGACCGGGTGGCCGGTCACCGTCTTGATGTCCTCCATCCGGGTGCCCGGACGGACGAGGAGCGCGAAGGCGATCTCCAGCAGCACCTCGCGGTAGATCATCAGAGGTTCGCCGGTGGCGAGTTCGTCGAGGGTCGCGGTGACGCCGCCCTCGACCGAGTTCTCGATCGGCACGAGCGCGGCCGCGGCCTCGCCGCCGCGCACGGCGTCGAGGGCGGCGGGCACGGAAACCATGGGCACCAGCTCGCGGGTGGCCGCCTCGGGGAGGGTGCGCAGGGCGGCCTCGGTGAACGTGCCCTCGGGCCCGAGGTAGGTGTAGCGGGTTGCCGACCTCATGTTGTCCTCCGGAAGGGCACGGAACGCTCGGCCGTCCACCCTACCGATCCCGGCTCCGGGGGCGTCCCCCGGAGCCGGACGCTCACCCCTCCAGCAGGCGCTGGCCCACGTAGCTTCCCTCTTCGCAGCCGCCCGGGACGGCGAAGAGGGCGCTGGCCTCGTGGCGGAGGAAGCGGGAGAGGCCGTCGCCGCGGTCCAGCTTCCGCTGGACCGGGACGAAGCCCTTCAGCGGGTCCGCCTGCCAGGCGATGAACAGCAGGCCCGCGTCCGGGGCGCCGTCGTCGAGGAACCCGTCGTGGTACGAGAACGCGCGCCGCAGCATCGCCGCGCCGCGGTTGTTGGCCGGCGCCGCCACCCGGATGTGGGCGTCGCCGGGGACGGCCAGCGCGCCGTCCGAGCCGACCTTGTCCAGGTCCACGCGAGTGGTCTCCGTACCGCCGGACAGCGGGGAGCCGTCGGACTTGCGGCGGCCGATCACGCGCTCCTGGCGTTCCAGCGACAGGTTGTCCCAGCTGTCCAGCAGCATCCGGATGCGCCGGACGACCGCGTACGAGCCGCCCGCCATCCAGGACTCGGCGCCCTGCTGGTCGTCCGGCACGAAGATCTTCCGGGCGAAGTCGGCACTCGACGGCTTCGGGTTGTTCGTCCCGTCGATCTGGCCCATCAGATTGCGGCCGGTCATCGGCTGCGCCGTCGCGCCCGGCGTGCGGTTGAAGCCGGTCATCTGCCAGCGCACCCGGGCCGAGCCCGCCGCCTCCTTCTGGAGCAACCGCAGGGCGTGGAAGGCGACCAGCGCGTCGTCGGCGCCGATCTGCACCCACAGGTCGCCGTTGCTCCGCTTGCCGTCGAGGGCGTCGGCGGTGAAGGGGGGCAGGGGCTCCAGCCCGTCGGGCCGCCGGTCCGTCAGCCCGACGCGGTCGAAGAACGTGCGGCCGAAGCCGAAGGTGACCGTCAGCGACGACGGGCCCGCGTCCAGCGCGACACCCAGCTCGTCGCCCTGGGGCGGCCGGCCGGCCATCATCTCCGCCGCCGCGGCGGACCAGCGGCGCATCAGCGCGGCCGCGCCCTTGCGGTCGGTCCCGGCCGTGAGGTCGAACGCGACCAGATGGCCGTGCGCCTGCGCGGCCTGGACGATGCCCGACTGGTGCGTGCCGTGGAAGGGCACGACGCCCGAGCCGACGTCGGACAGGGGCGTGGGCTTGCCGCGCACCGCCTCGGCCCCGGTGGCCCCCGCGACCCCGCCCACGATGAGCGCCGCCGCGCCGGCGGCGCCCGCCGTGCCCAGCAGCCGTCGGCGGGAGACGCCGTCGGCCGGCGCGGCGGGGCCGGCGGCCTTCGCTGCCGCGTCGCCGCCCCCGCCCCGGGTGACGGGGCCGTCCTTGGCGGGACTGCCGGTGCTCTTGTCGGGTCGCGTGCTCTTGTCGGGCCGCGCGCGGCCCTTCGACGAGCCGCCCGGTCCGGTGCCGGGGCGGGCCCCGGCGCTCTTCCCGGCGCGCTTGCCGCCCGCCTTGCCGCTGATCGGGCGTGTCTCGTCCCCGGCGACTCCGCCGGCCGTGGTGTCAGTCGTGTCAGCCATCAGATGATCTTCACGTTCTCGATCTCGGTGACCTGGTCGATGTCCGAGGTCCGTACGGTCAGGGACAGCTGCCAGTCGCCGGCCATGGGCAGCCGGAAGTCCTTGGCTTTCCACAGTCCGGCGGACTGACGCTCCAGCGCGGCCCGCAGGGGACCGATCTGTTTTTCCTTCTCGGTCATGGACAGTGTCAGCTCCGGTACGTCCACCGGGCGCCCGGACGGGTCCGTCAGAGTGACGGTGAGGGTGTTGGCGCCCGTACGGGCGGGGTCGACGGCGACGCGGGCGGTGCCCCGGCCGTTCGCGCCGCCCGTGTCGTAGGCGATCCGCACCTCGGCGGGCCGGGCCGCGGACGGCGCGGCCGTCCGGCCCGCCGCTTGGCGCTGCTCGGTCTCGGCCCGGCCGGGCTGGGTGCCGGTGAGAGCGGTGGTGACGGCGAGTACGACGACGGCGACGCCCGCCTCGGCGAGGACGGACCGACGCAGCCCGGTACGGCCGCTGTCCGCGTCCCGCGCACGCCGCCCGGCGGCCTTCTCGCGCGCCACCCGCTGCCGGGCGAGCTGCGCGGCCCGCACGGGGTCGCCTGCCGGCGGCTCAGGGGACTTGGCGGCGGCCGCGTTCTTCGAGCCGGTGACGGACCCGGCGCCCGTGCCGGTCGTCGGCTTCGCGCCCGTGCCGGTCGTCGGCTTCTTCCGGCCCGTCGCCCGCCTCGACCCGGACGCGTCCACGAGTTGCCCCGTCCAGCGGCGGGAGAGGAACGCGATGCCCACCATGACGGCCACCAGCCCGGCCTTCACCAGCAGCCAGCGCCCGTACTCGGTGCCCGTCAGCACGTCCCACGAGCCGACCTGCCGCCAGGACTGGTAGAGCCCCGTCGCCACCAGCACGCAGACCGAGACGAACGCCATCCGGGAGAAGCGCGCGACCGCCGCCCGCCGGATCCGTTCGCCCGACCACAGTGTGGCCAGCA
The DNA here is from genome assembly GCF_040636475.1 of Streptomyces sp. NPDC037389. NCBI lineage: Bacteria > Bacillati > Actinomycetota > Actinomycetes > Kitasatosporales > Streptomycetaceae > Streptomyces > Streptomyces sp. NPDC037389. The sequence continues at coordinate 346,598 of NZ_JBEZUS010000004.1, forward strand.
GCGCCGCCAGCCCGCCGAGCCACACCGCGACGCCCAGCAGGTGCGCCACGTCCACCGGCATCGCCAGCCACGGCTGGAGGCCCGCCGACGCGTGTTCGGCCAGCGCCCAGGTCGCCGCGAGGCCGCCCGCGACGAGCGTGCCCCCGACGCCGAGGCCCCAGGCGATGTCCCGGCGGCGGCCGAGCGTACGGTCCCCACCGGTACCCGTGCCCGTGCCCGTGCCGGTGCGCGTACCGTCCGTGCGCGTACCGTCCCCGGCACCGCCCGGGGCGTACGTGCCGAACAGCACCGCCAGGAACACCGCCGCCGCGCTCAGCAGCAGCAGACGTGACAGCAGCGCCGCCCCCGGCTTGGTGGACAACACGCCGCCCAGCAGCGACAGATCGAGGACGGACCCCATCCCCTTGCCGCTCGTGAAGGCGCCCCGCAGCAGCAACAGCGCCACCGTCGAGACGAACAGCGTGATCCAGCCGCTCACCGCGACACGCTGCACCGCCCGCGACGCGCGGCACACCCCGGCGAAGACACAGCCGCCAACCAGCAGGATGAGGCCCGCGTACGCCGCGTACCGGCCGATCGCGTAGAAGGCCGCGACGGCCGGATCGGTGCGTGTGGCCGCCGAGTCGACGGCCACGGTCGTCTTCGACGGCGCGCCGACCGAGAAGGTGAAGGCCCCGGCCACCGGGTGGCTGTCCGCCGAGACCGCCTGCCACGCCACCGTGTACGTGCCGTCGGCGATCCCGGCGCGCAGCGCGACGGTCGCGGTCCCGTTCCGTCCGCCGTCGTGCTGCGGCCTGCCCTGGTCGACGCGTTCGCCGCGCGGGTCGAGCACCCGTACCGAGTCGGGGCTGAGCAGCACCCCCTCGGAGAAGGTGAGCGTGACGCGCGCGGGCGCGGTGGGCACCACCGACCCGTCGGCGGGGTCGGTGGCGGTGAGCGCCGCGTGGGCGGACGCGGTGCCCGCGCCGAGGGTCAGCACGCACAACAGCGCGGCGACGAAGGTGCCGAGAAGCGACACCCCGCGAAACGTCCCGCGTCGTACGGCGGTCGGGGTCCTCATCGCGTCGTCAGTCCTTGGGGCGGTACGACGCGCTCTCGACCGGCACCTGGATCTTGATCGGTGCCGAGGTGGCGAAGCGCAGGGTGAACTCGATCTTCTCGCCGGCCTGCGGCTTGTGGTCGAGCTTGCCCAGCATCAGGTGCGTACCGCCGCGCGACAGCGCCAGCTTGCCCTTGGCGGGCACCTCCAGCTTCGCCGCGTGCTTCATCTGCGAGCCCTCGGTGGTGTGCATCGTGATGTCGGACGAGAGCGGGCTGGTGACCTCGACGAGCTGGTCGGCCTTGCCGCCGTCGTTCTCGACGGTGAGGTACGCGGCGGCCATGTCGGCCATCGCGGGCTGCGGCAGGTAGGCGCCGCTGACGGACAGTTCGGGCTTGCCGGAGGAGACCGACAGGCGGTCCTTCTCCGACTGGCAGCCGGTGATCAGCAGCAGCCCGCCGGCGAGGACGAGCGGCAGGGCGGTGGCGGTGGCGACGGTGGCCTTGTTCATCTTCTTCGGGCGCATCACGGGTTCTCCCCCTTGACGATCTTCGGGAGATCCTGGGCGTACTGATCGGACGTGGTGGAAGCGGTGTAGATCCAGTGGCCGCCGTCGTCCTTCGGCGAGAAGCCGACGACCTCGGCGCCGTGGCTGACGGTCACGGAACCGTCCTTCTCCTTCTTGGCCGGCTCCACGAGGATGCCCAGCGGCTTGGCGGCCGCCTGGATCGTGGCGAAGTCGCCGGTCAGGCCGACTATGTCCTGGCCGCCCTGGGCGTCGAGCCACTCACGGATCCGCTTGGGGGTGTCCCGCTCGGGGTCGGTGGTGACGAAGACGACCTGGAGCTTCTCCTGGTCGGCCTTGGGCAGCTTCTTCTCGGCGGCGGCGATGTCGGAGACGACCGTCGAGCAGACGTCGGGACAGTAGGTGTAGCCGAAGTAGAGCAGGACGGGACGGCCCTTGGTCTCCTTGACCAGCTCGTACTTCTTCTCGGACGTGTCCGTCAGGACCAGGTCCGGCTTGGCCTTGGGGGCGTCGAGGACGATCGCCCCGGCCTTCTTCGGCTCGGCGGAGACATCGGCGGCGGGCTTGTCGCCGCCGTCACCCGAGCCGCCGCACGCCGTCAGGGTGAGTGCGGCGGTCGCGGCGAGGACCGCGCCGAGGATCTTGGTGCGCATGGAGTGCTTCTCCAGAGGTGGTCGGTGTCGCCGGGCCACGGGCGTCACGCCCCGCGGCCCGGCCTTCCGTGCTTCTCGCGGTACGGCCTCAGGCGGCGGTGTCGCGGCGACGGCGCCCGGCGAGCACGCCGAAGGCGGCGCCCACCACGCCGACGACGATGCCGGCGATGCCGAGGGCGCGGGCGGTGTTGTCGCTGCCGCCGTCGCTCTTCTTCTCGGCGGTGGCGGTCACCTTGTCGCTCTTCGCGTCCTTGTCGCCCTTGGCGTCGTCGTGGTGACCGCCACCCGCGCCGGCGGCGCCCTTCGCGACGAGCTTGAGGACGGGAGCCGGGTGCTCGGGCTCCTCGCCGCCCGGCTTGGAGGGGTCGATCCAGCGGACGACGTCGTCGTCGGAGTAGGTCTGGAGCGCCTTGAAGACCAGCTCGTCGGCGTCGGTCGGCAGCTGGCCGACGGACAGCGGGAACTGCTGGAACTGACCGGGCTCGATCTTGCCGCCGGTCCAGGTGACCTTGCTGACGGCCTCGTCGATCGACTTGCCGTGCATCTGCACCGGCTTGTCGAGCTTGGTCTTCTCGACCTTCACGTCCCACCCCGGGACGGCCTGCGGCATCACCGAGACCAGCGGGTGCTTGGGGTCGAGGGTGAGCTCCAGCTTCACCGTCGAGGCGTTGTCCTTCTCGTTGGGCACCTTGAGGGCGATGGTGCTGTAACCGCCCTTCTCGGCGGTACCGGGCTGCACGCTCACGTGCGCGAAGGCGGGCCCGGCGAACAGCAGCACGCCACCGGCGGTGACACCGGCGACGAGGGAGGCACGGGCGGCACGGAGACGACGGGACGAGGTCGACGAGGTCATGGGAAAACTCTCCACTGGCAGGAGCGAACGGAAGGGGATGGCGCGCATGCGGTGACAGCGCGAAACACCCTTCCCCGCCCTGCCGGGTGGTGGAAAGCGATGCGTCGTGTCGTCAGGCCGCGAGGGCGAGGCGCGGCGGCCCCCGCCTGATCACGACGTGCCGCCACTCGGCCTCCCGCGCCGGACGCTCGTCCCGCACGGCCGCCCGCCACCGGGGCACCGTGAGCGGCTCCGCGCCCAGTGCCCGGACGAACGGCAGCAGCGCGACGGCCAGCGCCCGGACCAGCGCGGACTCCACGACACCGCGCGCCGACCCGGCCGACAGCCGCACCAGACGCCACAGCGCGGCCTCGCCGCGCCGCAGCAGCCAGCCCAGGGCCAGGGCCGCGAGGAGGTGGCCCAGCACCATGGCCGGGGAGGGCAGCAGGGCGTGTACGAACGAACCGGCGCCGCCACCACCGCTCGGCGCGGGCGCGCCGGGGACGTGGAGGGCCGGGTCGAGCCCGGCACCCGTGATCACTTCACGGGCCCGGTCGGCGGACATCGGCCGCTGGTCGCAGAGCAGCTGCCCCGCGAAGTCGATCAAGTGGCCGTCGGCGCCCGCCCGGTGGGCGGCCGCGGCGTCCGCGCCCCGCCCCCCGTGCTGCCCGAGCGCGAAGAGCGAGTGCAGCGCGAGCTGGCCCACGGCCAGCGCGGCCGCGATGCCCGGCAGCGAGCGCTCCCGACCGGCCAGCGGCACGGCCACGGCGAAGACCGCCGCGCCCGCCGCGACCAGGGTCCACAGCGGCACCTCCGCGCAGGACGCCAGCACATGCCCGCCCGCGGACAGCACGACGCAGACCGCGGTGAACACCGCGGCCCGGATCAGTCGCAGATCGGCGCCGGCGCGCGCGACGGGGAGAGGCATGACCGCGCCATCATCCCACCGGCCTCACGGAATCCCTACGGCAGGGTGTCCGGCTCGTCCCCCGTGCCACAGGCGTCCACCACCGCCCCGTCCCATACACGCCCCCGCCCGCGTGGCGCGTCGGCCGAATGAGCGGTCTCACACAACCGACAGGCTTATGCGGCGCGCCTCGTGGCTATAGGTAACGGTATGTCGAGCCGCGGCCAGGAGGCTGAGCATGAGCATTTGGTGGTCACTCCACTTGCGGCGCGAGGCCGCGAGCGTTCCGCTCGCCCGACGGTTGCTGATCGGTGCCATGGAGACGGCCGGTGTCGACCCCGAGACCTCGTACGACCTGGCCGTGGCGCTCAGCGAGGCGTGTGCGAACGCCGTCGAGCACGGCGGTGACGCCTCCACCGGCTATCGCGTGACGGCCCTCATCGACGGCGACACCTGTCGCATCGAGGTGACCGATTCCGGCCCCGGATTCGCCGAACGCCCCCGTTATCCGCGCCGCCACCCGGCCCGCGCGCACACCAGGACCCCGGCCGCCGTCCATGACGAGCACGGCCGGGGTCTTTTCCTGATCGCGTCCCTCACCGACCACGTCCGCGTCCGCAACCGTCCGGGCCGGGCCGGGGCGGTCGTCAGCTTCGACAAGATCCTCAAGTGGCGGGAAGGCGGCCCCGCCGCCGCGGCCCTCCTGAAGGCGTCCTGAAGGCCACAAGGCCTCAGGGCCTTCCGGGGCCACAAGGCCTCAGGGCCTTCCGGGGCCACAAGGCCTCCCAAGGCATCAAGGCGCCGGGATCCTCAAGGCCTCAAGGCGTCGGGCAAGATCATCGGCGTCAGGTCCTCCCTACGGACGCCGGTGCTCATCCGGGCCTGACCACGGCCTCGACGGGAGGCGGTCCGGCGTCCGACCTCAGGAGAGGCTGGTCGTGCGCCGATGGAACTGCGTCAGCTCCGCTACTTCGTCACCGTGGCCGAGGAGCTGCACTTCGGCCGGGCGGCCGAGCGGCTCCACATCGTGCAGTCCGCCGTGAGCCAGCAGGTCCGCCGCCTGGAGCGCGAGCTGGGCGCCGAGTTCCTCGACCGGTCACCGCGCCACGTACGCCTCACCGCCGCGGGCGAACGCTTCCTGCCCGAGGCACGGGCCGTGCTCGCCGCCGCCGAGCGCGCCCGGACCGTGGCCGCAGGCCTCGGCGAGGCCCGCGCCGCCACCCTCCGCCTGGGCACCAGCGCCGGGCTCGGCGACCATCTGGACCGGGTGCTGGAGGCCCTGGGCCGGCTCGCGCCCCGGCTGGCCGTGGAGCTGGTGTCGGCACCCGCGCGGAGCCGGCTGGAACAGGTCGCCACGGGCACCCTCGACGCCGCGTTCGTCCGGGGCGCCGAGGAACACCCCGGCGTCCGGCTGATACCCGTGTGGCAGGACCAGCTCGTCGTCGCCCTGCCCGCGCGGCACCCCCTCGCCGCAGCGACCGACGTCGACCTCGCCGACCTGGCCGCGCTGCCCCTGCGCCTCACCGACCGGCGCAGCAACCCGCCCCTGGTCGACCTCGTCGTCTCCGCATGCCAGGACGCCGGGTTCACTCCGGTGCCCGGACCGGTGGGCTCCCTCCAGGACACCCTCGCCGCCATCGGGGCCGCCACGCCCCTGTGGACCGTGATCTACGCGTCGCACGCGCGGCAGCTGCGCACCGGCAGGGTGGTCTTCCTGCCCGTCCGCGGCCGGGGCCTGGCCCTCCCGGCGGCGCTCGCGGTGCACCCGGCCGCCCCGCCCCCCTGCCTCGACGTTCTGCTGGAGGCGTGCTCCGGCGCCGACGATCACGATTCGTGATCGCTGCGGGCTCCGAGTGCTCCTGGTTCGGCGGACGGCCGCGCGATGGACTGTTCCCACGCCGGTGAACGACCCGGAACCGCCGGGAACCACCGTGATTCGAGGAGGCACCCCATGCCCGTCGTGACCGTCCAGCAGGGCCCCCGCTCCATCGAGCTCAAGCGCGATCTGGTCCAGCGCATCACCGACGCGTTCGTCGACGCCTACCAGATCCCCGCCGAGGCCGTGCAGGTGTGGATCCAGGAGACCCCGGCGGAGAGCTGGGGCCAGGCCGGGGTGCTGACCGCCGACAAGTAGCGATACACGCGATACACGCGGTACACGAAAGAGCCGCGGCCCCTCGGGGGAGGCCGCGGCTCTTCGGTCGTTCCGGATCCGGATCCGGCTCAGCCCTTCAGGCCGGCCATCCAGGCCTCGACGTCGGCGGACGTGCGCGGCAGGGCGGCGGAGAGGTTCCGGTTGCCGTCCTCGGTGACGAGGATGTCGTCCTCGATGCGGACTCCGATGCCCCGGTACTCCTCGGGCACGGTCAGGTCGTCGGCCTGGAAGTACAGGCCGGGCTCCACGGTCAGCACCATCCCGGGCTCCAGGACGCCGTCGACGTAGGTCTCCGTGCGGGCGACCGCGCAGTCGTGGACGTCCAGGCCGAGCATGTGGCCGGTGCCGTGGAGGGTCCAGCGGCGCTGGAGGCCGAGCTCCAGGACGCGCTCGACCGGGCCCTCGACCAGGCCCCACTCGACGAGCTTCTCGGCGAGGACGCGCTGGGCGGCGTCGTGGAAGTCGCGGTACTTGGCGCCCGGCTTCACCGCCGCGATGCCGGCCTCCTGGGCCTCGTACACCGCGTCGTAGATCTTGCGCTGGAGCCCGGTGTACGCGCCGTTGATCGGCAGCGTACGGGTGACGTCGGCGGTGTAGAGGCTGTGCGTCTCCACGCCGGCGTCGAGCAGCAGCAGGTCGCCGGAGCGGACCGGGCCGTCGTTGCGCACCCAGTGGAGGGTGGTGGCGTGCGGGCCGGCGGCGCAGATGGAGCCGTAGCCGATGTCGTTGCCTTCGACGCGGGCGCGCAGGAAGAACGTTCCTTCGATGTAGCGCTCGCTGGTGGCCTCGGCCTTGTCGAGGACCTTCACGACGTCCTCGAAGCCGCGGACGGTGGAGTCGACGGCCTTCTGGAGCTCGGCTATCTCGAAGCCGTCCTTCACCAGGCGCTGCTCGCTGATGAAGACGCGCAGCTCCTCGTCGCGCTCGGCGGTGACCTTGTCGGTGAGGGCCGTCTCGACGCCGGCGTCGTGGCCGCGGACGACCCGGACCGGGCCGGTGGCCCCGGCGAGGGTGCCGGTCAGCTCGCGGACGTCGTCGGCGGGCACGCCCAGCAGCCGCTCGGCCTCGGTCAGGCTGTGGCGGCGGCCGACCCAGAGCTCGCCCTGGCCGTCCAGCCAGAACTCGCCGTTCTCGCGGTCGGAGCGGGGCAGGAGGTGGATCGTCGCCTCGTGGCCCTGCTCGCCGGTGGGCTCCAGGACGAGGACGCCGTCCTGGGTCTGGTTGCCGGTGAGGTACACGTACTCGGTCGAGGCGCGGAAGGCGTACTCGGTGTCGTTCGAGCGGGTCTTCAGATTGCCCGCCGGGATCACCAGACGCTCGCCCGGGAAGCGGGCCGAGAGCTCGGCACGGCGTCGCGCGGTCTCGGCGGCCTGGGGTATAGGCCGCAGATCGTGGAGCTCGGTGTCGGCCCAGCCGGACTTCATATTGTCGGTGAGCTCGGCGGAGACGGCGGGGTAGAGGCCGTTCTTCCGCTGCTTGATCGGCTCGTCACCTTCAGGGTTTTCGGGTGCGGGCTGCTCGGTCACTGGCTTTCCTCCTCGAACGGGGCCGCTTTCCATCGTATGTGTGGGGGAATGCCCTCGAGAAGGTTGTGCGGACCGTCACTCGAAGTGGGCCACCAGAAGGACGACGTCCTCCGCCGGGTCCGCCGGGTCGCCGTCCTCCGGCAGGACCGTGCGCAGCACGTGGTCCGCGATGGCCTCCGGGTCGCGCCGGTCGGACCGGGGCACGGTCGCCGCCGCCGAGCGCAGCCGGGCGAAGGCCCGGTCCATGCTGTCGCCGGTGCGGTGGAGCAGGCCGTCGCTGTAGAAGAGGAGCGTTTCTCCGGGTTCCGGTTCGATTTCCACGCTGGGCGCCTCCCAGCAGGCCAGCATGCCGAGCGGGGCCGACAGGGAGGTCTCCACGTACTCGACCCTGCCGGGGCCGACGATCAGCGGTGAGCAGTGGCCCGCCCCGGCGACGACGACCTTCCGGCCCCGGCCCTCGCCCGGGAGGGTCCCGGGGGGCTCGCAGTAGGCGAAGAGGGCCGTCGCCGTGCGGGTGGGCTCGGTCAGTCTGAGCAGCAGCTCCAGGTCGGAGAGGACGGCGACCGGATCCTCGCCCTCCATCACGGCGTACGCGCGCAGGGAGGCCCGCAGCCGGCCCGTCGCGGCGATCGCCCCCGGGCCGGAATCGGTGATCCCGCCGATGGCGAGCGCCAGCGCGCCCTCGGGCAGCGGCAGCGCGTCGAACCAGTTCCCGCCGCCCCGGGGCCCGGTGCGGTGGCGGACGGCGAGGCGGATGCCGGGGACCCGGGGGAGCCTGCTGGGCAGCAGTTCCTCGCGGAGGGTGGCCACGGTGTCGCGGGCGCCGGTCAGTTCGATGAGCCGGGCCAGGTGCTCGGTGGCGTAGCCGCAGTAGAGCCCGGCCAGGTGGCGCTGGCGCTCGCTGGGCTCGGCGGGCTCGTCGTAGAGCCATACGGCCGCGCCGATGCGGCCCGCGCCGGGCGGCGTGTCCGCGTCCGGGCCGGACGGCCCCGCCGCCGACTCCAGGGGGAGGGCGTAGCTGGCGGCGTAGCCGAGGCGGGCGGCGACCTCGCGGTGGCGGGGGTCGAGGTCGTCCTCGCCCGGGATGTCGGGATGGACCCTGCCGCTCCGGTCGCCCTCGGGCGGGAGGTCGTCGAGGAGCCGTACGTACGGGCCGGTGTGCGGGCCGGCGAACGGGCCGGTGAACGGGCCGGGGGCCCGTGGGTCGTGGGCCGGCGGGATGGTCTCGATGTGGCCGATGTCGGCGTGGCCGAGGCCCAGGCCGACGGTGACCGGGTGGCCGGTGCCGGAGTCGGGGTGGAGGGTGACGAGGCCGCGTCCGGCGCCCACCAGGGAGGCCCCGGCGCGCAGCAGCTCGCGCAGGGCGGCGTCCAGGTCGGCGGTGCGGCTGAGCCGCTCGGTCAGCTCGTGGAGCGTGGTCAGGTCGGAGACCCAGCCGGCGAGACGGTCCTGGAAGGGGGCACCCGAAGTGGGGGAGGACGGCTCGGGCGCGGTGGGGGGAGTGGGAACCGCAGGGGCCGAAGTGTGCGCGGGAGCGGGGACCGGTGGATTGATTCCGGCCACTTTCGGCGGGTGGGGGGAGGTCATGGCGATCCGCCCGGGCGGGGGCGTGCCCGGCCGCCGCCGGGACCTGTCCGGGAGCCGGCCCGGGGTGGCCCGCCGGGCCCGTACGACCAGTGGGTTGGCCTGGGTGTTCCACGCAATAGCACCGCAAACCCCCTGTCGTGTTGCGCGCTATCAGTGCTCCACATGTACACGCCCGGGCAAGGGGATGTCCAGCATTGGACCAGTGGGATTCATGGTGTCTGATGAGGCTTCCGCGCCCCTCGAAGTCCCCTGAAGTTTGGCCGGAAAATAGTGCCGTGGCCCTGGAATTGCGATCGACTGGCATCGCTCCAGCAGCGCGTCACATCCACCGCGGTGGGTACGTACTCGGAGAAGGGCAGCGGCAGTTGGGGCCGCCCCGCAACCCGGCGGCGGGCCCGAGCGTCTTATCGGTCAACGGCCACGCCCATCCCCGAGCGGCGTGGGGCAACCCATGCCGCAGGCGAGGGGCGCACCGGCTCAGCACGAAGCGCCATACGCGCGCCACCCCCCGCCAGGTTTCACGCTCGCCCCTCGGCGTGATGCGCTGCGTCGTACGCGCAGTGACTTTGATCCACGTGGTGTGCCGGTCCCGGAGCCACGGCGCGGCGCGGTCCGCGCCGAGCAGTGCCCGTAGTGCCATGTAGTCCCCTCGATTCGCGGGGGCTACGCGCAATTCCCGCAGTTCCAGCAGCACCGCCCAGCGTCATGTACGTGCAGTACGGCCCCTGCCGACGGCAAGGGCCCACCTTCGGCGTTCACGGAAAGGAACGAGCGCTCATGCGCGAGATCCTCGGAAGGCGACGCAAGCTCTCCCTCCGGCGGGCCGGCCGGTCCGCCGTACTCACCGCGGCCCTGACCTACGCGACGGAATGGCAGTGGCCAGTGCTCCCCGGCATCGGCCTGCGGCCCGGCATCGGCCGCGTCCGCGAGTGCGGCTGCCCCGACCCCGACTGCGCGGTCCCCGGCGCCCACCCCTTCGACCCGGGTCTGCTGGCGGCCACCGACGACGCCAGGATGGTCCGCTGGTGGTGGACCAACCGCCCGGAGGCGCCCGTGGTCCTCGCCACCGGCGGCCGGGCACCCTGCGCGGTGAGCCTCCCGGCGGTGGCCGGTGCCCGCGCGCTGGCCGCGTTCGACCGGGCGGGCGTCCGGCTCGGCCCGGTGGTGGCCACCCCCACCCGCTGGTCCCTGCTGGTCGCCCCCTACTCCCTCGAAGTCCTCGGTGAACTCCTCCACAGCCAGGACTGGGTCCCCGGGGCGCTGCGCTTCCACGGCGAGGGCGGCTACGCCGTGCTGCCGCCCTCGCCCACGGGCGCGGGCAGGGTGCGCTGGGAGCGGGCCCCGAGGCCGGCGGGCGCCACCGCCGGGCGAGGCGGACGCTCCGCTTCCAAGCGGCGGCTCGACGGTCTGGCCCGGCCCTGGCTGCCCGACGTGGCCACGGTCATCGACGTCCTGGTCGAGCAGACCGTCGGCGCCACCGGCAGCCAGGGCGGCGGCACCCGGCTCGCGCACTGAGCCCGTCCCGGGGCACACCCGGGCACACCCGGGCCCGGCGGCCCGGCGGGGCCTGGCCGGCCACAGGAGCGCGTACGGACGGGAGACGCACGCGCTCGCACTCCTCGCTCTCACTCCTGGCTCTCACTCTTCCGGGTGTAAGCCGGGGAGAGAACCGCAGGAAACGGCCGCGCGAGGCCCCGAAGAGCCGGGTCGTGCCCGTATGTTCGGGATCCGGGTCGTGCCGGGCGCCGTGGCAAGGGCGCCGTCGGCCCGGCGGGGCGAGGGTTCGCGCGGGTCCGTACCGGGGTCATCGGTGCGGGGCCCTTGAGGCGTCCCGCGCCGCGCAATCCGTTCCGTGTCCCGCGGTCGCGCGCTCGAGCGCCCGTGGAGAGTTGCAGGTGGTCCCATGGTGGGTGCGTCCAGTGTTCCCGGCACGGCCGGGCAGCGCGCGGCGAATTTCCGGATGATCGCGCTCGCGAGCGCGGTGGTGCTGGCGGTGGTGCTGCCGCTGGCCGTCGCCGCGGCGGGCCCGGCGGGGGTGGCGGGCCGGGAGAGGGCCCGGACGAAGCCGGATTCCGGAGCGGATTCCGGAGCCGGTTCCGGGATGGATTCCGGGGCGGGATCCGGGGCGGGATCCGGAAAGGGCGCCGGCCGGGAACGCGGCAGCGGTGACGCCGCGCGGGCCGGGGCCCGGGGCGCGGCGGGCGGTCCCCGCCCGGCCGGATTCGGTGCGCCGGGAACCGCGCACGGCCCCCTCGGGCAGGGCGCCACCGATGCGAGCGACCCCGCGGACCCGTCGGCTCCGGCCCTGGGCACCGGTCTCGCGGGCGCCACCCGGTGCGGTCCCGAACTCGGTTCGCCGGAGGGCGTGGAGGCCCAGACCTGCGTCCTTGAGCGGGACCGGGACACCTGGGCCCGTACGTACTACCGCAACGCGACGGGCGCGCCCCTGGTCGGCGTGCTGACGCTGATGGCCCCCGACGGCCGGACCGTGCAGGTGAACTGCGACCTCGCCGCAACCGATGATCCGGACATGTGCGAGACCCCGCACGAACGGACCGTGCGCGGACATGGCTCGTATGCGGCGGTCTCGGAGATCGCTTCGACGGATGGGAAGCTCCTCCTCCGCTCCGGGAGCAACTCTTCGGCGCCCGAGGAGGGTTAGCGCGGGCTCGCGCACCGGGCGCGTATGAGGGTGCGTACGAGGGCGCGTACGAGGGTGTTCGCCCTGAGGTTTAGCGGAGCGCCCCGGGCTCGCGGCAGGTCGCTGTGGGCGCCCCCTGAGCCGGCTGTGAGCCCGTACGCGCGCTGCCGCGCCCATGACGTACGGGGTGGGCGGCCGGGGCCTTGGGCGGCTGTTCAGGGGCCGGGCCGGTGGCGGGGAGTGCCGCGTGGATGCCGGCGGAGGGCCGGGAGCGGGTCCGGGGCCGGGTGGAGGGGCGCCGGGGAGGTGCCGGACGTGTGTCCGATCAGCATCCGATCGGCGTCCCATCGATGCCCAGGCATGGAAACGCCCGGTCGCTGGCGACGGGGGATGCACCAGCGACCGGGCTCCTAGAACGGTAACAAGAGATCTGCGGTTCGCAAATTCGATCGTGGATTTCCGGACGCCGATTTCCGGTCTGACAGCGGGAGTTGTGACAGGAGTCACGCGGCTTGACCGGTCGTTTACCGTTCCGGGGTGCCGGAAGTGCCCCATCCGGCCCTGTTCGACGGTGCGGCCGATTCCGGGTGGGTGCCGGGGCCTGTCCGGATGACGATCACGGGAGTTCCACGTGATCGCCATCCAGCCGGCCTCAGTTCAGGGTGACCTGACGGCTCGTGAGGCCGCCGCGGGCGCGGCGCTCGTCGGCCGTCAGCGGGGTCTCGTCCGCCAGCGCCGCCGCCAGCCGCTCCGCGAAGGCCTCCGCGGGCTTCTGCACGTCCTCCGCGCGCATCGCGGTCGGCAGGTCCCACACCGGCACGATCAGCCCGTGCGCGCGGAAGGAGCCGACGAGGCGGGTGCCCTCGCCGAGCGAGCTCGTGCCGGCCGCGTGGAGGCGGGCGAGGGCGTCGAGCAGCCGCTCCTCCGGCTCGGTCATCGCCCAGCGCAGGTGGTTCTTCTCCGGCGTCTCGCACCAGTAGGCGGAGCCGACGCCGGAGAGCCGGACGGTCGGGATCGCGGCGGCGTTGGCCCGCTCCAGGGAGGCGGCGACCTCACCGGTGGCGTTCTCCGCGTCCTCCACCCAGAACTCGAAGCCCGTGTGGACGACGGGCTCGAAGGGGGCGGCCGGGTCCAGCAGGTCCTGGAGGCGCGGCCCCTCGGCGCCGGTCCGCTCGGCCGCGACCGGGGTGCCCGGCTCGGCCTCCAGGGCGCGCAGCAGGGTGTCGGCCAGGTCGCGGCTGAGGTCGCCGGTCGCGGTGTCGTTCTGGAGGCCCAGCAGAACGGCGCCGTTGTCGCGGCGCAGGGCGGGCCAGGCCATCGGCAGCACCGTCGCCAGGGTCACCGACGGCACGCCCTCCGGCAGCCCGTCCTTCAGCTTCAGCTCCACCGTCGCGGCGGGCACCAGCTCGCGCAGGGCGACCCAGTCGGCCTCGCCGGGCAGCCCCTCGAAGGGCCGCTGCACCAGCTCGACGGCGGCGTGCGTGGCGGCGCGGCCGTGGCAGGCCTTGTAGCGGCGGCCCGAGCCGCAGGGGCAGGGCTCGCGGGCGCCGACGACGGGGACCACCACGTCACCGGCGTGCGGCTGGGCGGCCTTGGTCTGGGGGCGGCGCTTCTTGGCCATGGTGTGGGTGTCTCCCGATCGGTGCGTCCGGCCCGTCCGTCCCGCGGGGAAGTGTGGCGCGGGCCCGGGGCCGGTCGATTTCTCGATTTCCGAGGCAGGCCGTTTACCTGCGGGCGCGAGCCTAGCGCCCGGCTGTGACGGCACGGCCGGGCGCGCGGGAGAGGTCGCGCGGGCGGGCGCGTACGCGGGGGTGGCCGTGCCGCGTCCGTCGCGCGGCGGGAGGGCGGGCCGGGGCGGGAGGCGACACGTGGGGACAGCCGCCACCGCCCGCCGGCCCCTGTCGGCACAGGTGTCCGCGCGATATGTGTCTACGCGCGTCGACACGCCAAGCGCACGGCCGGGTCGACCAGGTGCGGTCCTAGGCCAGATCGTCGAAGTCGGCGAGGCCGGGGAAGCTCAGGACGCTCATGTCGGGATCGACGCGCGTAGCGAAACCGGCGCGCGCGGAGAGCGCCGCCCAGACCGTCACCTCACCGGTGGCGTCACGGACGCCCCAGTCCTGGGAGAGCGCGTTGATGATGTTCAGGCCGCGGCCGCCGCGCGCGGTGACCGAGGGAGTGGCCGGAAAGGGACGGGTCGGCCCGCCGCCGTCGGTCACCTCGACCGTGAGCCTGCCGCGCCCGTCGACCCGCCAGGCGGCCCGGACGAGGCCGGGGTCGTCCGGGCCCCGGTCGCCGTTCTCACGGCTCAGCGGGCGCCCATGGCGGTACGCGTTGCTGAGCAGCTCGGAAAGGATCAGTACCGCGTCGTCGATGACCGAATCCGGTACCCCGCCGGAGCGCAATTCCTTGCGCATCCGGTGTCTTGCCTCGCCCACACCGGCTGGACCATGGGGTACGGCCATGATCGACGACGTGGGCACCTCCTGTGCCACCACCAACGCCACCCCCGAGACCTCCTTTGCCCCACGTCAGGGGATGGATGCCCCAATGGACTGGACCGGAAACCGGCCAACCTCCGCCCGGTGGGGCACTCGCGACGGCCGAATACGTACCGAACGCGCCGGTGCACTCCTTGTAATGCCGCCGGAGCCTCCGGATCAGCCGAACGGCCGATCAAGGTCCGGCCGGCCGGCGACTACTTCCGGCTACTTCCGGCCGAGCTGGGTCAGGACGGCCTTGGGCCGGTTGGTGATGATGGCGTCCACGCCGAGGCGGACGCACAGCTCGACGTCCTCCGGTTCGTTCACCGTCCAGACGTGCACGGCGTTGCCCGCGCGGCGCAGTCGCGCCACGTAGTCCGGGTTGTTGCGGAGGATGCGGATGCTGGGCCCGGCGATCCGTACGCCCTGGGGCAGCCGGCCGTCGCGGTAGCGGGGGTTGATGAACTGCATCAGATAGACGGTGGGCAGCGCGGGCGCCACCGCCCGGACCCGGTGCAGGGAGCGGGCCGAGAAGCTCATCACCCGTACGGGCGAGGGCTCGCCCGGCGGCGGCCGGTCCAGGCCGAAGCGCTCCAGCAGGGCCAGCAGCCGTTCCTCCACCTGGCCCGCCCAGCGGGTGGGGTGCTTGGTCTCGATGGCCAGCTCGACCCGGCGCCCGGAGTCGGCGACCAGCTCCAGTAGTCGCTCCAGGGTGAGCACGGAGGTGCTCTCGCGGTCGGCGTCGAGGCCTCTCACCCGCGCCGGATCGGGGTCGGTGTCGCGGTCCGGCGCCTCGGGCTCGCCCGCCGCGGCCTTCCACGAGCCGAAGTCCAGGGCCGCGAGGTCGGCCAGCTCCAGGGTGGACACGGCACCCCGCCCGTTGGACGTGCGGTTGACCCGGCGGTCGTGGACGCAGACGAGATGCCCGTCGGCGGTCAGCCGCACATCGCACTCCAGGGCGTCCGCGCCGTCCTCGATCGCCTTGCGGTAGGCGGCCAGGGTGTGTTCCGGAGCGTCCTCGGAGGCTCCGCGGTGGGCGACGACGTCGAGGAGGTGGTGCTCTTGAGTCACCGCGTTATGGTGCCACCGGCTGGCACAATCGCGCATGGCGGACGATTTGTCGGTAGTAAGGACCGGTAGTGAGGACCGGTAGTGAGGACCGGCGGCGGCAGAGGCCACAGGCTCCGCTTACGGTGGCCTGACGTGCCATGGGAAAGGCTGGACTCGGACCCTGGTGATCGTGGCCGGGCATGAAGCATTTCTTGCAGAGGAGACAACAGTGAGCACCGAGAACGAGGGCGCCTCCGTTCCGTCCGCGGCGGAGCCGCGGCCGGGGTCTCCGACGCCACCGCCGGCCGAGGTCCCCGCCCCGGCCGACGCGCCGGCCGGGGCGCCGGCCGAGGAGCGGACGGCGCAGCTGCCTGCTGTCGACTCCGGTGCTCCGGTCGCTCCTGCTGCTCCGTTCACTCCTGCTGCTCCTGCCGCCCCTGTTGCTCCTGCCGCTCCTGTCGTGTTGGAGAAGGAGGCGCCGGCCTCCTCCGGCTCTGCCGCGCCCGCTGCTGAGCCCGTCGGATCCGCCGCGCCCGTCGGCCCCGCCCCGGTGGATCCCGCCACCGCGTACGGGCAGACGCCCCCGCCCCCGCCCGAGGCCCAGACCGCGCAGTTCCCGGCCGGTCCGCCGCAGCCCGCGTACAACGCCACCGGCGTCCCCATGCCCGGTGCCCCCGACGCCGGCCAGTGGTACGGCGGCGCGGCGGCGCCCCCGCCGTACGGTGCGGCGGCCGCGCCCTGGGGCGCCCCGACCCCGCCGCCGCGGCGCGGCCGGTCGGGCGGCCTGGTGGCGGCCGTGCTCGCCGCGGCCCTCGTCGCGGGCGGCGTCGGCGGCGGCATCGGCTTCTGGGCGGCGAAGGGGAGCGACGACAGCTCCACCACCGTCTCCTCCTCCGGCGACCCGAAGGTCGAGAGCCGTACGCCGGGCTCGGTCGCGGACATCGCGAGCAAGGCGCTGCCCAGCGTCGTGACCATCGAGGCGCAGAGCAGCAACGGCGAGGGCGGTACGGGCACGGGCTTCGTCTACGACACCCAGGGCCACATCCTCACCAACAACCACGTGGTCGCCTCGGCCGCCGACAGCGGCAAGCTCTCGGTGACGTTCTCCGACGGCAAGAGCTACGACGCGGAGGTGCTGGGCCGCGCCCAGGGCTACGACGTCGCCGTCATCAAGCTGAAGAACCCTTCCGGCGCCAAGCTCAACCCGCTTCCGCTCGGCGACTCCGACAAGGCGGCGGTCGGCGACGCGACGGTCGCCATCGGCGCGCCCTTCGGGCTGTCCGGCACGGTCACCACCGGCATCGTCAGCGCCAAGAAGCGCCCGGTCGCCTCCAGCGACGGCGGCAGCGGCGGCCAGGCCTCGTACATGAGCGCCCTCCAGACGGACGCCTCGATCAACCCGGGCAACTCCGGCGGCCCGCTGCTCAACGCCCAGGGCGCGGTCATCGGCATCAACTCCGCCATCCAGTCCGCGGGCAACGGCGGCGGAGGATTCGGCGGCGGTCAGGGCCAGTCCGGCAGCATCGGCCTGGGCTTCGCCATCCCGATCAACCAGGCGAAGAACGTCGCCCAGCAGCTGATGAAGGACCACACGCCGATCTACCCGGTCATCTCGGCGACGGTCAACATGAAGGACAACGTCAGCGGTGCCCGGATCGCTTCGGGCAACGACGGCGGCAGTCCGTCCATCACCCCGGGCGGCCCGGCCGACAGGGCCGGCCTCAAGCCGGGCGATGTGATCACCAAGCTCGACGACACCACGATCGACAGCGGCCCCACGCTCATCAGCGAGATCTGGACCCACAAGCCGGGCGACAAGGTCAACGTCACCTACGTCCGCGACGGCAAGCAGGCGACGACGGAGATCACGCTGGGCGAGCGCCGCGGCGACAAGGCGAGCTGACGCCCACCGGCCTGCTATATCCCGCTTTCCTGACAAAAGTCGCATACTGGCCATGTAGCACTCATTCAGAGCTCTCCCCTGTTCCCGGGGAGGGCTCGCCGACCTCCACCAGGAGGTGTGCTCATGGCCAGTGGCGATTTCTACACACACGACAGGCCGGAGAATCCACGACTGCCGGAGGACCGGCCGCGCGGAGGCGGACCGGGAAACGCCGCGCTGGCGCATCACCCCATGCGGATCGGGGTCGTCGTCCTCATCGCCTTCCTCGTGGTGCTGGCCTTCGGGGTCATGCTGTTCCCCTAGGAGTGACCTGCCGCCGTCTTGGTCCGAGGAACCGGATCAGGGGGCGGCCGGTCGGCCGAGGCCGTGGAGCAGGGTGTCGACGACGCGCGTGGCGAGAGCGTCCACGGCGGCGTCGGTGTCCGGCGCCTCGGCCGCGGCCTCGTGGATGAGTGCGTAGTAGACGCGGCGCGCCCAGTCCAGATCCGTGTCGGGCCGGAGCAGGCCGGCGTCGCGGGCGCGCGTGAACAGCCGCTCGCACCGGTCCAGTACATCGGCGTGCGCACGCGCGACCTCGGGGGCATCGGTGGGGAGGGCGCCCATGGCGAAGCCCCATCCGATCTTCACGCGGAGCACGTTCGCGGTGACCTGGTAGAGCGCGACGGCGGGCGGGGCGGTGTCGGGCCGGGCGGCTTCGACGGCCTCGTGGAACCGCTGGGTCGCCCATGCGGCCAGCGCCGTGATCAGCGCCTCCCGTGAGGCGAACCGCCGGTGGACGGTGGTCCGCGCGACCCCGGCGGCTTCGGCGATCTGCTCCATCGTCGCCGCCGGATTCACCGACAGCACCCGCTCGGCGGCTTCGAGGATCGCGCGTACCGTCCGCTCGGCGTCGGCGCGCAGCGGTTTCGTGGAGGCGGGCAGCGCCATGGGGATGCGGGTTCCTTCCGGTTCTACGGGCGACCCCTTAAGGGTACGCCGGTGTGGCGACTCCTCAATGACTTGCAACATCGATGATGCATATTCTAGTTTCCATGCATCACAAGCGATGCAGTTATGTGTGGAGGTAACACCATGGACCTGCGCTTGACCGGCAAGACCGCCCTTGTCACGGGTGCCGGCCGCGGCATCGGGCTGGCCGTCGTCAGGGCCCTGGCCGCCGAGGGCGTTCGCGTCGTCGGGGCCGCCCGTACGCCCACCCGGGAGATGGAGGTGGCCGGTGCGATACCCGTGGCCGTGGACCTGTCCGATCCCGCCGGTGCCGAGCGCCTCGTCACCGAGGCCGTGGCGGCACTGGGCGGCATCGACATCCTGGTCAACAACGTCGGTGGCGGTGACGGCGGTTTGAGCGGCGGTTTCCTCGATCTGACCGACGCGCAGTGGGCGGGGACGATGGACCTGAACTTCTTCGCCACCGTCCGTGTCACGCGCGCAGCCCTCCCCGCGCTGCTGACCGCCCGGGGCGCGATCGTCAACGTGTCCTCCATGGGCGCCCGCGTCCCGCACGGCGGACCTGTCGCCTATACGACGGCCAAGGCCGCGATCACCGCGTTCGGCAAGGCCCTCGCGCACGAGTTCGGCCCTCGGGGCGTCCGGGTGAACACCGTCTCGCCCGGACCGGTCCGCACCGCCATGTGGGAGAGCCCGACCGGCTACGGCGCGGAACTGGCCGCGTCCATGGGTGTCCCGCACGCCGACCTCCTGGCCGGTCTGCCGGCGGCGATGGGCATGCTCATCGACCGGCTCGTCGAACCGGACGAGGTCGCGGCGCTCGTCGCCTACCTCGCCTCGCCGCTCGCCGCCGCGACCACGGGCGCCGACCATCTCGTCGACGGCGGGGCGGTCAAGACCGCCTAGGCCCCGTATGGGTTCCGGCTTCGGCTTCGGCCGGACCGAGCCCCTACGGCCAGGGCCGTGAGCACCGCGGTGCAGCCGCCGAGCGCCATCACCATGGACGGAGAGGTGCGGTCCAGGACGGCTCCGCCGAGGAGCGCGCCGATCGAGATCGTCGCCTGGAAGGAGGCGGTGAACAGCACGGACGCCGCTTCCGGGGCGTCCGGCGCCGCCTTGGAGAACCAGGTCTGCGAGGCGACCGGCACGGCGCCGTAGGCGATGCCCCAGACGATCAGCAGGGCCGGCGCGTCGGCCGGCCGGTGACCCAGTACCGGAAGCAGGAGCGTCGCCGCGGCGATCAGACCGGCCGCGAACCCGAGGACGGCCTGCGGCCACCGGGCCACCCAGGAGCCGCCGAGGAACGTGCCGAGGATGCCGGCACCGCCGTAGACCAGCAGAAACGCGGTGATCGCACCGTCGCCGACATGGGTGACCCGCTGGAGGAACGGCGTCACGTATGTGTACGCGCCGAAGTGCGCCAGCACGACCAGGAACGTCAGCAGCAGCGCGAAGCGGGTACCCGCGCCACGGATCAGGCCGCGCAGGACGCTCAGCCGGGTGACCTCGATCGGCGGAAGCGGCGGTACGAGCAGGAGCAGCATGACCAGTACGCCGACGGTCAGTGCTCCCATGACGAGGAATGCCGTGCGCCATCCGGCGAGGTCGCCGATGAGGGTGCCGGCCGGTACACCCAGGACGGACCCCAGCGGGACGGCGGAGAAGACGACGGCGGTCGCCCTGCCGACGGAGGCGGGCGGTACGAGCCGCTGCACCAGCCCCGTCGCGATCGGCCAGAAGCCGCCGATCGTGATCCCGACCAGGACGCGGGACGTCAGGACGAGCCAGTAGGAGGGGGCCGCGGCGGCGAGGAGGTTCGCCAGGGCCAGCAGGGCCGTGAAGACGCACAGCATCAGGCGGCGGTCGACGCGTGCCGTGGCGGCGGTGACCAGGGGAGCGGAGACCGCCGCCAGGAGGCCCGGCATCGTCATCGTCAGACCGGCCGTGCCGTCCGAGACGGTGAAGCCGGCTCCGATCGAGGTCAGCAGGCCGATGGGCAGGATCTCGGTCGTGACGATCACGAAGATCCCCAGCATGACCGTGACCACGGCCGGCCAGCCGGTCGCGGGGGAGCGTATGGGCAAGGGCGTGGTGGCGGTGGTGGTCACGGGCATGGGCTTCCGTCCTCGGGAAGGCGATGGGTTCCGCGATCACTCCAACAGGCCCAGGAGGGTGGTGGCTGGCGGAGTTACGACAACACCCGTGCCCGCGCGCGGTGATGTCGCGGAACCGCTACCCGTGACCGTCACCGTGTCGCGCCGACGTCGCGCCGACATCGCACCGACCCGGATCAGGAGCGGCCGGGTGGCCGGATCTGCGCCTCGATGCCGTCGCAGAGCAGCCGCACGCTCTGTATGAACTTCTCGTCCAGGTCGTGGACCGAGGTCGACGCCGCGGCCACCGTCATCGGAAAGCGGTCGTGGATGTCGGCGACGGCCTGGGGCGTGACGGGCACGGCGGGCGGATCGCCCTGCTCCTGGAGTACGAATCCGGTGATGTGGCTGAGCAGCGCGTCGGCGGCGACGCCGCGCCGCTCCTCGGGCACTCCGGCGTCCACCAGGGTCTGCAACAGCCGTTCCATCAACGACAGTGCTCCGGTACTGAGGACCTTCGGGCTGTCGGCGAACAGGGCGGCACCACCCGGGTGTTGCCGGACGCTGTGGCGCAGCGCGATGGCCTGGGCCTCCAACTGGTCCTTCCAGTCGGCCTGTTCGGGGAGGGCGGTCAGCGCGTCCGTGCCGGCCTCGTAGGCCTGGCGGGCCAGCCGGTCCGCCATCAGCTGGAGCAGGGCGCTCTTGCTGGGTACGTGGTAGTAGAGGCTCCCGGCGTGTGCGCCGAGTCGCTCTGCCACCTTTCGCATGGACAGTCCGTGATAGCCCGATTCAGCGAACACGATCATGCCCGCGTCGATGATCCGGTCCGGGGTCAGCTTCATGGGGCAAGTCTATCCACAGTTTTCAAACACTGTTTGAATCTGGCGCCCGCTGCCGCTAAGGTCACTGTCATCGCAGGTCAAACAGGGGGATGGAGGCGGCGATGGGCGCGATCGTGTTCAACGTGACCACGGCGGGGCTGATGGTGCTGATGTTCAAGGCCGGTATGGCCCTGATCGGGCCGGACACCGTGGGCCGGCGCCGCCTGCCCTGGGCCACGGTCGGGCTGGCCGTGATCGCGATCGGCGCGGTGGTGACCCAGCTCTGCTGGTCGGGGGCGATGGACGCCTTCGACGACGATCCGAGCAAATCCGGCTGGTGGCGCGTGGTGACCGCGGTCTTCATGCAGAACGGCGGCCTCTTCGGTGGGGCGTGGAACATCGCCACCCTTGTGGTCGTCGCCGCGCTCGCGGAGTGGTTCTGGGGCGCCCCCTTGATGGCGGGCCTGTTCGCCGCGGGCATCCTCCTGCCGCAGCACATCGACGCCCTCTTCGGGGAGTCCGACCGGGCCACCGCCGATGCCCGGAATTTCGCCGGGAGCTCGGGCGCCACCTACTTCCTCGCCGCGACCCTGGCCGCCGCCCTCCTGCTGCGCGCCGGTGCTCGTGACGGCGCCCCGAAGGAGCGGCTGCTCGCGCTCGCCGTGCCCGTCGCCGGCCTGATCCTGTGGTTCGCCCAGTCCAACGGGCACGGACTGGTGGCGGCGTACGGCTTCGTCCTCGGCGCTCTGGTCCGGGTCCTGGCCCGCCCGTTCATCCGCCCCGACCGTGACCTCCGGCGTCCCCCGCGGACGACCATGGCCTCGCTGACGGCCCTCGTCGGCCGGCGGCCCCGGCAGGCCGGTTAGAGCCGGTTGGAGCCGGTTGGAGAAGCACGGCACCGCCTGCTCCACCATTCGTACCGCCAATCGCCCGATCGCCCGATCGCCCAATCGCCGAAGAGGATGTCATGTCGAAGCATGCGTACGGAGAGTTCTCGAAGCGTGTGGACGAGGAGGTCGCCAAGCTCGTGGACCGCGCCAACCGGGAAGCGGCCCAGGCCGTGGACCGGGCGCTGGGCAGGACCGCCGAGCCGGCGACGTTCGACCACGACCACTGGCAGACCCGGCTCGACGAGCTGATCACCGAGCACCGCATCCCCGGCGCGGTGCTGGCCGTTCTCGCCGACGGCGGGATCCATGAGATGGCGAGCGGCATCCTGCACACCCGGACGGGCGTCGAGACGACCACGGACTCGGTGTTCCAGATCGGCTCGGTCAGCAAGGGCTACACGGCCGCGCTGGTGATGTGCCTCGCCGACGCCGGAAAGCTGGACCTGGACGCGCCGGTCGTGGACGTCCTCCCCGGCTTCGCCGTCGCCGACGCCGAGGCCACCCGGACCGTCACCCCGCGCCAGCTGCTCAACCACACCAGCGGGATCGAGGGCGACTACGTCAACGACACGGGCCGCGGCGACGACTGCCTGGCCCGCTACGTCGAAGCCGCCAGGAACGTCGGCCTCACCAACCCGCCCGGCGCCACCATGTCGTACTCCGGCACCGCCTACAACGTCCTCGGCCGGATCGTCGAGGTGATCACCGGCCGGACCTGGGACGAGGCGCTCAAGGAGCTGATCTGTGACCCGCTCGGGCTCGAGCAGACGATGACGCTGCCCGAGGAAGTGCTGCGCTTCCGTGCCGCGATGGGACACATGGGCGACCCCGGCGAGGACCCGGTCCCCACCCCGCTGTGGAACATGCTGCCCCGCTCGGCCGGACCGTACGGCGGCATCAGCGCCACCGCCGCCGACGTGGTCCGCTTCGCCCGGCTCTTCATCGACGGAGGCAAGGCGCCGGACGGCACCCGGGTGCTCTCGGCCGAGGCCGTGGAGGACATGCTCGCTCCCGAGGTGGAGATGCCCGACCAGTGGTTCCTCGGCGCCCACTGGGGCCTGGGCTGGGGCCTGTTCGACTGGGACGGCGTACGCGGCTTCGGCCACGACGGCAGCACCTTCGGCCAGCTCGCCTACCTGCGCGCCATCCCGGAGAAGGGCCTCGCCATCGCCCTGCTCACCAACGGCGGGGGCGCCGCCCCCAAGGTCTACGAGGCGCTCTGCCGCGAGCTGACCGCCGAGTTCGCCGGAGTCACCATGCCCCGGTTCGAGCCCGCCGAGAACCACCCGGCCGTCGACACCGAGCCGTTCATCGGCACGTACAAGCGTGAGGGCTTCCTCATGACCATCGCCGGTGCCACGACCGGCGAAGGCGTGCTCCAGCTGCGATACGAGGGAGCCGACGGACTCGCGGGCACCTTCGAACCGCTCGTCTGGCACCTCACCCCGGTCTCGGACACCCCGTCCAAGACGGTCTTCGCCGGCCGCCGCAACGACAAGGACGCCTGGATACCCGTCGTCTTCTACGCCCTCCCGGACGGCAGCCGCTACGTCCATTTCGGCGTACGGGCCACAGCCAAGTCGGGGTGACCGGAGGGGGCGGCCCGGCGCCCCCGGGCGGGGCCGGTGATCACCAGCCCGCCCCGCGCCCCCTGCGGTGGACCCACGGCCGGCCCTCTCAACCGTGAGCCACCACCCGGTAGGCTGTCCCCCGTGTCGGTGCGGGTCGTACCGACACGGGGAGACTTGCCCGAGCGGCCTAAGGGAACGGTCTTGAAAACCGTCGTGGCAGCGATGTCACCGTGGGTTCAAATCCCACAGTCTCCGCCAGGTCTGCGCCAGCGCAGGACGGAAGGGGCGCCCGGGGAAATCCGGGCGCCCCTTCGCGCTGAGCTCGTCGGGCCGGCTCACGCCGTGAGCGAGGTCCGCATGCGGTCCAGCCCGCGCAGCACCTCGTCGCGGTTCTTCGCCTGCTTGATCCAGGCGGGGAGGCGGCCGAAGAGCCCCATCTTGCGCCAGGGCTCGTACCAGGGGTCGTGTTCGCGCAGAGTCGCCTGCACGTACTGCCGCAACAGGTTGAGGTGTTCGGGGTTGTACGCCCACAGGTGACCGTGCCGCGTGTTCTTCTGGAGCCAGAGCGGTTCGTGAAAGTAGGGATCGAGCATGTCCTGGCCGCCGCCCCGGAAGAATGCGATCGGATCGTCCTTCTTCCGTTGCCGCGACAGTCCGCAGTGATGGCACACGAGTCGCCGCGGCATGTCCAGACCCGATGAATCGTCCCGAGCGTCGCGGACGGCCGTGACCACCTCCGCCTGCCGCTCGCACTTGGGACAGCGCACGAGTATCCGGTCGGAGACGGCGAAGTGGTGCTTCCCGTACCCGGGGTCCCGGAAACGGGCGGGGGAGGGCGTGAGCATCGGCCCAGTATGCGTGCGCGGTGTGCCTCGCCGTGCGGCGGCTCAGGTGGTGGAGCGCATTGTCGCCTTGGCCTGTTCGTAGGCCGGGATCATCACCTTGGAGTCGTCGCTCTCCGCGCCCTCCAGGTGCAGGACGGTCAGGCCCTTCGTGGTCTTCACCGCGAGGCCTCGGCGCGTCTGCGGTTCGTCCAGGAGGAGGTCCTGCTGCGTGTAGACGACCTCCGCGGCGGGCAGGTCGCCGAGCTTGGTCTCGGTGTAGTGGGGCTCGCTTACGCGCTTCTCCTCGGCGACGAAGTTCTCCAGCGCCTGGCGGGGCGACTTGTCGGGTCCGTCGGTGGTGAACACCCGGATGAAGCCGATCACGCCGGTGGGGCGCGCGGAGAGTTCGCAGGCGCCGTTCACGGACGCGTGGCCGGACAACTTGCGGAGGAAATCGCGGTCTTCGGCCGTGAACTCGGTGAGCTTCCAGTCCTTCGGTGCCTCGAACGACACGGGGAGCGCACAGGCGGTTCCGGCGTCGCCGATCCTGCCGTCCTTCAGCCCCGCGCCGGACTTGGGCTTGGCTGTCCTGCCCGTCGCGCCCGTCGTGGGTTCGGCCGGCTTGAGGCTCTCCTTCATCGCCCCTGCGGAGGTCTCGGCCCCGCTCTTGTCGTCCGTGGACGAGCAGCCGGTGAGTACACCGACGGTGAGCAGAGCGGACACCGCACCCGAAGCAATCCTGCGCATCAGACTTCCCCAAACGAATATGACAAGTCGGGCAAAGTTATATCCGTGCGAGTGATGCCGGTAAATCGGTGAGTCTGTTGTGATCATCGGATGTAGTGTGACGGGAGCTTTTTATCCGTTCCTTATGGCAAGTAGGTGCGTACATGAAGTTGGTTCGTGCGTCGGTTCTCGTCGCGGCCATGGCGATCGCCCCGGCCGTGCTGCTCTCCTCCCCGGCGGTGGCCGCCGGCGGTGGGCAGCCCGCCGCCGTGTCGGTGGCGGACAAGGCCGGTGACGCGAAGCCGGGCGGGGGCTCGAAGGGGGTCGCTGCCTCGGACGAGGAGAACCAGGTCGCTATCGCCAGGATTCTGGGCGACAAGAACTCCGGTCCCGGCGTCCGCGAGGCCGCGGGGAAGGCGCTCGACGGTACGCCCGAGGACCGGGTGCGGTTCCTCAACGTCGGCCAGCACGAGCAGCGGCTGATCGACGACGAGGTGCGGGTCTCCCGGATCATCGGCGAGGGCGGCCCCACGGTGAAGGAGTACGGCAAGGCCGCGTTGCAGGCCAACACCGCCGAGGCCATCAAGCGCTTCCTTGAGGAGGAGCTGCCCTTCGCCCGTCTGACGGACGACCGGATCAAGGTCTCCCGGATCAGTGACGGCGCCGGTCCGGCCGTCCGCAAGGCGGCCCGCGAGGCGATGCTGGCCGGTACCGACGAGGCGCTCAAGCACTTCCTCGAGGTCGGCCAGCACGAGGCCCGCGCCAAGGACAAGGCCGCCGAGGACGCGGCCAAGGGCAAGGACGGCAAGGACGGCAAGGACCAGGGCACCTCCGGCACCGGCCACCAGGGCGGCAAGGACGACAAGGGCGCCAAGCCGACCCCCTCCGCCGGCACCGGCCAGACGAAGCAGGGCGGCAGCGGCACCGAGGCCGGCGCCAAGCCGTCCGCCTCCGCCTCCACCTCCGCCTCCGCGTCGGCCCAGGGCTCCGGGGCGTCCGCCAAGAGCGGTGGCTCCGAACTCGCCTTCACCGGCGCCGGTTCCGCCACCCCGTGGATCATCGGCGGCACCGTCGTCGCCCTCGGCGCTGGTGCGGGCCTGGTCATCGCCGCGCGCCGACGTGGCGCCGCCCAGCGCTGACGCTCGTACGGCGGAGTAGGGACTGAGGGGCGCTCCCGGCCGGGGGCGCCCCTTTCGTTTATCTGTGTGGTTGCCGAGTAATGCCTGAGTAATGGCTGTGCAAAAAGTCACGGCTTAGGTATGGAACGCCTGGGGCCACGCTCGCATCCCACAGGGCACATCCATTCGCCATGTGCCCTGTGCTGCTCGTCGGGCAGCCGACCCCAGCGGAGCGACGCCATGACGCATTCACCTTCCGGTATCCACGCGCCCCCGAGCCCCGTGCCACCGCCGCCGCGGCGCCGCTCATCGCGGGGCAAGCGGTGGGCCGTCGTGGTGGCCTGCCTGGTCGTTCTCGGGCTGATCGCCTGGCCGGTGATGGTCCACTACGAGATACCCCCCTTCACGGACAAGGGCGCACCCGTCAGCTACGGCAAGATCGAACAGCCGGAGCAGGGGAAAGGCAAAAGCGGTGGCGCTCCCGCGCGGCCGGTGGACTCCAAGGTGCTGATGCCGACCGGCCCGGCCGCCGACTTCAAGAACGCGCGGACCCTGGACGACGGCACCCACGTCAGCCTCGTGACCCTGGAGGGCAAGAAGTCCGGCTTCAAGGGCAAGGTGTGGGTCTGGGCGCCCAAGGAGTACACGGACGACCCGAAGTACGCGAAGAGCGGCTTCCCCGTGATGATCGCCCTGCCCGGCGGCCCCGGCTATGGCACCAACTACTGGTGGGCGGGCTTCAACTTCCAGGAGAACATGGCCAAGTGGTACAAGGAGGGCAAGGTCAAGCCCTTCCTGCTGGCCATGCCGGTGCTGAACCCCGGCCCGGACGACAAGGGCATCTACTGGGACGGCAGTGACATCCCGGGGCAGCCGAAGATGGGCACCTGGCTGACCGAGGACGTCCCGGACCTGATGCGCGCCAACTTCCGTACGCTCAAGTCGCGGGACGGCTGGGCGTTCATGGGCTCCTCGACCGGCGGATTCGCCGGCCTGAAGGCCGTGCTGAAGCACCCGGACAAGTTCAAGGCCGTCATAGCCAACGGACCGGACGTCGTGCCCGACTCGCCGCTGTGGAACGGCCACGAGAAGGAGAAGGCCGACAACAACCCCGAGGTGCTCGCCAAACGCCTGATCGACACCAAGGGCCCGGACGTCTACCTCTCCTTCCAGGTCGGCACACGGGAGAGCAACAAGCACACGCTGCCCGACGTCCGGAAGTTCATCGAGACCTACGGCAAGGGCCCCGTCCACACCGACCTCAAGGTGATCGAGGGCGGCCGGCACGACGGGGCCACGTACGCCCCGAACCTCGGCGACGGCCCGCTCCAGTGGATCAGCCAGCAGATCGAGGGGCCGACGCCCTCGTCCTGAGGCCGGGGGAACGTGAGGGTATGTGGTGGTACGTGGGGGTACGCGGTTGGCGCGTACCCCCACGGTCGCGTCAGCGCGCGCCCGGGCCGAAGATGATCGTGTCGACGATCGCCTCCGCCATCGCCCGCTCGCCGTTCGCGTTCGGGTGGAAGGCCGTCGCGGGGCGGCTCGGGCGGGTGTAGAGGCCCTCGACGTAACGCTCCTCGAACGGCCGGCAGGCGTCGTGGTCGGCCGTCGTGGCGTTGGTGTTGACGTAGAGGTCGCCCCGGTCGGTGGCCTGCTTGCGGAGCATGGCGTTGAGGTGGCGCAGGGTGCCGCGCAGGTAGGCGATGTCGCCGTCGGCGATGCGCACCGACTTCCGGCAGCCCTCGATGTCGTCGCCGAGCAGCGCCGGGTAGCCGACGACGGCCACGCGCGCGTGCGGTGCGCGTTCGTGGACGGCCTTGAGGACGGCCTCGACCTTGGGGGCCGTCTCGTTGATGCGCTTCTCGAGCTCGTCGGTGCCGTTCTGTGTGAAGTAGCGCTGGCAGGGGTTGTCGCGCGGGATGCTGTCCACGGGGCCCAGCGGGTGGATGCAGCGGCCGATGATGTCGCCGAAGCCGATGTCGTTGCCGCCGATGCCGATGGTCACCAGGGAGGTGTCCGGGCTGACGGCGTTCAGCTGCGGGTCGTTGCCGGTGGCGCCCTGCCGGTTCCACATGTGGTCGGTCGTGGCGCCGCCGCAGCTGGCGTCGGTGAAGCTCGTACGGTCCGATATGCCCAGCTCCTCGCGGACGATCGAGGGGTAGTTGGCGTCGGAGCGGCCGCACCGGAGGTTCACCTGACGGGGGATGGCCGGGCCGGACGTGAAGGAGTCGCCGAGGGCGACGTAGCGCGGGACGCGCGGGCGCGGTTCCGCCGCCGTGGCGGGTGTCGCGGCGGTGCCTGCCGCGACCGCCGCCGCGGCGCCCAGCGCGGTCAGTGCCAGGCGGAGTCTGCTGCGGGCCATGGGAGCCTCCTACGGGCGTACGGGCCTGTGTGTACGGCTGGTGCGTACGGCTCGTGCGTACGCATGGTGTGTACGACGGGTGTGTACGACTGGGGGGGCGGCGCCAGCCTCGGGGGTGGGACACGGGGGCGTCAATGGACCGGCCGGTATGCCGGACACCTCTGACCGGATACCGGAGATCCGGCGTCCGGACCGGCGGGCTTGACGGACGGGTTCGACGGACGGGCTTGGCGAACGGGCTTGGCGAACGGGCTTGGCGAACGGGTTTGACGGACGTTCCGCTTTCGTCACAGAGATCACCGGGCCGTCGCGGTCGTGCGTCAGGGGCGTCCGACGGCCGCCGACGGCTTCTGGCATGCGCAGATCAGTGCCTAATCTCCGTTCAGAGATCACTTCCAACGGGGAGAAAGCACGTGTTCAAGAAGTACGCGGCGAAAGCCGGCCTCGTGGCGGGTACGGCCGCTCTGGTCGCCGGCGGGCTCGCCGGTACGGCCAACGCGGCCGAGGGCGCTCGCTACGTCGGTTCCGGCTACACCACCAGCGGCTCCGCCGTCTGGTGCGTGCAGCACCAGGTCAACAGCATCGCCGCCAAGGTCGGCCGGGCGCAGATCGCCGAGGACGGCAAGTGGGGCCCGCGGACCAAGGACCAGGTCGTCTGGTACCAGAACTGGGTGGGAGCGGACGCCGACGGGATCGTCGGGCCGACGACCGGCAACTACCTGCTGCGCTACGGCGACCAGTACTACGGGGGCCAGAGCGGCTACTGTACCGGCCTGATCCCGAGCGACTCGCGCCTCGGCGGGATGTACGTCTCCACCCACCTCGACTGACGCTCGACTGACAGCGGCGGGCGGCGAGACGTTCCGGGCGTCGTACGGCCGTTGGGGCGGTCGTCATGACGCCTTCCGCCGCACCGGCGTGAGCAGCGTCAGGTGCGTACCGGGCCGCTGGGGGCGGCCCGGACGGCGGGCGGAAGCGGTGCGGTGGACCACAGGGGCGGCTCCGGCGGACCGCCAGTGGTCGCCGCACCGCTTCGCCGTGTACATGGCCTCGTCGGCGGCGCGCAGCAGGTCCGACAGCCCGCCGCCGGGCCGGTGGGCGGGGCGGCACAGCCCGATGGAGGCGCGCGGCGCCAGCGTCACCCGGCCCGTGTCGAGCGGGGCCGAGAGCCGGGCGGAGAGACGGGTCATCTCCGCGTCCGCGTCGGCCTCCGGCGCGAGCCGCACCAGCGCGGTGAACTCGTCGCCGCCCAGCCGCGCGGCGAACCCGCCGCGCTCCCGGCACCAGACGGCGAGCCGCCGTCCGACGGCCGCGATGACCTGATCCCCGGCCTCGTGCCCGTGGGTGTCGTTGATCTGCTTGAAGCCGTTGAGGTCGAGCAGCAGCACGGTCGTGTGCGGATGCCGGAAGGCCCGGGTGGCGCGGGCGGTGAACTCCTCGCGGCGCATCAGGCCGGTGAGCCGGTCCGTACGGGCGCTGCGGAGCCGGCGGGAGAGGAAGAGCGCGTGGGCGGCCCACCCGACGGTCGGGGCGGCGACGGGCAGGGCCTGGAGTATGAGGTTCATCGTGCACCTTCCTGTGAGACGGGTTGACGTGCGCGACTCGCGTTTCTGCTGCGGTCGTTGAGGGATCTGTGAGTCCTGTGCTTCGCGGTGCTTGGAGCGACTCGGACGATTCATGTGGTTTCTGTGTCTCGTGCGTCTTGTGTGTGGTGCGTGCTCCATGAGTGCTTTGAGTTGTAAGGGAGTTCACGAGACGTACCGGCCGGAGCCGGATGGCTTCACCCGGTGAAGACGCCTGTCACTGTGTCGACTTATGGGCAATTCGGGGGAGATTCGCAGTGACTTGACGAAACGGTTCGCCACATGGGGCACATGGGACTTAAGGGGATCGAGATGGTGTGGATGCGATGCTTTTCGCAATGATGTGGGTTTAAGTCGGGCTCGTCATGCTTGCGAGGGAATGCGGACAGACTGGGGGTTCGGTGGAGATTCGGTGGGCAATTCTGGCGGTGCGACGTCGAACAAGCGCCGAGGTGGTCGGCCAACCTCCCGGCAACATCGAGTAGTTCTGTTCCTTCAGGAGGAATCGAAATGGCAAGCACCCGCACTGCCGCCCGCATCTTCGCCGCCCTCACGGCCCTGCCGATGGCGGCCCTCCTCTTCGCCGGCGTGGCCACGGCCGACGACGGCGGCC
This sequence comes from Streptomyces sp. NPDC037389, assembly GCF_040636475.1. Classification (NCBI taxonomy): domain Bacteria; kingdom Bacillati; phylum Actinomycetota; class Actinomycetes; order Kitasatosporales; family Streptomycetaceae; genus Streptomyces; species Streptomyces sp. NPDC037389. The sequence continues at coordinate 377,449 of NZ_JBEZUS010000004.1, forward strand.
AGCTCGCCAACAGGGGCTCCAACGTCGCCGCCGCGGGCATCGTGGGGAGCGGCGTCGGGGGAAGCAACCACGGCAACAGCACCACGACCCTGTCGCAGGCCACCGGAAACGGAGCCACGAATCAGACCAACACCGCGAGCATCCTCAGTCCCGGACAGCACGGGCACAACTTCATCCAGCAGGAGAACGTGAGGATCACCTTCACGGAGCTGTGGCGCCACTGAGCGCGCGCCTCCCACCCGGGTGACACGGGTGATGTGGTGAGAAGTGGGCTGGGTCGGTACGACACCGCGCGGCGGCACTCCGGTGCCGCCGCGCGGCTTTTGTCATGTGTCTTGACACCGGCACGCAGCTGACGGACAGTCAGAAACTATGACCGTGGCCGACCTGTCCGCGCAGCTCACGGCGTACGAGGGGCGCCCCGCCGTCCTGGGCGGACGGGGCAGGGATCCCGTCGGCGCCGCGATGATCAGGCACTGGTGCGAGGCCATGGGAGTCCCGGCGCCGGGTGCCGAGGAGGGCGTCGAGGAGGGTGTCGAGGAGGTGGCGCCACCCGCCATGCTCCAGGTCTGGATCATGGGTGGGCTCTCCGGCGCCGTCGGTCGTACCGCGGCGTACGAGGAGCTCGTCGCCCTGCTCGACCGCGCCGGCTGCACCGCCGTCGTCGCGACCGACTGCGAGCAGGAGTACCTACGGCCGCTCCGGACCGGCGAAGAGATCACCTTCGACGCGGTGATCGAGTCGGTCTCCCCCCGCAAGACCACAGCGCTCGGCACCGGTCACTTCATCACCACCCGCACCGAGATCCGCGCCAACGGCGAGCTCGCGGGAATCCACCGTTTCCGCGTCCTGCGGTACGCGCCGGTTCGCCCCAGGGCCGCTCCCGCCGATCGCCCCCGCCCCGTGGTCAACCGCGACAACGCCGGCTTCTGGGAGGGCGTCGCCGGGCACCGGCTGCTCATCCAGCGCTGCACGGCCTGTGGAAGGCAGCGTTTTCCCTGGCTGCCGGGGTGTGGCGAGTGCGGATCCCCGCTGTGGGAAGCCGTCGAGGCATCGGGGGAAGGGGTCGTCTTCTCGTACGTCGTCATGCATCACCCACCCGTGCCGGGCTTCGACGCGCCGTACGCCGTCGGTCTGATCGAACTCGTCGAAGGCGTACGGATGATCAGCAATGTGGTGGGCGTCGAACCGGACCGGATCCGGATCGGGATGCCGGTGACGCTGGAGTTCGTCCGGGACCCGGAGGCGTCCGGGGGCCAGGAGCTGCCCGTCTTCCGGGCGTACGAGGAGGGCCTGTGAAGCCCGGCGACGAACTCCCCGTCCTCAGCGTCCCCGTCACCCGTACCCTGATCATCGCCGGGGCCCTCGCCACCAGGGACTTCAAGGATGTGCACCACGACCCCGAGGCGGCCCGGGCCAAGGGCGCGCCGGACATCTTTATGAACATCCTCACCACCCAGGGCCTCGTCAGCCGTTTCCTCGCCGAGCGGCTCGGCCCCGGCGCCCGGCTCAGGAAGCTGTCCATCCGGCTCGGGGTGCCCAACTACCCCGGCGACACCCTCCACTTGACCGGATCGATCACGTCCGTAAGTGAAGGCGAACACGCTGTCGAAGTCGCCATCACGGGCATCAACAGCCTCGGCCGTCACGTTACGGGCACGGCATTTGTGAACATCCCGTCCGTGCCCTCCGAACCGCCCAAGGAGGCCGGTCCATGACGGCCCTCGCCGCGATCGCCGGCATCGGCGCCACCCCCTTCACCAAGGACTCCGGACGCAGCGAACTCGCCCTGGCAGCCGAGGCCGTACGGGCCGCCCTCGCGGACGCGGGCCTCGCGCCCGGCGACGTCGACGGCATGGTCACCTTCACCATGGACACCAGCCCCGAGATCGCGGTCGCCCGGGCCACCGGCATCGGTGAGCTGGCCTTCTTCTCCCGGGTCCACTACGGCGGCGGCGCGGCCTGCGCCACCGTCCAGCAAGCTGCCCTCGCGGTGACGGCGGGGGTCGCCGACGTCGTCGTCTGCTACCGGGCCTTCAACGAGCGCTCCGGACGGCGCTTCGGCGCCGGGGTGCGGGGCCGGGAGCCCTCCGCCGAGGGCGTGGCGCTGGGCTGGGGCCTGCCCTTCGGACTGATCACGCCCGCCTCCTGGGCGGCCGTGCACGCCCGTCGCTATCTCCATATGTACGGTCTGACGACGGAGGTTTTCGGCCATGTCGCCGTCACCGACCGGCGTTACGCGGCCCGCAACCCCGCCGCGTACTTCCACGGCCGTCCCCTCACGCTCGCCGAGCACGCCGCCTCGCGCTGGATCGCCGAGCCGCTGCGGCTGCTGGACTGCTGCCAGGAGACCGACGGCGGCCAGGCGCTCGTCGTGACCTCCCTGGAGCGGGCGAGGGCGCTGCGGCGGCCGCCCGTCGTCATCGCCGCCGCCGCGCAGGGCGCGGCGCGCGGCCAGGAGCAGATGACGGGCTTCTACGAGGGCGATCTGGGCGGGCTGCCGGAGACGGGCGTCGTGGCGCGCCGGCTGTGGCGGGACAGCGGGCTGGGCCCCGCGGACATCGACGTGGCCGTCCTCTACGACCACTTCACGCCCTACGTCCTCATGCAGCTGGAGGAGTTCGGCTTCTGCGGGCGCGGTGAGGGGGGCGGGCTCGTGGCCTCCGGAACGTTGCCGATCAACACCCACGGAGGGCAGTTGGGCGAGGCGTACCTCCACGGGATGAACGGGATCGCCGAGGCCGTGCGCCAGGTGCGCGGCACGTCCGTGAACCAGGTGCCGGGGGCCGGACGGGTGCTCGTCACCGCCGGGAGCGGTGTTCCCACGTCGGGGCTCATTCTTGCGGCATCCGGATGAACCGAGGGCGTGTCAGCGCGGGGCCGTCGCGTCCGGGCCCCTTGACTCGCGGTTATGCCACGACCGAGAAAGATCATCGGATATCTCGTCGCCCTGATGGCGGCGCTGGCCCAGGTGGCCGCCCAGGCCGTGCCGGTCACGGCCGCCCCGGGCGCCCGGCCCTCCGTCTACCGGGGCCGGGGCTTCGACAGCTGTCAGGCACCGTCGCTGACCACCCTCGGCGCCTGGGGGGCGGGCACCTCGTACGGGGCCGTCGGTGTCTACTACGCCGGTCGCGGCCGGGCCTGCCCCCACCAGCGCTACCTCAGCCACCGCTGGCTCACCGGCGCCCGCGACCTGGGCTGGCGGGTGCTGCCCGTGTACGTCGGCTCGCAGTCGCCCTGTGTGCGCGCGGCCTCCAAGCGGGGCAACCCGATCGGCTACTACCCCTGGGACCAGGGCGAGGAGGAGGGCCTGGACGCCGTGCGCAGCGCCGATGACCTGGGCATCGCGGTCGGCAGCCCGCTCTACCTGGACATGGAGGCGTACGACTACGGCGACGAGGAGTGCGGCGGCACCACCCTCGACTTCATCCGCTCCTGGAGCGGCACGGTCTCCCGCCACGGCTACATCCCCGGCTTCTACAGCAGCGCCGAGTCCGGGGTGCGTCACATGGAGCTGGCCCGGCGGGACGGGCTGGGCGATCTGCCGGAGGTGGTGTGGTTCGCCCGCTGGAAGGTTCCCGCCTCGACGGACAGCGAGCGCGTGCTGTCGTCGGGCTCCTGGCAGCCGCACCGGCGGATCCACCAGTACGCCGGGAATGTCACGGAAACACATGGTGGCCGGAAACTGACCATCGACCGCAATGCCATCGACGCCCCCGTGGCGATCATCCGATGATCTCCGGAGATCTTCGGGCGATCATCCGGTACAGATCCTCCGGGGAGCGACGAAGGCATTCCGCCTCTCCCCCTCCAGGAGGTGGGGACAGCCCCACGCATACGACCTGAGGGGGATCGGGCTTCGGCACCTCCGGCCGATCCGCCGGTGGTGCCCCCGCTCCTAGCGTTGAAGGCATGACAGTGACCTCGACGTCTGTGTGCACCAGCGCTTCCACCGCCGCCGTGTACCCGTCGTTCTCTTCGTACGTACGGGCCCGCGGGCAGGTACTCCAGCGCACCGCCCGCTCGCTCACCTCGAACCCGTGCGACGCCGAGGATCTGCTGCAGACGGCCCTCGCCAAGACCTATCTGGCCTGGGACCGCATCGAGGACCACCGGGCCCTCGACGGCTACGTCCGCCGGGCGCTGGTGAACACCCGCACCTCCCAGTGGCGCAAGCGCAAGGTCGACGAGTTCCCCTGCGAGGAGCTCCCCGAGCGCGATTCGGCGCCCGTCGCCGACCCCGCCGAGCAGCAGGCCCTGCGCGACGCGATGTGGCGCGCGGTCCACCGGCTGCCCGACCGCCAGCGGGCCATGGTCGTCCTCAGGTATTACGAGGACATGACCGAGGTCCAGACCGCCGAGCTCCTCGGGGTGTCCGTCGGCACGGTCAAGAGCGCGGTCTCCCGCGCGCTCGGGAAGCTCCGCGAGGACCCGGACCTGTCGCACGCGGCGTAGGCGGGCCGGGCCCGGCGCCCGGTGCCCGGCGCACGCCGGGTGCGGAGCGTTTCTGCGCCGCTGCGCGGCTTGGCGCGGGGAGGGCGGAGGGCTGCGCCCTCGCAGCCCGCCCGCTGCGCGGCCGGAAGCGCGGACTCGGCAGGCGTCAGGCGCCCGGAAGCCGCGCCGGCAGCGATCCTCACCGCTGCGCGGCTCGTAGCCTCGGCGGATCCTGCTGCCTGGACGTAAGGCAGCGCGATCCTTCACGAGAAGGGCCCCAAGAGCCCCTCCGGAGCGAGACTTCCGCTGCCACGCGCACCCCTGTGACCTACGGGACGGAAGAGGTACTCCCAGGCACCGCCGATGCGCGATCCCGCTGCACCCACCTCCGCTTCGCTCCGGCAGCGGAAGCCTCCACGGCCCCGAGCCGCGCAGCGGTGAGGCTCACTTCGTGCGGGCTTTCCGGGCCCCGGCCCTTGCCGCGCTCGCGCTTCCGGCCGCGCAGCGGGCGGCCTCCGAGGGCGCAGCCCGCTGTCCTTCCTCGTCCCAAGCCGCGCAGCGGCGCAGAAACGCTTCGCATCCGCCGCCCCACCGGGCCCGGGCGTTCTAGACGGCGCGCCACCCACCCGACCGGACGCCGGTGATCAGCGCGCGGAATCGGTGCGGGGTGGTGGTGACGACCTCGCTCGGTGCGTCGCTTTCGCGGATCGCGATCGTGTGGGTCTGGGCGGCGGCTATCTCGACGCACTGCTCGCCGCCCTCGGAGTAAGAGGACTTCTGCCACGTGATGTCTGATCTCATGATCACAGTTCCTGTGCGATGTCGTGAATGAACTTGCGCGATGCCGACGGACCGAGCGACAACAGCGTCGCAAAAGCGAGGAGCGCCTGGTACCGCTCGAGATCCGCTGCCGCATCCAGGTAGCGCCCGTTCCACGACGTGTCGATATGCACGGTGTCGAGCTGTGGCACGACACCCCCTGCGTACAACACGGTCTGAGTGACTTGGATGAAGTCGTCGTGCGCGAAGGGAATGACCCGCAAGGTCACACGCGATCGTTCGGACAACTCGATGAGGTGTACGAGCTGTTCTCGTGCCACCTTCCTGCCGCCGACACGCATGCGCAAGGCGGCTTCGTGGATTAGCGCTTCGAACTGCGGTGGCTTCTCCCGGTCCAGGATGGCCCCGCGCTTCAGCCGGTGCTCCACACGGGCTTCCAGCTCGTCCTCCGGTAGCTCCGGGATGACACTGCCGAACATGGCTCGTGCGTAGTCCTCGGTCTGGAAGACGCCGGGAAAGGTCACAGGCTGGAGGCAGCGGATGAACGACGCGTGGTGCTCCAGCTCGGCGATGTCCAGGAATCCGGGCGCGAGGATGCCCCGGTACGCGTCCCACCACCCCTTGCCCCGGTGCTCGCGCGCGATGACGCAGAGCGCTTCGATCAGCGCCTCGTCATGGCAGGAGTAGAAGGCCGCCAATCGGCGAATGCGCTCGACGCCGATGCCGACACGACCGGATTCGATGTTGCTGACCTTGGCTTGATCGGTTCCGATCAAGCCGGCTGCTTCGCGGGCTGTCTTGCCCGCTCGTTCGCGCAGCTTGCGCAGTTCGGTCCCCAGACGCACCTGCCGGGCACTCGGGTTGTCCCTCGGTGGCATGTCACTCTCCCCTGCCGGTGCGCGGTGTCTCGCGCAACCGTTCCATCGGTCCACCCAATGGGGCCACCTTTTGGGAACAGCCTTGCCCCGGGTTATGCATGGCCCCTACGGTCCAGAACGTACCGCGTGGCACGCCGCGAAGACCCGAAGTGCAGTCATTCGCACGCCTATTGGGTGAAGCGGGTGACCGAGCCACGGATGGCGAGCGCAGCGCGGAAACCCGGAAACGAGCGCACAGGGAGACGACCATGACGTCGGCAACGCTCAGCAGTCAACTCCGCACCGCCACCTACCACCTGTCCGCCCCGGCGGACCCCACCACCCCCAGAATGGCCCGGGAGTTCGTCACGGGCGCCCTGGAGGCGACCCGCCACCCCACCCTTGTCGAGAACGCCCGCGTGTGCGTGTCCGACGTCGTGACGAACGTCGTCCAGCACGCCCGCGTCAACGGCCTGTCCGTGGAGGTGGTCGCCTACGCCCGGCATGTCGTCGTCGCCGTATGCGACACCGATACCGCGAGGCGGCCCTACTGGCGCCGGGCCGCCCACGCCGACGACGAGCACGGGCGGGGGCTCATGCTCGTACGGGCCCTTTCCCACGCGTCCGGCGTGAGCCTTGTCTGGGACGCCTTGGAGGTGATCGGCAAAAGCGTCTGGTTCGAGCTTCGCGAGACCGGGTGAGCCGGCTCAAGGCAACGCGGCACTGAGGGGCGGTCGCCCCGGCCCACCGGCCGGGGCGCGCCCGCCCGCCGCCCGCCGCATGGCGGGCCGCCTCAGCCGAGCGTCGTGACGATCAGCTCGCCGTCCGCGTACTGCTTGCGCAGCACCTTCTTGTCGAACTTCCCCACCGACGTCTTCGGCACCGACTGGAGCAGCGCCCAGCGTTCGGGCAGCTGCCAGCGGGCGACCCGCTCGCCGAGGAAGGCGCGCAGCCCCTCGTAGTCGACTGCCGCGCCGTCCCGCAGGACGACGGCGGCCAGCGGACGCTCGCCCCACTTCTCGTCGGGGACGGCCACGACGGCCGCCTCCGCGATCTCGGGGTGGGCCATCAGGTGGTTCTCCAGCTCGACCGAGGAGATCCACTCGCCACCGGACTTGATGACGTCCTTGGCCCGGTCGGTGAGGTTGAGGAAGCCGTCCGGGGTGATCGTGCCGACGTCGCCCGTGCGCAGCCAGCCGTCGGGGCTGAACTTGTCCTCGGGGCGGTACGGTTCGCCGTCCGCGCCGCCGTGGTAGGCGCCCGCGATCCACGGGCCGCGCACCTCCAGCTCACCGGCCGACTCGCCGTCCCACGGCAGCTCCTGCCCGCCGGGGCCGATCAGCCGTGCCTCGACCGACGCGGGCATCCGGCCCTGGGTGACGCGGTACGGCCAGGCCTCCTCGGCGTCCAGCCCGGCGGGCGGGAAGGCGACGGAGCCCAGCGGGGAGGTCTCCGTCATGCCCCACGCCTGCACGAGCGTCAGGCCGTGCCGCTCCTCGAACGCCTTCATCAGCGCGGGCGGACAGGCGCTGCCGCCGCTGATCACGGTGCGCAGGGAGGACATGTCGCGGGGGCGCGCGTCGAGTTCGCCCAGCAGGCCCTGCCAGATCGTCGGGACGCCGGCCGACACGGTCGGGCGCTCCTTCTCGATCATCTCGGCGAGCGGCGCGGGCTGGAGGAAACGGTCGGGCATCAGCAGCGAGGTGCCGGCCATGAACGCGGCGTGCGGCAGGCCCCAGGCGTTGACGTGGAACATCGGTACGACGGGGAGGCAGGTCTCGGCCGGGGTCAGCCCGAAGGAGGCCGCGGCGTTGACCTCCATGGCGTGGAGATAGACCGAACGGTGGCTGTACACCACGCCCTTGGGGTCGCCGGTGGTGCCGGAGGTGTAGCAGAGGGCGGCGGCCTGGCGCTCGTCGATCTCGGGCCAGGGGTAGTGGTCGCCGGGCTGCCCGGCGATGAGCTCCTCGTAGAGGTGGACGCGGGGCTTCACGCCCTCCAGGGCGGAGCGGTCGCCGGGGCCGGAGACGATCACGTGCTCGACGCTGTCGAGGTACGGGAGGAGGGGGGCGAGCAGCGGCAGCAGGGAGCCGTTGACGATCACGACGCGGTCGGCGGCGTGCCGCACGATCCAGGCGAGCTGCTCGGGAGGCAGTCGCAGATTGAGGGTGTGGAGCACGGCGCCCATGGAGGGGATCGCGAGGTACGCCTCGACGTGGTCGGCGTTGTTCCACATCAGCGTCGCGACGGGATCCCCCTCGGCGACGCCCAGGGCGCGCAGGGCGTGCGCGAGCCGGGTGGCACGGGTCCCGATCTCGGCGAAGGTGCGCCGCTCGGGCTCGCCTTCTCCCGTCCACGTCGTGACGCGGGCGCTGCCGTGGATCCGCGCCCCGTGGGCCAGGATCCGAGTAACGGTCAGCGGTACGTCCTGCATCGTGCTCTGCACCGGGAGCCTCCCCATTCTGCGCGCGCGTCGTTACGCGAGGGTCGTTCCCGGCGATTCTGCTGGCGTACCCGTCGGTAAGTCACTACCCGGAGGAAACGAGTCCGCCACACTCGGGGGGCCGGGCGTCCTTCCGCGTCCGCCGGGTGCGGCCTCCGTGGCGTCTGTAGCATCGGTGGCACCCCTGGGGCGCGGTGCGCGCCGCCGGTCGCGCCCCCAGGACACGAGGTGAGAGGAGCGCAGCGTGAGTGCCGCCGAAGACTCCGTCGAAGGGGAGCTCATCCCCCGGCCGGAACGTACCCCCGACGCTCTGCGCATGGCGCTCGCCCGCCTCGCTCCGCACCGCCTGGCCGATATGGAGAAGCAGAAGAGCGAGGCGTTCCAGATCGCCGCCGAGACCAACAATCTCGGGCCGATCCGCGGTTGGCTGACGATCTGGGCGGGCGAGGTCGAGGTGGAACGCCGTCCCGGTCTTCTGGCGCGTCGCCGTGCGGCGGAGCGGGCGGTGCAGTCGCTCGACCGTGACGACCCCGCGTGGCGCGCCGCGATGGACGAGATCCTGGCCGTACTCGACGAGGCCCGAGGGGCCGTGGGGTGAGCTGGGCCTGGGAGTACGCCCCGGACGAGCGGCATGTCGCCGGGGGCGCTCCTCCCGTCCTGGTCGCCCAAGGTGGAGGAGCGGGCGGCCGAGCTGGTGCGGGCGGCGGAGGCCCTGTATATCGAGGGCAGGTCCTACGACGGTTTCTCCCCGCAGGGCGGGAACGCCCTGGTGACCCATGGGATGTTCGTCTACCAGGTCGTTCCGCGCCAGGAGCGCGTCTACGTTCTTCAGGTCACCGCCTGGTAGTTCCGTCGGACTACGCCCGCCCCTCCCGCGCGACCAGCGGCCCGCCCAGCCAGCCCGCCACGACCCACGCCGTCGCGATCGCGCAGACGCCCGTCCAGCCCCAGTGGTCGTGGGCCGGGCCCGCGAGGGCGGAGGCGGAGGCGCCGCCGATGAACGCGGCGACGACGTAGGTGGTGTTGGCGGCGGCTGGCCTGTCCGTGGCGGCCAGGGCGCGGGTCTGGTTGGCGACCATGCCCGCCACGAGGCCCGCGTGGATGAGCGCCGCGCCCGCGCACAGCGCCCACAGGGCGTGCCCGCCGAGCAGGAAGAGCGGGACGGAGACGGCCGTGAGCACATAGGCGGCCGTGACGACGCGCGGGGCGCCGAAGCGGTCGATGAGGGCGCCGGAGAACGGGCCGATGACGGTGGAGACGAGACCGAAGAGGCCGAACAGCCCGGCCTCGCCCAGGGACAGGCCGTACGGGCCGTCCGCGTCGGTCAGCAGCAGCGTCAGCGTGGTCCACAGCGCGCTCCACGCGCCGAACAGGCCCGCCTGGCGCAGGCACGCCGCCCGCAGCCCGGCGGAGGAGGCGAGGAGGCCCGGCAGCCCGGCGATCGTCTTGAAGGGGTTGGCCGCCTTGCGCGGCCGGGCCTCGGCCGGCAGCAGGACGGCGGTCAGCAGGCCGACGGCCACGGTCAGGGCCGCCGCGCCGAAGAACACCGCGCGCCAGCCGAACGCCTGCCCGGCGAGCCCGCCGAGCACCCGCGCCGCGACGATGCCGGTGAACAGCCCCGCCCCTACCGCCGCCACGTGCCGCGCGCGCCGCTCGGCGGGCGCGCGCTCGGCGACGAGCGGGACGAGCAGCTGCGGTACGACCGTGGCGGCGCAGGCCACCAGGACGGCCGCGGCCAGCGCGGGCAGCCCCGGGGCCAGCCCGGCGGCGATCAGCGCGACACCGGTCACGGCCGCCAGGGTGCCGACGAGCCGGCGCCGGTCGGCCGTGTCGCCGAGCGGGGCGAAGAACAGCAGGCCGATCGCGTAGCCGAGCTGGGCTATGGAGGCGATCCAGCCGGCCCCGGAGGGGGAGGCGCCGAAGTCCTTGGCGATGAGGCCGAGGAGCGGGGCGGCGAGATAGATGTTCGCGGCGGTGACCGCCGTGCAGAGCGCGATGACGGCGAGCAGCGGGCCGCCGCCGGTTTCGCGGCGCTCGCGTATGGGGGGTGGGGTGTGGGTGTGGGTGTGGGTGATGGGTGACTGCGACTGGGTGGCGGTCATCGGTGTGGTTGCTCCCCCGGGGCCGGCTGGTAACCAACTGGTTGGTTGTCTTGCGGACGCACTGTCTCAAGTGACTACGGAGGCTGTCAACCAAATAGTTGGTTACTCTGTTCCCCATGGCAGGAGTCAGGGATCCCGAGGCCACCAAGGCCCGCATCTTCGAGGCGGCCACCGCCGAGTTCGCCGCGCACGGCATCGCCGGTGCCCGCATCGACCGCATCGCCCGCGAGGCGCGGGCGAACAAGCAGCTGATCTACGCCTACTTCGGCAACAAGGCCGAGCTCTTCTCCCAGGTGCTGGAGCGCCGGCTGATCGAGCTCGCCGCCGCCAACCCCGTCGACACCGACGACCTCGACGGCTGGATCGACCGGCAGATGGCGTACCACGCGGAACACCCCGAGCTGATCAGGCTCGTCTTCTGGGAGGGGCTGGAGTACGGCACCGGCGGCATCCCCCATGAGGAGGAGCGCGCCGACCATTACACCCGCAAGGCAGCCGCCTTCGCGGAGGCCCAGGCCCGGGGCGAGATCGACGCGACGATCCCCGCGCCCGACCTGTTCTTCATGCTGATCGCCCTCGTCTCGTGGCCGACCGTGCAGCCGCAGATGCGGCGGATCCTGATCGGCGACACGGACGAGGACCGGGAGCGGCTGCGCGCGTCCGTCCGCACGGCCGTGCGCCGCCTCATCGGCCGGGAGGCCCCGCCTGCCGGCTAGTTCGTCCCGATCTTCGCCAGCAGGTCCACGATGCGGCCCTGCACCTCCGCGCTCGTCGAGCGCTCGGCGAGGAAGAGGACCGTCTCGCCCGAGGCGAGGCGCGGCAGCTGGGCCGGGTCGATGTCCGCCGAGGTGTAGACGACCAACGGCGTGCGGTTGAGCGCGCCGTTGCCGCGCAGCCAGTCGACGATGCCGGCGCGGCGGCGCCGCACCTGCATCAGGTCCATCACGACCAGGTTCGGCCGGGTCTGCGCGGCGAGCGTCACCGCCTCCGAGTCCGTCGCCCCGCACACCACGTGCATGCCGCGCCGCTCCAGCGTCGCGGTCAGCGCGTTGGCGATGGGCTCGTGCTCCTCGATCAGCAGCACCCGCGGCGGGTGCATCTCGCTGTCGCGCGGCGCGAGCGCCTTGAGCAGCACGGCGGGGTCGGCCCCGTAGGCGGCCTCCCGCGTCGCGTGCCCCAGCCCCGCCGTCACCAGCACCGGCACCTCGGCCGCGACCGCCGCCTCGCGCAGCGACTGGAGCGCGGTACGGGTGATCGGGCCGGTCAGCGGGTCGACGAACAGCGCCGCCGGGTACGCGCTTATCTGCGCGTCCACCTCCTCGCGCGAGTGCACGATGACGGGGCGGTAGCCGCGCTCGGTCAGCGCCGCCTCCGTGGACTCGTCCGGGGCGGGCCACACCAGCAGCCGGCGCGGATTGTCCAGCGGCTCCGGCGGCAGCTCGTCGTCCATCGGCGGCCGCACGGCCTCCACGACCTGCACGACCTCGACCGCGCCATTGGGACCGTCGAGCGGCTCGGGGCCCTCGGCGCCGTCGTCCGGCGCCCCTATGGCGAACGCGCGGCCTTCGGGCAGCCCCAGCGACTGCGGGCGGGCGGCGCCCTTCGGTGCGGGTGCGGGTGCCTGTGCGGGTGTCTGCGCGGGTACGGGTGCGGGTGCTTGTGCCTGTGCGGCCTGCACCTGCGCCTCGCGCTCGCCCTCGGCCGGGTTCGCCAGCTTGCGGCGGCGCCCGGAGCCGACGGAGGGCGTCCCGGCGGCCGGGGTGTCTCCCGCGCCCGGGCCCTGCCCCAGCGTCCGCACGCTGATCGGCCGCGAGCCGGGCGCCCCGCCCGGCTCGCGCCCTGCCGCGCCGTGCTCCTCCGCGAGCGCGCGCCGCGCCCGGCGGCGCCCGGTGGGCGCCGGGGCCTCGCCACCCTGCTCGGCGTCGGGCGCCGCGTCGTGCGTTTCGCGCGGCGCGGGCGCGCCCGCGAGGGCGAAGGGGCCGGAACCCGGGCCGGCCGGTGCCGCCGGTCCGCCGGGCACGCCATCGCCGGGAGCCTGCCGGCCCTGTCCCGTGCCGGACGCGTCCTGCGCCCGCTCGCCCGCCGGACCGGTCCGGACCCCGTCCGGCTCGTCGGCCCCCGGGGCCCCGTGCCGGGCGCGGCCGCCGCCGGGCGCACCGCCCTGGCCGACGGGACCCGGGCCGTGCGGAGCGCGGTCGTCGCCCTGACCGTCGTACGGGCCGGGGGCACCGGGTGGTACGCCGTCGGTCACGCCGCCGCCGTCCTGCCGGGCACCGCCGGGCCCACCGGTCTGACCGGGCCGGGCGTCGTGACCGTACGGACCACTGCCGTGGCCGTCCTGGGGCGCGCCGTCCTGGCCGGAGCCGTGGCCGGGCCGCGCGCCCGGAGTCGGGTCGTTGCCGCCGCCGTACGGGCCGGGGGCCTCGGGGGCGGTGCGCCGTCCCCCGTCACCGGGTGCGGTCTGTCGGCCGGGGGTGCCGGGTGCGCTGTGGCGCGCGGCGTTGTCGGGCGTGCCGGGGACGCCGTGCTGCGCGTCGCCCTGGCGGGCGCCGTTCGGGCCGCTGCCCTGTCCGTCGGGGAACCCGGGTGCGGTCCGCGTGCCCGCCGTCCCGGGGCCGCTGTGACGTGCGGCCCCGTCGGGCGTGCCGCCCTGTCCGATGGGGAAGCCGGGTGCGGTCTGTCGGCCGGGGGCCCCCGGGCCGCTGTGGCGTGCGGGGCCGTCCGGTGCGCCTGCCTGCCCGGCGAGGAACCCGGCTACGGCCTGCGTGCCCGCCGCCCCCGGGCCGCCGGGGCGTGCGGTGCCCTGTCCGCCGGGGAACCCGGGGCCGTCGCGTCGGTCGCCGTCGACGGGCGGCGGTCCGTCCTCGCCGTACGGCTCGGCGCCCTGTCGGGCGAAGCCGGCGGGGGCGTCCGTCGGGTCGGGGCGGTCTTCGGGGGCCGGGGGCTTGCGGTCGGCGTCGGCTGGGGGGAGGGCGAAGGCCGTGCGGGGGACGGACGGCTCGGTGGTGGTCTGGACGGGGATCTGGCCCTCCGGCGTCGCCTCCGCCACGGCGCGGCGGGCGCGGCGGCCCGTGGGCGCGGCGGCGGGGGCGCGGTCGGCCTCCGCCGGCGGCAGCGCGAACGCCGCGCGCGGCGCCTCGCCCGGCTCCGCCGGCACGGCGGCCGCCTCGCGGCGCGCCCGGCGGCCGGTCGGCGTGCCCGTGGCCTGCGGCGGGACGAGCGCGGTGCCGGACCGTTCCGCCGACTCCTCCTCCGCGCGCGCCGGCCCCCGGCGGCGTCCCGTCGGAGCGGGCGCGGGCGCGGGAACGGGAACGGGAACCGGAACGGGCCCGGCGGCCGCGCCGCCATTGCCGGGCGCCCTCTTGGCCGTGGCCTCGGCGGTACCCGGACCGGTACCCGGACCGCCCTCGGCCGCCCCGGCCTCCGGCTCCGCCCCGCCCCGCCGCGCGCGCCTGCCGCTGCCGCCCTGTGGCCCAGCCTCATCGGCGGGCTCGGGCTCAGGCGGAGAAGACGGCGCCGCAGGGGCCTCGTCCGGGCTCGTGCCCCGGCCCCGCTGCGTCGGCATCGGCATGACCGTCGTCAGATTCTCCGTGTCCGGCCCGCGCCGCTCCGCGCCCGGCGGGACCGGGCCCGCGTCGGCCGCGACCGGCACCTCCAGGACGTACGCCTTGCCGCCCGACGAACCCGGCACGTCGTGCGTCTGGAGCACTCCGCCGTGGCGCCGGACGATGCCCCGCACCAGGGGGCCGTGGACCGGGTCGCCGCCCGGGAAGGGGCCGCGCACCTCGATGCGGACGACCTCCCCGCGCTGTGCCGCCGCGACGACGATCGTCGAGTCGCCGGAGCCCGTGCCGGAGGCCGTCGTGGCGCCCGTGGAGTCCACGCCCGCCACGTCCGCGATCAGATGGGCCAGCGCCTGTGCGAACCGTTCCGCGTCCACCTCGGCCTCGATGGCCGGCGCGTGCACGGCGAACTGCGCGCGGCCCGGGCCGATCAGCTCGATCGCGCCGTCGACGCCCGCCGTGACGACCTCGTCGAGCGCGACCTTCTCCCGGACGAGCCTGTCCGTGCCCGAGTCGAGCCGCTGGTAGGCGAGGACGTTGTCGACGAGGGTCCGCATCCGGGCGTATCCGGCGGCGAGATGGTGGAGGATCTGGTTGGCCTCGGGCCACAGCTGGCCCGCCGGGTCGTCGGCCAGGGTGCCGAGTTCGGCACGGAGCCGGTCGAGCGGGCCGCGCAGCGAGCCGTCGACCAGGTCGAGCAGCTGGGCGTGGCGCGCGGCCAGCGCGTCGTAGGGGCGGCGGTCGGTGAAGGTCATCACCGCGCCCACGAGTTGATCGCCGTCGCGCACCGGCGCGGTGGTGAGGTCGACGGGCACCGCGCGCCCGTCCTTCGCCCACAGCACCTGCCCGCGCACCCGGTGCTTGCGCCCGGAGCGCAGGGTGTCGGCGATCGGCGACTCCTCGTACGGGAAGGGGGTGCCGTCCGCGCGCGAGTGGTGGATCAGGGAGTGGAGCTCACGGCCGCCGAGGTCGCTCGCGCGGTAGCCGAGGATCTGCGCGGCGGAGGGATTGACGAGGACGACCTTGCCGGCGGTGTCGACGCCGACGACGCCCTCCGACGCCGCGCGCAGGATCATCTCGGTCTGGCGCTGCGAACGGGCCAGCTCGGCCTCGGTGTCCATGGTGCCGGTCAGGTCGCGGACGACCAGCATGAGGAGCTCGTCCTCATAGGAGGCGGAGGCGCTCGGCTCGGCGTACGGGGTGCGGCCGTCGAGGTTGGCGCTCGTCACCTCGACGGGGAACTGGGTGCCGTCGGTGCGCCGGGCGATCATGCGGGTGGGCCTGGTGCGGCCGCCGTCCGGTTCGTTCCGGGGGGCCCGCAGACCGCCGGGGATGCGCCGGGAGTCGAACTCCGGGAGAAGGTCGAGCAGACCGCGCCCGACGAGCCCGGTGCCGGGCACCTCGAAGGTCTCCAGCGCGATGTGGTTGGCGTTGACGACCGTGCCGTTGCAGTTGACGAGCAACAGCGCGTCGGGGAGGGCGTCGAGTATGGCTGCGAGGCGAGCAGCGCCTCGGGATGGCCTGCTGCTCACGACGACGCTTCCTCCCTGGTTACCGCACCTTGCCGACCGCTCCGGGCGGTTTTGCACCGCCTGGGGGGCCTGTCATCGAGGGGAAGTCTACGGGCTGCCGTGGTGGGCGCTACTGCGGATGACGGGTGTGCCGGGAGGTTCCGGTAAGCCTCTCCGGGGCGTCTCGGGCAGGCCGGACATGCCCCTCGTGTCCCCCTTCGTGGGGACGTTCCGGTCAGGCCGGAGAACTCCTCACGGGCGACTTCTTCGGCGAGCCCTTCGACTCCCCGAACACAGTGGAGAACCGGTTCCAGCGGGCCATCTCACAGCCGTTCGCCTTGCTGAAGTCCGCGTTCACCGGCCGTCCGGCCCACGTTCCGCTTACGTGCGCGCGGTCCGGTCCGCCGTAGACCATCGTGCAGTCCGAGCCCTTGGGCACGGGCGCGAAGAGGTCCTTCCCCCAGGTCGTCTGCCCGTCCAGCTGGTCGCAGGCCTCCTTGGCGCGCGGATGGGTGCCGCCGGCCGGGTGGCAGTAGAGCTCGTACCTGCCGTCGTGGCCGCCGGTGTCGGTCACGGTGACCGTGAGGTGGTCGGCGGACCGGTCCAGCCCGTCCAGCGGGATCGGGGCGGCCGAGGCGGCCGGCGCGAGCAGCGCGGGCGCCAGGGCGGCGGCGAGGGCGAGGCGGCGGAGCGGCATTCGGGGGACTCCCGGGGTGTGAGCGAACGCGGGGCCGGGCAGCCGGATCGCCCGGCCGGACCCCTCACCCGCACTAACGCTCCGGAGCGCCCCGCGTTGCGCGCCGCGAACGCCTTTGCTCCAGACACCTGTCGCCCGGTACCGTAGGGGTGCGATTGGTGACCGGCCGCAAGGTTGTGTCATCATCTGCAAGCACCCCTGGCGCACGCGCGAGGGGGGAGGAGGCGTCGCCTAGTCCGGTCTATGGCGCCGCACTGCTAATGCGGTTTGGGACTTCAATCCCATCGAGGGTTCAAATCCCTCCGCCTCCGCAGTAACCGTGAGCCCCGGTCGTCCCAGGACGGCCGGGGCTTTCGCGTATCCGCCGTGAATCGGCCGCGTATCCGCCGGTCGATCTTTCCGGGCCCTCGCCCGAGACCTTGAAAAACATCGTTTCCGCAGGTCAGAGGGGTCGCGGGCAATGGATTTCGTCTGACGGCGAGGTTCATGTAATGTTGTCCACGCAACGCCGACCGGCAAGAAAACGCCGGGAAGCCGAGCGCTCGTAGCTTAACGGATAGAGCACTTGACTACGGATCAAGAGGTTGCAGGTTCGAATCCTGCCGAGCGCACTGTCGGAAGATTCGTCTTCCGTCCGTCGCGGGGTGGAGCAGCTCGGTAGCTCGCTGGGCTCATAACCCAGAGGTCGCAGGTTCAAATCCTGTCCCCGCTACTAAGTCCGAAGGCCCGGTACGTTCTCGTACCGGGCCTTCGGCGTTTCCTCAGCCCTTCAGCGGCAGGGCCTCGGCCAGCGTGCGCCACTCCGCGAGCGCCAGGGTGTCGCGCCGGGGGTCCCGCTCCGCGTCGAGGACGACCTGGACGGCCAGGTGGTCCGCGCCCGACGCCAGGAACTCGTCGACCCGGGCCCTGATCGCCTCCGCGTCGCCGAGGGCGAAGAGCGCGTCGACGAGCCGGTCGCTGCCGCCTCCTCCGAAGTCCTCCTCCGTGAAGCCGAGCCGCAGCAGATTGTTGGCGTAGTTGGGCATCGGCAGATAGAAGGACAGATACGCGCGGGCGGTCTCCCGGGCCCGGGCCACGTCCGGATCGAGGACGACCTTCAGCTCGGGCGCCAGGACCGCGCCCTCGCCCAGCCGCTCCCGGGCCCGGGCGGTGTGCTCGGCGGTGACGAGATAGGGGATGGCGCCCGACGCGCGCTCCGCGGCCAGCGCCACCATCTTCGGGCCGAGCGCGGCCAGCAGCCGCTGCTCGGCGGGGACCGGCACGGGTGCGGTGTCGAGGGCGGTCAGATACTCCTTCATCGCGGAGTACGGGCGGGCGTAGGCATCGGACTTGTGGGCGTGGCTGGCGCCCAGGCCCAGCCGGAAGCGCTCGCGCCGGCCCGGCTCCAGCGCGGCGTACGCGGCGGCGACCTCGGTGGCGGTGTGGTCCCAGATGCTGAGGATGCTGGTGCCGACGGCGACGCGCTCGGTCGCGGCCAGCAGATGCCCGGCCTGGGCGACGGACGGGTTGCCGCCGATCCAGAGCGTGCCGTAGCCCAGTTCGTCCAATTCGGCCGCCGCCTCCTGGACTTCGCCGAGCCGGGCGGGATCGTCCACGCGAAGGCCGACGCTCCAGACGCCGATCGTGCCGAGCGACTCGGCCGCGCCATTGGTGCAATGATCATGAAGAGGTGCCATGGCGACGGCAACCGGAGGCGCCTTCCGGATATTCCCCGGCCAATTCTCAGACGATTCACAGGGTGCCGAAAGAGCGCTCTCACGCGCCCGTTCCACCATCGGCGGCATGACCATCGCCTCGCCCTACGGGCGTACTCAGCAGCGGCACGACGACGCGAGCGCCGTACGCGTCCTGGTCGTCGACGCCGAGTCCTCGCTCGCCGACCTCCTCTCCCTCGCGCTGCGCTACGAGGGCTGGGAGGTCCGGGCCGCCGCCGACGGCGCCGAAGCGGTCCGTCGCGCCCGGGAGTTCCGGCCGGACGCCGTGGTCCTGGACATGACGCTCCCCGACATGGACGCGCTGACGGCGCTGGGCCTGCTGCGGCGCGAACGGCCCGGTGTGCCGGTGCTGTTCCTCACCGGCAGGGACACCGCCGAGGACCGCGTCGCGGGGCTCACCGCCGGCGGTGACGACCATGTGGCCAAGCCGTTCGGCCTGGAGGACGCCGTCGCCCGGCTGCGCGGCCTGCTGCGCCGCTCGCGCGCCGCCGTGCCGCGCGGGGAGTCCGTGCTGATCGTGGGGGACCTGGTCCTCGACGAGGACAGCCGCGAGGTGTCCCGGGGCGGTACGGAGATCCACCTCACCGCCACCGAGTTCGAGCTGCTGCGCTTCCTGATGCGCAACCCCCGGCGGGTGCTCAGCAAGCCGCAGATCCTCGACCGCGTCTGGTCGTACGACTTCGGCGGGCGGGCCAACGTCGTCGAGCTCTACATCTCCTATCTGCGCCGCAAGATCGACGCCGGCCGGCCTCCGATGATCCACACCCGGCGGGGCGCGGGCTACCTCATCAAGCCGGCGGAGGCGGCGGCCGCGTAGGGCTCTCCGAGGACCCCCGAAAAAATCGCCTTGTACGGCGTATAGCGACTCCTGTACGGTGTACGACGCAAGCCAGTCGTACACCGTACAAGGGGGAGCCCATATGACCGCGACCGCGGCGGAAACGCCATCGTCCAGCACCGGAGCCGACGGGAAGCCGCAGCGCCATCCCACACGCTGGCTGGTGCTCGGCGTCATCTGTCTCGCCCAGCTCACCGTGCTCCTGGACAACACCGTCCTCACGGTCGCGATCCCCTCCCTCACCGAGGAGATGGGCGCCTCGACGGCCGACATCCAGTGGATGATCAACGCCTATTCGCTGGTCCAGGCGGGCCTGCTGCTCACCGCGGGCAGCGCCGCCGACCGCTACGGGCGCAAGAAGCTCCTCGCCGCCGGACTCGCCCTCTTCGGCCTCGGCTCGCTCGCCGCGTCGCTGTCCGAGACCACAGGCCAGTTGATCGCCGCCCGCGCGGGCATGGGCATAGGCGGCGCGCTGCTGATGACGACCACCCTGGCCGTCGTCGTGCAGGTCTTCGCCGAGGACGAGCGCCCCAAGGCCATCGGCCTGTGGGGAGCGGTGGGTTCGCTGGGCTTCGCCGGCGGGCCGATCGTCGGCGGTGCCCTGCTCAACCACTTCTGGTGGGGCTCGATCTTCCTGATCAACCTGCCGGTCGCCGCGCTCGGCCTGGTGGCCGTGCTCAAATGGGTGCCCGAGTCCAAGAACCCGTCGGGCGAACGGCCCGACCTGCTCGGCGCGCTGCTGTCCACGATCGGCATGACCGGCGTCGTCTTCGCCATCATCTCCGGTCCCGCCCACGGCTGGACCTCCGCCCGGGTGCTCGTCGCGGCCTTCGTCGGCCTGGTCACGCTGGCCTTCTTCGCCGTGTGGGAGCGCCGCTGCCCGTACCCGATGCTCGACATGCACTTCTTCCGCAACAGCCGCTTCGTCGGCGCGGTCTCGGGCGGCATCCTCGTCGCCTTCGGCATGGGCGGCTCGTTCTTCCTGCTCGGCCAGCACCTGCAACTGGTCCTCCACTACGACCCGCTGGAGACCGGTCTGCGGATGACGCCACTGGCCCTGGTCATCGTCGTCCTCAACTTCTCCGGCGTCGGCGCCCGGCTGCTGCCGAGGATCGGCACCCCGGCCGCCATCGGCGGCGGCATGGGCCTGCTGGCCGCCGGTCTGGCCTCCATCGCGATCCTGGGCGCGCACGGCTACGGCGGGATGCTGCTGGGCCTGATCCTCATGGGCATCGGCATCGCGGTCTCCATGCCCGCGATGGCCAACGCCATCATGTCCGCCATCCCGCCGGAGAAGGCGGGCATCGGCGCCGGCGTCAACGGCACGCTCCAGGAGACGGGCAACGGCCTCGGCGTCGCCGTGCTCGGCGCGGTCCTCAACTCCCGCTTCGCCGCACTCGTCCCGGCCGTGGCCGCCGGCGCGGGCTCCCTGCCCGAGGCGCTCGGCCACGCCCGTACGGCGGCGGACCGCACCGCCATCGAGGACGCCTTCGCCTCCGGTGTGCAGGCCAGCCAGCTCGTCGGCGCGGCCGCCGTGCTCGCGGGCGGCATCGTGGCGGCGGTCCTCCTCCGCCGGGCGGAGCGGCAGCAGGCGTAGCCGGAACCGGAACGACGTGGACGTAGCATGCGAGGTGTACTGACCAGTGGAAAGAGGGGGAGCCGGGATGGCTAGCGGAGGCCGCGCGAACGAATCCCGGCTCAGTGTGTGGCTGACCGACAAGCCCCGTCGCAAGGCCGACGGCCAGACCGGCGAGGGCACGCTCGACCTGGAGCGGATCGTCACCACGACCGTGCGGATGCTCGACACCGACGGGATGGCGAAGTTCTCGATGCGCCGCCTCGCCGCGGAGCTGGGCGTGACCGCCATGTCGGTCTACTGGTACGTCGACACCAAGGACGGACTGCTGGAGCTCGCCGTCGACCACGTCAGCGGCGAGCTGGACCTGCCCGACCTGTCCGACGGGACGGCCGACTGGCGCGACCAGCTCCGCGACCTGGCCGTCCAGTACCGGCGCGTCCTCGTCGCCCACCCCTGGATGCCGCGGCTCCTCGGCCAGTACCTCAACGTGGGGCCGCGCGCGCTGGCCTTCTCCGAGGCCACGCTGACCGTCATGCGCCGCAGCGGGGTGCCGCCCCACGCGATGACCGGCGCGATCTCGGCGCTCTTCCAGTTCGTCTACGGCTTCGCGGCCGTCGAGGGCATGTACAAGGAGCGCTGCCGCGAGCAGGGGCTCACCGAGGACGAGTACTACCGGCGGGTCGTCGAGGCGTTCGCGCGGCGTACGGACACCACGGAGCCGTACGAGGAGGTGACGGAGATCGTGGAGAAGCGGACGACCCAGCACGAGGGGAGTACCGCGGGGATGTGGGAGCAGGATTTCTCGTTCGCGCTCGACACGGTCATCGCCGGGATCGAGGTCATGCGGGACCGCTCGCGCGGGGCGACCCAGTCCTGAGGGGGTGCGCCCCCCGGCGGATTCGGCTGCCCGCCGGTGGGGGTTTTCCGCGCCTGACGGCGCGGGGTTTCGCCCACCCTCCCCCAGCTACCGCTGGGAGGTGCCCCCAGCCCGATTGCCCGGAAGCGCAGCCACGAGGTACTGACGTAAGGGCCCGTCCACCCCACCCCGCACCCGATCCGCTCACGAACGGATAGGGCCCCGCCAGGGCCGCGTGCTCAGGCCGTCCCCTGCCTGTGTGAGCACGCGCCCCCGCCGGGGCCGTGTGCCCGGGGACCGTTCATGCCGTTCCGGTCCGTCCGGGCGACCGGCCTCCGGGGGCGGCGCGCTCCGCTCATGGCGCGCGCCCCCGTCGGCCGGGGTTCGTCAGCCGGCCTTCCCGGCCGGCTCGGAGGCGGTGGTCGCCGCCCCCGGGGTGCCCTTCAGCGCGACCTCCTTGATGAAGAGCGTCACGATGAAGGCGATCAGCGCACACGGCGCCGCGTAGAGGAAGACATCCGCGATGCCGTGCCCGTACGCGCTCTCCATGACCGTGCGGAGCGGCGCCGGCAGGGACTTGAGGTCCGGGATGCCACCGCCGCCCGTACCGCCGTGGCCCATGGCCGCCGCGGCCTTCGGGCCGAGCGCGGTGAGGCCGTCCTTCACATAGTCCGGCACCCGGCTGGCGAGCACCGCGCCCAGCGCGGAGACACCGACCGCACCGCCCAGGGAGCGGAAGAAGGTGACGACGGAGCTGGCGGCGCCGAGGTCCTTCGGCTCGACCTGGTTCTGCGAGGCGAGCACGAGGTTCTGCATCATCATGCCGATGCCGAGGCCCATGAGCACCATGTAGATGGCGAGGTGCCAGTACGCGGTGTCGTAGCGCATCGTGCCGAGCAGACCCAGACCCGCGGTCAGCAGCACACCACCGGTGAGCAGCCAGGCCTTCCAGCGACCGGTCTTGGTGATGATCTGACCGGAAACCGTCGACGACACGAACAGGCCGCCGATCATCGGGATCGTCAGCACACCGGACATCGTCGGCGACTCGCCGCGCGCCAGCTGGAAGTACTGCGAGAAGAAGACCGTGCCGGCGAACATCGCCACACCCACGAAGAGGCTCGCGAGCGAGGACAGGGCGATGGTCTTGTTGCGGAAGAGCCGCAGCGGAATGATCGGTTCGGCGGCCTTCGACTCCGTCAGGAGGAAGAGCGCGGCGAGCACGATCGAGCCGCCGACCATCACGGCGGTCTGCCAGGAGATCCAGTCGTAGTCCTTGCCCTTGCCGGCCCGGGTGACCCAGATCAGCAGCAGGGTGACGGAGGCGGTGATGAAGAGGGCGCCCAGCCAGTCGACCTTGACGTCACGCTTGACGACCGGCAGCTTCAGCGTCTTCTGAAGGACGATCAGCGCGATGACCGCGAACGGTACGCCGACGTAGAAGCACCAGCGCCAGCCGAGCCAGCTGGTGTCGGTGATGACACCGCCGAGCAGCGGGCCGCCGACGGTCGCCACGGCGAAGGTCGCGCCGAGGTAGCCGCTGTAACGGCCGCGCTCACGCGGGGAGATCATCGCGGCCATGACGATCTGGGCCAGGGCGGACAGACCGCCCACGCCTATGCCCTGGACGACACGGCAGGCGATGAGCATGCCGGTGTTCTGCGACAGACCGGCCACGACCGAGCCGGCCACATAGACGACCAGCGCCAGCTGGACCAGCAGCTTCTTGCTGAAGAGGTCGGAGAGCTTGCCCCAGAGCGGGGTGGACGCGGTCATCGCCAGGAGCGAGGCCGTGACGACCCAGGTGTAGGAGGACTGGCTGCCGTGGAGGTCGTGGATGATCTCGGGCAGGGCGTTGGAGACGATCGTCGAGGAGAGGATCGCGACGAACATGCCGAGCAGCAGCCCGGAGAGCGCCTCCATGATCTGGCGGTGCGTCATGGGCGCCGCGTCGGTGGGGGCTCCGGCGGTCGCCGGGGCTCCAGAGGCGTCCCGCACACCTGCCGGTGAGGACTTGGCCATGGACTTCCTTTCTCGCTTGGTGGTCAGACGGGTGTACGGGTGGTGGATTCGGCGCCGGACGGGGCACCGGAGTGGTGGTACGGCCGCGACCGGCAGTCGCCGAAGCTGTCGCGGAGTCGCGTCATCAGGCCGATGAGGTGGCCGACGTCGTCGTCGGACCAGTCCTGGAGGGCGTGGGCGAGCGCGTCCGTGTACCGCGCGGAGACCTCGTCCAGCAGCTCCTGGCCGCTGGCGGTGAGGCTCAGCAGCCGGGACCGCTTGTCGAGCGGGTCCGGCTGCCGTTCGAGCCAGCCGCGCTCGGCGGCGTAGGCGACGTGCCGGCTGGTCACCGAGGCGTCGATGGACAGCAGCTCGCCGAGGCGGCTCATCCGCATCTCCCCGTGCTGCTTCAGCAGGGTGAGCATGATGGCCGTGGCCGGGGAGCAGTCCGGTGGCAGGGCGCGGCTCAGACCGCGCTTGACCGCGCCGATGGCGCTCAGCTGGCGCGCCAGCTCCTCGTACTGCTCCTGTGCGGCCATGGGCCTCGGCTCCCGGGTGCCACTCGCTCGACGGTTAGGTTGCTCTGGGCAACCATAGGGAAGATTGGTTGCTGAAGGCAAATGAAAAATGGGATTATCGGGTAAAAGGAGACCCAAGGGTTCTTCGGGTGGGCGCAAAGGGGCGGCCCGGCGGGCGCGGCGGCGCGGGCTTTCGCTAGGGTCCCGCCCATGGCCAACCCTCAGCAGAACCCCGGTGGCGAGTACGACCCCGCGGGTAGCACGCAGATGTTCCGAGCGTTTGTGGCCGAGGAGGGTGCCGACGTGGCGCCCGTAGCCGCCCCCGGCGGGGGGCGCGCGGCGGCGCGGCGGGCGAAGTCCTCATCAGGGCCGAGCGCCGGGCTGATCATTGGCGTGATCGTCGCGATCGTGCTGGTCGCCGGGGCCGCCTGGCTCGCGCTGGGCTGAGTTCTCGTTTCCGGGGGCTCCGCCCCCGGGCCCCCGCTCCTCGAACGCCGGAGGGGCTGATCACGTCCACGTCGCCCTGACCTCGCGGGTCTCGATCCGCATCCCCGGCGGGACCCGCCGTTCGTCGACGCACACCTTCCAGGTGTCCTCCGCCCTGCCGCCCGGGGCTATCGGGGACGGGAGGGCGTGGGTGGAGGGGATCGTCGCCCGGTCGGTGCCGGTTTTCCCCAGGATGTGGACGGTCAGGGTGACCGTGCCGGAGACGATCGCCGTGCCGCCGGTGTTGGCGAAGGCGAGGGTGACGCGCTCGCACCAGCGCTCGTCGGCCGGTTTGCGGCGCGGCTCGCTCATGATGAGTGCGGGCGTCGAAGGGGTGGTCGAGGGCTTACGGCTCGGGCTGCCGCTCGGGGCGGGGAGCGGGATGAGCTCGGGGAGCGGGATGAGCTCGGGGAGCGGGATGAGCTCCACGCCGCCCTTGGGCGGTACGGCGTGACCGGCCGCTCCTGTGGTGCCGGGTCCGGCGGCCCCCGTGGCGACACGGCCCTCGCGGTCGCCGCCGCCGCAGCCCGCCGTGGCGAGCGTGCCCACCGCAACCAGGCAGACGAGCGTCTTCCGTCGCATCGGCCCAGTTTCGCTGACGATTCGTCAGCCTGTATACGCCCGGGGCATCAGTCGGCGATGAGGCCTTCCCGTAGCTGGGCCAGCGTGCGGGTCAGCAGCCGGGAGACGTGCATCTGGGAGATGCCGACCTCCTCGCCGATCTGCGACTGCGTCATATTGGCGAAGAACCGCAGCATGATGATCTGCCGTTCGCGCTGGGGCAGCTTCGCCAGCAGGGGCTTGAGTGACTCGCGGTACTCCACGCCCTCAAGCGCCGTGTCCTCGTAGCCCAGCCGGTCGGCCAGGGAGCCCTCGCCGCCGTCGTCCTCGGGGGAGGGGGAGTCCAGCGAGCTCGCCGTGTAGGCGTTGCCCACGGCCAGGCCGTCGACGACGTCCTCCTCGGAGACGCCGAGGCACACCGCCAACTCCGGGACGGTGGGCGAGCGGTCGAGCTTCTGGGCGAGCTCGTCGCTGGCCTTGGTGAGGGCGAGGCGCAGCTCCTGGAGGCGGCGCGGGACGCGCACGGACCAGCTGGTGTCGCGGAAGAAGCGTTTGATCTCGCCGACGACCGTGGGCATCGCGAACGTCGGGAATTCGACACCCCGTTCGCAGTCGAAGCGGTCGATCGCCTTGATCAGCCCGATGGTGCCGACCTGGACGATGTCCTCCATGGGTTCGTTGCGGCTGCGGAAGCGGGCCGCGGCGTACCGCACGAGGGGGAGGTTGAGCTCGATGAGGGTGTCGCGGACGTAGGTGCGCTCGGCGCTGTCCCGGTCGAGCGCGGCCAGCCGCAGGAAGAGGGAGCGGGAGAGGGTGCGGGTGTCGATGGCTTCACAGTCGTCGAGCACGGCGTGCGGTGCGTCGTTGGCGAGCACCTTCGCGCTGCCCAGGTCTACGGACATGCCACCCCCTTGAGGTCGCGGACGGATCACAGCGGCACCCTCGCGCGAGGGGCCTTCAGCCTCCACCTGAATACCGGAGGCTGCGCTGTGGCAAACGCAGTTCCAGCAGAATGTCACATGTCGGCAACACGCTGTAGCGTCAAGTCGATATATCTTCCCCATGACATCGGGGGAGGGGTCACCCGCGAGGGTTAGGCGTCGATTCGATTTGCGGAACGCAGCCTGGCGAAGCTTCGTGAGAGTAGCCGGGACACATGCATCTGTGACACCCCCAGCTCCGCGCTGATCTGCGACTGCGTCAAATTGCTGTAGTAGCGCAGCAGGAGGATCCGCTGTTCCCGCTCAGGAAGCTGTACGAGCAGATGGCGTACGAGATCACGGTGTTCGACCCCGGCGAGGGCGGGGTCCTCGTAGCCGAGGCGATCCAGCAGGCCGGGCAGGCCGTCGCCCTCCTGGGCGGCCTCCAGGGACGTGGCGTGATACGAACGGCCGGCCTCGATACAGGCCAGCACCTCCTCCTCGGCGATCTTCAGCCGGTCGGCGATCTCGGCGGTGGTGGGCGACCGGCCGTGGAGCACCGTCAGGTCCTCGGTGGCGCCGTTGACCTGCACCCACAGCTCGTGGAGGCGGCGCGGGACGTGCACCGTGCGGACGTTGTCGCGGAAGTACCGCTTGATCTCGCCGACGACGGTCGGCATCGCGAAGGTGGGGAACTGGACACCGCGGTCGGGGTCGAAGCGGTCGATGGCGTTGATGAGACCGATGGTGCCGACCTGGACCACGTCCTCCATGGGCTCGTTGCGGCTGCGAAAACGCGCCGCGGCGTACCGCACGAGGGGGAGGTTGGCTTCGATCAGGGCGGCGCGCACGCGGGCGTGCTCGGGGGTGCCGGGTTCCAGGGTGACGAACTCCTTGAAGAGCACCTGGGTCAGGGCCCGGGCGTCGGCTCCCCGGCCCTCCCGGGTGCGGGGGCCGCGTACGGCGCCGGGCTCGCCGGGGCGGCCGTCCTCGTCGGCGTCGTGGTCCCCGGCGGGCTCCCCGGCCGGCTCCACGTCGTGGCCGACGGGCCCGAGGTCGCCGGGGAGGCTGTCGGGGATGTCGCGGACGTCGGTGACGGCGTCGGCGACGGCGTCCGCGACGGCGTCGGTGACGCGGTCGGTTTCGTCGGTGGACTTGTCGCGTCGGAGGGGGGCTTCGGGCGCTGTACGGGCCGGCATGGTCACCACCCCTTCGCGGTCAAAATCGATCAACTCATCCGGCAAAAGCGGTCATAGCATCACAAGACATGTCCGTAGTGTGCAAGCACCGCATAGCGCCGTGTTGGCGACAAAAAACACCCCTCGCCCGGGAGGCGAGGGGTGTCGGAGGGGGTGTCAGAACGAGTAGTCGGCGATCACCCAGGTCGCGAATTCGCGCCACTGGGCGACGCCCGCCTGGTGGGCGGGGTGCTCCAGATACCGCTGGAGCGCGTCCATGTCCTCGACCGAGCAGTTGATGGCGTAGTCGTAGGCGATCGGCCGGTCGGAGATGTTCCAGGCGCACTCCCAGGAGCGCAGCTCGGGAATGGCGCCGTCCAGCTCCTCGAACGCCTGCGCGCCGGCGGCGACGCGCGGGTCGTCGCGCTCGACGCCCTCGTTGAGCTTGAACAGGACGAGATGACGGATCACTGGTGCCTTCTTCGCCGGTCGGGTCGGTAGCGGGTCAGCTGACGAGCTGGGTCATGAACTCGCCGATGTTCATGGCGGCGTCCGAGATCCCCTGGAACCCTATCTGGACCAGCTCGGCCGACCGGGCGGGGGAATGGATGATCGTGTACGCCACGAAGATGCCGAGGCCCCAGAGCACGACCTTCTTTGTCTGCACGATGACGCCCTGCCTCCCCTGTGGTCCCGCCTTGATCGCGAGAGTCTATCCGCGCAAACGTGCGAGGGAATGAATGGCCGAAAAACATGGCGCGGTGTGGACCGTTTCACAGCCCTCACACGGACTTTAAGGACTTTGGACCCTGCAAGCCGGGCCCTTCGGCCGACTCCGGCGCCCGCACCGGGGCGGAGGATGGAGGGGCGGTTCACGGATCTGGCAGGAATCTCGTGGACCAGGGATACGGACCTCACTGCGGGGTCCGGGCCGTGCGAATCCCCCCGACCGCGGCCCGTACTTGGAGGCCGTGTCCTCGTCGGGGGAAGCGGCTGTCCCCCCGATGCCGCTTCCCCCGTCCCGCTTTGCCGGAAGCCCCGGCTCCGGACCATCGCGCACACAACGGTCCGGGGCCGGGGCTTCCGTGCTCTCGCCCTGGGAAACGCCGGATCACGGCTGGGCCTCAGAGGTGAAATCGGCCCACTGCCGGGGCACCAGAAAGGCACACGATGTGCCCGATGAGGGAGGGCGGTGAGGTTCGCCATGGGCGTGTACGAGCTCGCCTTCACCATGCGGGAACGCGTGGCGGGGGGAGCGGTCGTCATGGAACTGACCGGTGAGATCGACATCCTGGCCGAACAGACGCTGGGACAGCGGATGGAGGCCGTCTCGGCGCGCTGCCGCGGTGAGCTGGTCCTCGATCTGCGCGGGGTGACCTTTCTGGACGCCAGCGGGGTACGGCTGTTGTTGCGGGTCCGCGCTCGTGCGGCGCGGTGCGGGGCGGGGCTGCGGGTTGTGCGGGGCGGGGCGATGGTGTCGAAGGTGATCCGGATCGCCGGGGTCGAGCCGGCGTTCGTGTGGCTGGAGGAGTTCCCGCCGTCGGCGGTGGACAGCGTTCCCGCCTGACGGCTGGGTTCCGCCGGATTTCCGGGCCCGCCGCCGTGGGGGTTTCCCGCGCCTTCGGCGCGGGATTTCGCCCGCCCTCCCCCAGCTACCGCTGGGAGGTGCCCCCGGCCCGATTACCCGGAACCGCAGCCCACGAGGTACTGATGTGAGGGCCCGTCCGCCCCGCCCCGCCCCCGACTCACCCCCGCTGCCCCGGGAACTCCTCGTCCAGCAGCGAAGCGACCTCCGTCGCCTCCGCCGCGCCGCCCCGCGCCAGCACCTCGTACGCCTCCCGCAGCGCGCCCAGCGCGAGCCGGGGTTCGCCGAGCGCGAGCTGGGCCCGGCCGCGGGCGGCCAGGGCCAGGCCCCGGACGCGGTCGTCGCCGGGACCTGACTCCAGCGCCAGCGCGCGGTCCGCGGCCGCGATGGCCTCGCGGTGCCGGAGCTGCGCGAGCCGGCAGCGCGCCAGCCACGCCCACACCAGGGCCTCCCGGCGCGGTGCGGTCCCCTCCGGTTCGACGGCCAGGGCCTCCCGCAGCCGGTCGGCGGCCGCCGACGTCCGGTCGGCCCGCAGATGGGCGCGGCCCGTCTGGAGGAGCACCAGCGCGAGGGTCCGGCCGTGGCCGAGCTCCCGGGCGCGCCCGGCCGCCGCGTCGGCGGCGGCGAGGGACTCCTCGGACCGGCCCAGCGCGATGTACGCGCGCGCCGCGTGGGCCAGCGCCTCGGCGGCGGCACCCGTCGCGCCCTCCCGGCCGAGGCCCTCCTCGGCCCGTACGAGCAGGGGCAGCGCCTCGTCGGCGCGGTCCAGCTCCAGCAGGACGACGCCGAGTTCGTACCCGGCGAGGAGGGGCGTGAGCGGATCGTGGGCCCCCTCGGCCAGGCGCAGGGCCTCCCGCAGGTCGTGCACGGCGCGCGCATGGGCGTCCGGGCCGGGGCGGGGCGCGGCGAGCAGGCGCAGCGTACGGGCGGCGGCGGTGTCGTCGCCCTGTTCCCGGGCCCGGTCCAGGGCCTGCCGGGCGGGCGGCTCCAGGTCCTGGCGGCGGGCGGTGTCCGCGGTCAGGTCGGCCCAGACGGTCAGCAGGTCGACGGCGGGGCGCAGGGCGCCGGGGACGTCCTGCGCCAGGACCTGCCGCACGGTGGCGAGCACGTGCGGGTGGGCGTCGTGCGTCCAGGCGCGGGCGGTGCCGGCGTCGGCCGGGGGGTGGCCCGCGGTGGCGAGGTGGTGGAGGAGGTGGCGCGGCAGGGGGCTGTCGGGGGTCAGGCGCAGGAGTGCGGTGGCGGCGGTGGCCAGTTGGTGGTCGAGGAGGCGCAGCAGCGCCGCGTCGCGGACGGGCGGGCTGTCGGTGCGTTCGCTCTGCTGCCGGGCGAACCGCCGCACCAGGGCGTGGTGGCCGTACCGGCCCGGGGCGGGGGACTCCAGCAGCCCGGCGCCGGTGAGCCCGCCGGTGACGGCTTCGGCGCGCGCGGCCTCCGGGAGGTCGAGGACGGCGGCGGCCGAGTCGGCGTCGAGCGGCCCGGCGTCGGGAAGGGCCAGCAACCGGAAGGCGCGGGCCGCCTCGGGCTCCAGCGCGTCGTGCGCGACCCGGCAGACGGTCTCCAGGGCGAGGGCATGGGCGTCGGCGTCCGCGTGCAGCGCGTCGAGGCGTTGCCGTTCCTCGGCGAGCCGGGCGGCGAGGTCGGACGGGGGCCAGGCGGGAGGCGTGGCGAGGAGCGCGCCCGCGATCCGCAGGGCCAGCGGCAGCCGCGCGCAGGCGTCGGCGACGGAGCGGGCGGCGTCGCCCCCGGCGACGGCCGAGGCGGCGGCGCGGCCGCCGCCGACCGCCGTCAGCAGGGCCAGCGCCTCCTTCTCCTCCATCGCGTCCACCTCGACCGTCCGGACGCCCGGCATGCCGAGGCCGAGGCCGACGTCGCGGGAGCGGGTGGTGACGATCGCCGCGCAGCCGGGTGTGCCGGGCAGCAGGGGGAGCACCTGCGAGGGGTCGTGGGCGTCGTCGAGGACGACGAGCACGCGGCGGTCGGCGAGCAGGGAGCGGTAGAGCGCGGTCCGGCGCTCCACGCCGTCCGGTAGGGCGGCGTCGGTGACGCCGAGCGCGTACAGCAGGTCCACCAGGGCCGTGTCCGTGCCGCGCAGGCCCGCGTAGAGCAGGCCGTCGGGGTACGCGGCGCGGACGGCACGGGCGGTGTGCACGGCCAGTGCGGTCTTTCCGGTGCCACCGGGGCCGGTGAGGACGACGACGTCCCCGGCGGCGAGGGCCTCGCGCACCTCGGCGGTGAGGGTCTCGCGGCCGGTGAAGCCGGCGGGTTCCGGCGGCAGACGGTCCGATACGGCCTGCG
The DNA here is from genome assembly GCF_040636475.1 of Streptomyces sp. NPDC037389. Classification (NCBI taxonomy): domain Bacteria; kingdom Bacillati; phylum Actinomycetota; class Actinomycetes; order Kitasatosporales; family Streptomycetaceae; genus Streptomyces; species Streptomyces sp. NPDC037389. The sequence continues at coordinate 408,368 of NZ_JBEZUS010000004.1, forward strand.
GGCGCGCGGGTACGGGCGCGGCGGCAGAGGCACGCCGTACGTCGGCGGCCGGCGCCGCGCCGGGGGCCGCGAGGGCGGGGTCGCCCGCGAGGATCCGTTCGCGCAGCCGGACGAGTTCGGGGCCGGGCCCCTCGGGCAGCAGGCGCCCGGTCTCGCTGAACACCGCGAGGGCCTCGGACTGCCGCCCGGCGCGGTGGAGGGCCAGCATCAGCAGGGCGCGCGGCTTCTCGCGCAGGGGCTGTTCGGCGGTCAGGGCGCGCAGCCCGGCGACCGATTCGGAGTGCCGGCCCAGCGCGAGGGCGCAGTCGAAGTGGTCCTCGCGGGCGGTGGCGCGCAGTTCGGTGAGCCGCTCGCGCTCCCGCTCGGCGTACGGGCCGGTCAGCCCGGCCAGCGCGGTGCCCTCCCACAGGGCCAGGGCGGTGGACAGCCGCGCGTACGCCCCGGCGGGGTCGCCGCTCGCGCGGGCGGTGGCGGCGGCCGCGAGGTGCTCCTCGAACACGGTCGCGTCCAGGCTTCCGGGCGGCACCCGCACGGCGTAGCCGCCTCCGGTGGAGACGAGCACCTTCGCGCGGCCCCGGAAGGGCCGGGCGGGCTCCAGGACGGCGCGCAGCCGGGTGACGTAGGCGCGCAGGGTGTCCATGGCGCGGTGGGGCGGGTCGTCGCCCCAGAGGGCGTCGACGAGTTCGGAGGCGGTGAGGGAGCGGCCGTCGCGCAGCAGCAGGATCGCGAGGGCGGCGCGCTCCTGCGGGGAGCCGAGCGGCAGCGGCTGGCCGTCACGGTCGGCCCGTACGGGGCCGAGCACATGGAAGCGGAGGCGGTGCTGTTCCGGCTGGGGCTCCTCGTCACCGGGCACGGGCGGTCTGCTCCTCGCTGAGATCGGTCATCCCTGATCGAATCATATGAATTGGTGCGTAAAAGACAGTACTCTCGGGGGCTCAGCGGCGCAGGGCCGTCTCCCGCCCCATGCGCGACAGCTTCTCGGGGTTGCGCACGGCGTAGAACCCGGTGATGAGGCCGTCCTCGACGCGCACCGTCAGGACGGTGTCGAGCTCGCCGTCGAGCCGGATGAGCAGCGCCGGGTGGCCGTTGACGAGGGTCGGCCGCAGCGATCCCGTGGCGGCGATCCTGCCCAGCCCGGCGGCCAGCAGCCGGCCCACCTTGCCGGCTCCCACGATCGGCCGCAGGACGGCCTGCTTGACTCCGCCGCCGTCGCCCAGGAGCACGACGTCCGGCGCGAGGATGTCGAGGAGGCCCTGGATGTCGCCCGTCTCGGCCGCCCGCCGGAACGCGTCGAGCGCTTCCTGGGTCTCGGCCGGGGTGACGGCCCCGCGCGGGCGGCGCGCCGCGACGTGCGCCCGTGCCCGGTGCGCGATCTGGCGGACCGCGGCCGGGCTCTTGCCGACGGCTTCGGCGATCTCGTCGTACCCGAGGTCGAACACCTCGCGCAGCACGAACACCGCCCGCTCGGTCGGCGCGAGCGTCTCCAGCACCAGCAGCATCGCCGTCGAGACGCTGTCGGCCAGTTCGACGTCCTCGGCCACGTCCGGGGCGGTGAGCAGCGGCTCGGGCAGCCAGGTGCCGACGTAGGACTCCTTGCGGCGGCCGAGCGTCCGCAGTCGGCCCAGGGCCTGACGGGTGGTGATCCGGACCAGGTAGGCGCGCCGGTCCCGCACCACGCCGAGGTCGACGCCGGACCAGCGCAGCCAGGTCTCCTGGAGGACGTCCTCCGCGTCGGCGGCCGAGCCGAGCATCTCGTAGGCGACGGTGAACAGCAGGTTGCGATGGGCGACGAACGCCTCGGTGGCGGGATTCTCCGTATTCACGCGCACAAGACGCCGCCGACCACGGCTCTGTGACATCCGTGAGCGATGGCGCACGTCACACGGCCGCCCCGTCACAGGAGGCGGGGCGCCGGCATCTCGTGTTCGTCAAAGCCACACCACGAGTGAGGACGAAGCCATGAACGCCGCCCGGTTCAACATGCTCGAGAACGAGATCGCCCTGAAGTTCGCCAAGCGGTTCGCCAACGCCGGCATGGCGATCCACCAGTCGTCGCTGCCGCGGGCCACGCAGGAGCTGGTGGCGCTGCGCGTCAGCCAGATCAACGGCTGCGGCTGGTGCGTCGACATGCACGTCAAGGAGGCCGCGGCCGCCGGTGAGACCGCGGTGCGGCTCGCGCTGGTCGCCGTCTGGCGCGAGTCCACCGTGTTCACCGAGGCCGAGCGGGCGGCGCTGGCGCTCGCCGAGGAGGGCACCCGGCTCGCCGACGCCCATGAGGGCGTGTCCGACGGGACCTGGGAGCGGGTGCGCGAGCACTTCGACGACGACCGGACCGCCGCGCTGGTCTCCTTGGTCGCCCTCGTCAACGCGGCCAACAGGCTCGCCGTGATCGCGCACCAGCGGGGAGGCTCCTACGAGCCCGGCATGTTCGCCGCCGTGCTCGGCTGATCCCCGGGACGGCCCGGGCCCGTACCCCCCACGTCGAGCGGGGGTACGGGCCCGGGGCTGTCAGCCTCCGGTCGTCAGCCGCAGCAGGGACGCGACCAGCCGGTCGACGTCCTCCCGTGTGTTGTAGAGCGCCAGCGAGGCCCGCGCCGCGCTCTCCACGCCGTAGTGGCGCAGCGAGGGCTGGGCGCAGTGGTGCCCCGCGCGGACGGCGATGCCGTCCTGGTCGAGCGAGCGGGCGATGTCGACCGGGTCGTGCCCAGCCAGGGTGAACGTCAGCGTCGCGATCTTCTCGGGCGCCGAGCCGAGGATGGCGATCCCCGGTACCTGGGACATGGCCTGCTCGGCGTAGGCCAGCAGCCCGTGCTCGTAGGCGGCGACGGCCTCACGGTCGAAGCCGGTCAGCCAGTTGATCGCCGCCAGCAGCCCGGCGACCCCGGAGATGTGCCCGGTGCCGGCCTCGAAGCGGTGCGGCACCGGCGCGTAGGTGCTGCCCGTGAAGTCGACCTGGTCGATCATGTTGCCGCCGCCCTGCCAGGGCGGCATGGCGGCGAGCAGTTCCGGCTTGCCGTAGAGCGCGCCGATGCCCGTCGGGGCGAACAGCTTGTGCCCGGAGAAGACGTAGAAGTCCGCGTCCAGGTCCTGGACGTCGACGGGGAAGTGCGCCACCGCCTGGGCGCCGTCGACCAGCACCTTCGCCCCGTAGCGGTGCGCCAGCGCGGTCATCTCCTTCACCGGCGGCACGGTGCCCAGCACGTTCGACGCCTGGCTGACGGCGACGAGCTGGGTGCGGAAGGAGAGCAGGTCCGCGAAGGCGGCCTGGTCGATGCTGCCGTCCGGCAGGAGCGGGATCGGCACGAGCCGGGCCCGCTTCTCCTTGGCGAGCAACTGCCAGGGCACGATGTTGGAGTGGTGCTCCAGCGTGGCGACGAGGATCTCGTCGCCGGGGCCGATGTTCGCCCGTCCCCATGTCTGGGCCACGAGGTTGATGGCCTCGGTGGTGCCCCGGGTGAAGACGATGTCGTCCGGGGAACCGGCGCCCAGCAGATCGGCGACGGCGGTCCGGCCCGCCTCGTACGTCTCCGTGGCCTCGCGGGCCATGGTGTGCGCGCCGCGGTGGATGTTGGAGTTGGCGGCGCCGTAGTAGGCGGAGAGCGCCTCGATGACCTGGCGCGGCTTCTGGGTGGTCGCGCCGTTGTCCAGCCAGACGAGCGGATGGCCGTTGACGGTGCGGTGGAGGACGGGGACGTCCGCCCGGGCCACCATGGGGTCGAAGCCGCGCGCGGTGCGCGGCGGGGTGGACTGCGGGGCCGTCGAGGGCACCGGTGGAGCAGCGGCCGTCGCCGGCACCGGCGGAGCAGCGGCCGCCGTCGGCTGTTCGTACGGGAACGGCTGCCCGTACGTCCGAACGTCAGGAATAGTCATGGTACTTGGACACCTCGACGTTCTGGAGGACGGCGAGGGCGTCCTCCACGAGCACCGCGGCGTTGAAGTACGCCGACAGCAGGTACGAGGTGATGGCCTTCTGGTCCGTGCCCATGTTCCGCATCGACAGGCCCGGCTCGACCTCGTCCGGCACCCCGGCCGGGCGCAGACCGATGACGCCCTGCTCGGCCTCGCCCACCCGCATCAGCAGGATCTCGGTGGTCGCGGCGCCGCCGGCGCCCTGGAAGCGCACCTTGTCGGAGGGGAGCAGCGGCACCCCGCGCCAGGTGATCAGCGGGCTGCCGAAGCGGGTGTCGATCACCGGCGGGACGCCCCGGCGGGTGCACTCGCGGCCGAAGGCGGCGATGGCCTTGGGGTGGGCGAGGAAGAAGCTGGGCTGCTTCCACACCTTCGAGAGCAGCTCGTCGAGGTCGTCGGGGGTCGGCGCGCCGGTGCGCGGCTGGACGCGCTGGCCGGGGGCGACATTGTTGAACAGGCCGAACTCGGGGTGGTTGAGGATCATCGCCTCCTGGCGCTCGCGGAGCGCCTGGATGGTGAGGTCGGCCTGGACCCGGGTCTGGTCCATGGGCGCGTTGTAGAGGTCGGAGACGCGGGTGTGGACGCGCAGCACGGTCTGGGCGAGGGTCATGTGGTACTCGCGGGGCGTGTCCTCGTACTCCACGTACGTGCCCGGCAGTTCGGGCTCGCCGGTGTGGCCGGAGGCGAGGTCGACGGGCACCTCGGAGCCGGGCAGGGGGGCCTCGCCCGCGATGTGGGCGTCGAGCGCGGCCCGCAGGCCCGCGTCGCGGTCGGCCAGCGCGTTGAGCGTGTCGAGCCCGACGGTCAGGGCGACACCGGAGGTGACCGCCTTGACCCGGAACGGCAAGGGCTGACATCGGGTCCAGGAGTCCAGGCAGAAGAACTGGCCGTCGCCTATGACCTCCAGGAGCGCGTCCTCGCCGTACCGGCCGGTGACCCGCTTCTCGGCGCGACCGCTGACGATCACGGTCAGCTTGTCGCAGGTCTCGCCCTCGGCGCCGATGATCTGCCCGGGCTCGAAGGTCACCTGCTCGAAGGAGCCCGCGAGTTCGGCCAGCAGTGCCCCGTCGGCCTCGCGCAGGAAGGGAAGTTCGCGCAGGTCCTCGGGGACGACGCGGTGCGCGCCGCTCTCGGAGTAGCAGCTGATGCGGTCGTCGCCGAGGATGAACGTCCGGCGGCGGTTGACCCGGTAGACGCCGGACTCGACGTCGACCCAGGGCAGCGCGCGCAGCAGGTAGCGGGGCGTGATCCCGCGCATCTGCGGGGTGGTCTTGGTGGTCGTGGCCAACTGCCGTGCGGCATCGGGCGCGAGACTGAGTCGATCGTTCATGCGGTCCTCCTCGAAGAGCCCGCGCGGGTGCCCGCGCGGGAACGCAGACCGATCGTCCGGTTGGTGGGTTCACGCCACAAGACGGGAGATTCCGACACGGTCCGGAATTGATCGACCGACGGAGCGTGATGCCGCGGCCACCGATCGGGGGCAAGGGTTCCGCCGTCGGCCGCCCTCTTGGTCCGGACCGCGAGATGACCGGATCTGTTCCGTGCGGGCCGTCCTCCCGGGCGCGTCGCGTCGGCGCGGCAGCGCAAAACCGCCGTCGGGCGCCCTCATCAGGCACTCAGGGCACTCAGGGCGCAGGTCCGCCGGCCGGGGAGCTCGGCCTCGACGAGGTCGGCGGCCCGCCGGGTGCCGCCCTCGGCCGCCATCCGCCGCCGGATCGCGGCACCGCGCGCGGCGGCGTCCGGGTCCCCGGCGAGCGCCAGCACCGCCCCGCGCAGGGCCTCCGGCGTGGCCTCCTCCTTCGCCACCCGGCGGGCGACCCCCAGCTCCACCAGCATCTCGGCGTTGCCGAACTGGTCGGCCGCCTGCGGCACGGCCACCATCGGCACCCCGTGGGCGAGCCCCTCGTGCGCGCTGCCCGCGCCCGCGTGGGTGATAAAGACATCGGCCTGTTCGAGGATCGCCTGCTGGGGCACCCAGTCGCGGACCTCGACATTGCCGGGCGCCTCGCCCAGTTCGGCACGGTCCACGCCCTTGCCGGTCCGCAGCACCACGTGCCAGCCCGGCAACCCGCCGAAGGCCTCGACGCAGGCGCGGTAGAACTCGGGGGCCCGGGTGAAGAGCGTGCCCAGGGAGATCAGCAGCACTCGCTCGGCACCCGCCGGGCGTTGCCAATCGCCCCCGCTCCCGTCACCGGTCGCGTGCTCGGGACGGCAGGGGCCGGTGAAGGTGTACACGGCGGGGTCGACCCGGTGGGCGTTCGGCTGGAGGACCTCCGAGATCAGCGCGATGCAGCGCTCGGGACGCCGCGCGACCCCGCCCGGTCCGATCGATATCCCGTTGTTGGCGAGCCAGGCGTGGGAGCGGCTGTAGCGCGGAGCACCGCACGGGTCCTCCCGCAGCGCCCCGGACATCTCGGCCGCCACCTTCTCCTCGTAGCCCTCCCAGGCGACGGCGTGCGGGGAGAGCTGCACGGCGGGCACGCCCCAGCGCTGGGCGAGGACCCGGGCCGCGTAGGCCATCGGGTCGTAGAGGACCGGGTCGGGACGGTCGCCCTCGTACGCCTTGAGCAGCTGGGGGAGCGCCTGGCCGGCGTCGGCCAGGAACAGCCGGAGGTGGTCGATGAGTTCGCCTCCCCAGGCCTGCGGGTCGTCGCCCGCCGGCAGCGTGGACGTGTAGATCCTGGGCTCGGCGCCGGTGGCGGCGACGGTCCCGGCGAAGGAGCCGGGGACGGCGTAGGTGACGCGGTGGCCGCGGGCGGCGAGCTCGCGGATCACCTCGATGCTCGGATTGACGTGCCCGTGGGCCCCGACGCCGAACATGGCGATGAACAGCGTCCACGGCACGGCCACGGCCAAGTCCCTCGTCGTGCGCAACGCGATCGGCGGCCTCCTGGCGGCCGGCGGAGCCGCCGCGGCCGCGAGCGCCTCCAGCGAGTCCACGCTGGGCCTGGGCGCCTTCCTGCTGGTCGTCGGCGTGTTCGTGCTCACCCCGCTGCTGTCCCGGCCGCTGATCGCCGCCGTGGGCCCCGTACTGCGCGCCTTCGGCATGCCGGGCCGGCTGGCCCAGCAGAACGCGGTCCGCAACCCCCGCCGCACCGCCGCCACCGCCTCCGCGCTGATGGTCGGCCTCACCCTGATCACCGCCATCACCGTGATCGCCGGAAGCGTGCAGAAGGCCATCGACAAGATGGCCGCGGACGCCATCAAGGCCGACTACGTGGTCGTCATGGCCAATATGAACGCCCTCTCGCCCGACGTCGCCGGCAAGCTCGCCGCCCATCCCCGGGTGACGTCCAGCAGCCCCCTGCGCGAGGCCCCGGTCCGTATCGACGGCGAGGACGACTCCCTGACCGGCGTCGACGGCCGGACCGTCGGCGGGCTCGTCAAAGTCGGCTTCAGCGCCGGCTCTTTCGCCGGACTGAGCGGCGACAAGGCCGTGGTCGACGAGAAGACGGCCAAGAGCCACGGCTGGAAGAACGGTTCCTCGTTCGCCGTCGCCTACCCGGACGGCACCGACGGCCGGCTGACCGTCGCCGGCGTCTACAGGGGGAACCAGATGTTCCAGGGGATCATGGTCGACAACGCCACGGTCACCCCGCACATGCCCCAGGTCGACGACCGTCAGGTCATGGTGAAGGTCAAGGGCGGCGCCACCGCCGCGAACAAGGAGTCGTTGCGCAAGGCCCTGGGCGACAACCCCGCCATCCAGGTGCAGAGCAAGGACGACATCTCCCGCGAGATCGCCAAGGTCGTCAGCCTGATGCTGAACATCCTCTACGGCCTGCTCGCCATGGCCGTGCTCGTCGCGGTGCTCGGGGTCGTCAACACCCTCGCCATGTCGGTCGCCGAGCGTCGCCGGGAGATCGGCATGCTGCGGGCCATCGGTCTGGACCGCGGCGAGATCAAGCGGATGGTGCGGCTGGAGTCGCTGGTCATCTCGCTCTTCGGCGGAGTGCTGGGCGTCGGACTGGGCGTCTTCTTCGGCTCGGCCGCGGGCGAGCTGATCGGCGCGAGCATGGCCACCTACGAACTGGTCCTGCCCTGGGGCAGCCTGGCCGTCTTCCTGCTGCTGTCCGGTCTGGTCGGCGTGCTCGCCGCGCTGTGGCCCGCCCGCCGGGCGGCGAGCACCAACATGCTCGAAGCCATCAAGGCCGACTGAGCCGGGAGCCGGGCCGGTATACGAAGAACCGCCCCCGATCCGGTGATCCGGATCGGGGGCGGTTCCCAAGAGCGGTAGCGGTGGGATTTGAACCCACGGTGGAGTTGCCCCCACACACGCTTTCGAGGCGTGCTCCTTAGGCCGCTCGGACACGCTACCGAGAGAGAGCTTAGCGGACGGTGGGCCGTGCCCTGAAATCGGTTCCGGGGTGCGGGGGTGTGGTCCTGGTCACCGGTCGCGGAAGAAGCGGGTGAGCAGCTCGGCGCACTCGTCGGCGAGGACCCCGGAAATCACCTCGGGGCGGTGGTTGAGACGGCGGTCGCGGACCACGTCCCAGAGGGAGCCGGCCGCACCGGCCTTCTCGTCGGCGGCGCCGTAGACGACGCGGTCCACCCGGGAGAGCACGATCGCTCCCGCGCACATCGTGCAGGGCTCCAGGGTGACGACGAGCGTGCAGCCCGACAGCCGCCACTCACCGACGGCCCGCGCGGCCTCGCGGATCGCGAGGACCTCCGCGTGGCCGGTGGGGTCGCCGGTGGCCTCGCGCTCGTTGCGGCCGCGGCCGATGACGGAGCCGTCCCGGTCCAGCACGACGGCGCCCACCGGCACGTCGCCCGTGGCGGGGGCCGCCGCGGCCTCCGCCAGGGCGGCCCGCATGGGGACGAGCCAGGGGTCGCGCACCGGGTCGTGGACCGGGACGGCTGAGTCGTGGACGGCTTCGTTCATGGCACCAGTGTGAGCGCACCCGTCCGGGCGGACGTCAGCGGACGGCCTCCAGGACGTCGGTGCAGCCGAGGGCCTCGGCGATCGTGCCGAGGGCGTCCCCGTCCAGGGCCAGGAGCTCCTTCTCGCTCACCCCCAGGTCCTCCAGCAGCCTGCCGTCGCCCAGCGGGCCGCTGGGCGCGACGGAGGCTGCCGCCCCGCCGTCGCCCTCGTCGTCCTCCCCGGCCTCGGGTTCGCCGTCCTCGGTGCCGTCGAGGTCGAGGGTGTCCAGATCATCGCCCTCGTCGTCCTCGTGTCCAAGGAGCTCGTCGACGAGCATCGCCCCGTACGAGCTGCGGTTGGCGACGGCGGCGTTCGAGAGGAAGACCCGGGGGTCGTCCTCGCCGTCCACCCGGACGACGCCGAACCAGGCGTCCTCCTGCTCGATGAGCACCAGGACCGTGTCGTCGTCCTCCGAGGCCTCGCGGGCGATGTCGGCGATGTCGGACAGGGTCTCCACGTTGTCGAGTTCTGTGTCGCTCGCTACCCACCCGTCTTCGGTGCGCGCGAGCATTGCGGCGAAGTACACCGTGACTCTCCCACTGGTCATAGGCGGTGCCGGGTCGGACGGGGACCACCCCGCCCACTCGGAATCGTGGCAGAAACCTGGGCGTTGCGAGAGGTCTTCCGCGCTGCGTCGTGCAGCAGTCCGAGAGATGTCGCTCACGTGGGGCCCGTGAGGGCGCCGTACGGACGTGGCGCGGGCAGGTTCGCCGGTCACCAGCGGAAGGTGCGCATCCGCATCTGTTGACGCATCCGGGCCGCCCGGGCCCTGCGTGGCTGTACGCGGTCGCGCAGCTCCTTGGCCTCGTTCAGCTCACGGAGGAACTGGGCCCGTCGTCGTCTGCGGTCCTCGGAGCTCTCCGTCCCGTCTTCCGGGGCGGGGCCGACGGCCTCCCGGGACCGCCTGGGGTCCCTCCGCTCGCCGGGCGTCCGGCGCGCCGGGTCTATGGAGTCCGGTTTCCGGGGGTCCGTTTCCGTCGCCTCCCGGGGCGTCCGGGCAGCCGACCCGGATCCCCGCCTGTCACGGCCAGCCATGGGCAGCACCACCTCGTGCCGAGGTCCTCGCCCGGCGGCAGACCGGGCGTACGTGCCCACTTTCCCCCTAAGTGGTGGTTTGATGCCAGGGCTGCGACAGACCGTGGAAGGCCCCTCGTGGCCCCGCTGTGGCGCCCGGGCGGGCGCTCGGGCATTAAAGCTCGGTTAATGTCGATGTCATGCGGATCCACGTCGTCGACCACCCCCTGGTGGCCCACAAGCTCACCACCCTGCGCGACAAGCGCACCGATTCCCCCACCTTCCGGCGCCTCTGCGACGAGCTGGTCACCCTGCTCGCGTACGAGGCCACGCGCGACGTGCGCACCGAGCAGGTCAGCATCGAGTCCCCCGTGACGGCCACCACCGGCGTCCGGCTCTCCCACCCGCGCCCGCTGGTGGTGCCGATCCTCCGGGCCGGCCTGGGCATGCTCGACGGCATGGTCCGGCTGCTGCCGACGGCCGAGGTCGGCTTCCTCGGCATGATCCGCAATGAGGAGACCCTCAAGGCGGAGACGTACGCGACGCGGATGCCCGAGGACCTCTCCGGCCGCCAGGTCTACGTCCTGGACCCGATGCTCGCCACCGGCGGCACGCTGGTCGCCGCGATCAACGAGCTGATCGCCCGTGGCGCGGACGACGTCACCGCGATCTGCCTGCTGGCCGCGCCGGAGGGCGTCGAGGTCATGGAGCGCGAGCTCGAGGGCGCCCCGGTGACCGTCGTCACCGCCTCCGTGGACGAGCGCCTCAACGAGCACGGCTACATCGTCCCGGGCCTCGGCGACGCGGGCGACCGAATGTACGGCACGGCAGGCTGACGGACCACCGGGCCGCACGGGCCAGTCCACCTCGGCACCCCGCCGGCCAAGGGCGTCAGCACTTGGCCGGCGGGCTGGCCTTCGGGGCAGCCGGGGCGGCCGGAGCCGCCGAGGACGGCGCCTGTGAAGGCGCCGAAGGCGAAGGCGGCACCTCACCCCGCTCCAGCGCCGCCAGCCCCTTCTCGGCTTCCTCCTGCGGCGTCAGCCCTTGATAGGCCGCCCCCAGCACAAGGTCGACGTCCTGCCCCTCGCGCTGGTCGCCCTTGGCCTCCGCCCCGGCGAGCTGGGTACCCAGCACCCGGAGCGCGCCCTCCAGGGAATCCCTGGACCCCAGCAGCACTCCGGTGCCGTTCACCTTTTTGTCGTAGTCCTCCTGGGCATTGCCCACCTTGCCGATCCTGAAGCCGCGCCGTTCCAGCTCATCCGCCGTGATCTTGGCGAGCCCGCCGCGCGGCGTGGCGTTGTAGACGTTGACGGTGATGTCACCGGGCCGGGGCAGATCCCGGGGCAGCGTCCGTCCGGCGGCTCCGGCCGCTTCGGAGCCGCTCTTGCAGTCGCCGTTGCGTTTCGCCGGGGCCGCCGCCCGTGTCGTGGTGGGCTCGCCCGAGAAGACGTCGACGAGCTGGACCGTTCCCCACCCGGCCAGCCCCAGCACGACGGCCGTGGCGGTGCCGGCGAGCACGATCCTTCGGCGGTTGCGGGCGCGGCGCATATGCGGGAACCGATGGCCCGTGATGCGGTACTTACCACCCATGCCAGGAGGGGTGAGCATGCTCATGAGCGCAGCGTAGTGCCGGGCGGAGCCGCTGCCTACTAGATGATCAACGGTTTGCCCGGACCCCTACCCAAAAGGGCCAATAGCCGCCCATGCGACCGTTTTCGAAACTCACCCGACTCGAATGCGAGTGCGGAGTTCGATATGAATTTCGACGGGGTCAGTCGAGCTCGAGTACGCGCGCGTGGAGCACCTGGCGCTGCTGAAGGGCGGCCCGAACCGCCCGGTGCAGCCCGTCCTCCAGGTAGAGGTCGCCACGCCACTTCACGACGTGCGCGAAGAGGTCGCCGTAGAACGTCGAGTCCTCCGCGAGCAGCGTCTCGAGGTCGAGTTGCTGCTTGGTGGTCACCAACTGGTCCAGGCGTACCGGGCGAGGGGCGACGTCCGCCCACTGGCGGGTGCTTTCCCTGCCGTGGTCGGGGTACGGCCGCCCGTTGCCGATGCGCTTGAAGATCACACGGAAAGCCTACCGGGCGAGCGGCTCCCGGCGCAGCCATGGCGCGGGAGTGTGATGGCGACAATCAGCCGCATACCGGGAGTGATGCATGGAACTCCTGAGCGAGAATTCTTTCCCCGGGAGTCCGCATTCCGGACTCCCGGCTACGGAATCCGATCTCCCGGCCGTTCCGGGCGACCGCGATCACCGGCTGGTCACCGGCTCACTCGGCAATCTCGGTCCGCTCCCACCACTCGAAGACGCGTAGCCGGCCCTCCGCGGTGTCCTGATGCCGCGTGGTGGCCTTGAAGTGCTCGTAACCACCCTTGAACTGGACCTTCAGCTCGACCCCGGGAGGGGTGATCGGCACGACCCGCTCCGGCAGATCGTCCGGGCCGCCTTCGAGGAATGCTTTGGCGCTGCTCATGGGGACAGTCTTCCGGCGCTCGCCGCCCGACGCGCGTCGCGACGCGCCGCAGGCCCGAGGGGGCGATCTCACGCCTTCTTGACCGCTGCCTTCTTGGCGGCTCGTTTCATTTCCTGTTTGTAGGCCCGGACCTTGTCCAGGGACTCCGGCCCGGTGATGTCGGCGACCGAGCGGTACGACCCCGCCTCCCCGTAGTTCCCGGCCGCCTCCCGCCAGCCCTCCGGCGTCACCTCCAGCCGTTTGCCCAGCAGCGCCAGGAAGATCTGCGCCTTCTGCCGGCCGAACCCCGGCAGCGCCTGGAGCCGCTCCAGCAGCTCGCGCCCCGATCCCGCCCCGGTCCACACCGCGCTCGCGTCCCCGTCGTAGTGCTCGACCAGGTACCGGCACAGCTGCTGCACCCGCCCCGCCATCGACCCCGGATACCGGTGCACGGCCGGCTTCTCGGCGCACAGCGCCGCGAACGCCTCCGGGTCGTACGCCGCGATCTCGTGCGCGTCCAGATCGTCGCGCCCGAGCCGCCGGGCGATGGTGTACGGGCCGGTGAAGGCCCATTCCATGGGGATCTGCTGGTCCAGCAGCATGCCGACGAGGGCGGCGAGCGGGCTGCGCGAGAGCAGCGCGTCGGCGTCCTCCTGCTGCGCCAGCCGGAGGGGACGGCCAGGGTCACGGTCCATGGGGCGATGGTCCCCCCGTAGGGCGCGGGACGCACGCGGTGCGGCCGTCAGCCGACCCGTACCGCGAGGGCGGCGATGTCGTCGTTGAGGCCCCCGTCGCTGTAGCTGAGGAGATCGCGGTGGAGGCTGTCGAGGAGTTCGCGGGGGTGGGTGGCGTCCTGCCGCCGCATCCAGTCCGCCAGGGGGAAGAACGCGCCGTCGTGGCCGCGGGCCTCGGTGACGCCGTCCGTGTAGAGGAGCAGTTGGCCGCCGGCGGCGATGTCGAAGGTGTCGACGGTGTACCGGCCGCCGATGAGCTCCGCGAGGTTGAGCAGCGGCGAGGGGTCGCTGGGCTGGAGGGTGCGGAGCTCCCCGTGGTCGAGGAGGAGCGGCGGGGGATGGCCGCAATTGAGGACTCTGAGGCTGTCCATCTCGTGCGGGATCTCGACGAGCAGGGCGGTGGTGAAGCGCTCCACCAGGTCCTCCGGGGGGAACGCGGCGCTGTAGCGGGTGCTGCTGGCCTCCAGGCGGCGCGCGACGCCGCTCAGGTCCGGCTCGTCGTGGGCCGCCTCCCGGAAGGAGTTGACCACCGCCGCGGCCGCCCCCACCGCCGGCAGGCCCTTGCCCCGTACGTCGCCGATGAGCAGCCGGACCCCGTACGGGGTGTCGGCCGCCTCGTAGAAGTCGCCGCCGATGCGGGCCTCCGCCGCGGCCGCGAGATACAGCGAGTCGATCTGGATGCCCCCGAAGCGGCGTGGCATGGCCCCCAGGACCACCGTCTGGGCCGCGTCGGCGACGAGCCGCACCTGGAAAAGGGTCCGTTCCCGCTGGAGCCGGACGTGGCTGCCGTACGCGGCCGCCACGGTGACCGCGACGATCCCGCCCGCCGTCCACCACGTCCCCAGCCCGGGGAACACGATGCTGAGGCCGATCATGAGAAACAGGCAGACCGTGCCCAGCAGGACGGTGGGGAGCACCGGCCACATGGCGGCGGCGAGGGCGGGCGCGGCGGGCAGGAGGCGGCTGAAGGCCATGCGCCTGGGCGTGTTGTACGCCAAGGCGGCGATGACCACGGTGAGGATCACCGGGGAGAGCTGGACAGGGGACCATCCGCCGTGGGGGGAACGACGGAACAGCGGCCGACCTGGCTGGCTCATAGTCCATAGAATATCCGCACAATACGGACATAGGGCTGGGTCGAGGCAGGCTCCACCCCATCCGGGATCCGACCGTCAGTTCGAGTGCGGGGTCCAGCGGGGGCCGGAGGGGGTGTCCTCGATGGCGAGGCCGGACTGCTGGAGCCGGTCGCGGATGGCGTCGGCGGCCGCGTAGTCCTTGCGGCCCCGGGCGCCCTCGCGCTGCTCCAGGACCAGCCTGACCAGGGAGTCCACCACGCCGTGGAGATCGTCCCCGCGACGGGTGCCGGTGCCGGCCCAGTGTTCGTCCAGCGGGTCCAGGCCCAGGACGCCGAGCATGGCGCGGACCTCGGCCAGTCGGGCGACGGCGGTCTCCTTGTCGCCGGTGGTCAGGGCGGAGTTGCCCTGCCGGACGGTGGTGTGGACGATCGCGAGCGCCTGCGGCACCCCGAAATCGTCGTCCATCGCCTCCGCGAACGCCGACGGCACCTCCGTGGCGGGCTCGACGGGTCCGGCGAGCTCCACGACGCGCTGCATGAAGCCCTCGATGCGGGCGAACGCCGCCTCGGCCTCGTGCAGGGCCTCCGGGCTGTACTCGATCATCGACCGGTAGTGCGGGGTGCCCAGGTAGTAGCGCAGCACGATCGGGCGCCACTGCTTGACCATCTCCGAGACCAGCACCGAGTTGCCCAGCGACTTCGCCATCTTCTCGCCACTGATGGTGACCCAGGCGTTGTGCAGCCAGTACGCGGCGAAGTCGTCGCCGAAGGCCTTGGCCTGGGCGATCTCGTTCTCGTGGTGCGGGAAGATCAGGTCGAGGCCGCCGCCATGGATGTCGAACGCGTCGCCCAGATATTTGTGGGCCATGGCCGAGCACTCCAGGTGCCACCCGGGGCGGCCCCGCCCCCACGGCGTCTCCCAGCTCGGCTCGCCCTCCTTCTTCGCCGCCTTCCACATGGCGAAGTCGCGCGGATCCCGCTTGCCGGTCTCACCTTCGCCCGACGGCTGGAGCAGATGGTCCAGGTCCTGGTTGGAAAGCTCCAGATACCCGGGGAAGGACCGCACGTCGAAATAGACGTTGCCGTCCGCGGCATAGGCGTGACCGCGCTCGATCAGCCCGCGCATCATCTCGACCATCTCGGTGACATGCCCGGTCGCCCGTGGCTCCACCGTCGGCGGCAGGCAGCCCAGGGCGGCGTAGCCGTCGTTGAACGCGCGCTCATTGGCGTAGCCGATCGCCCACCAGGGGCATCCCTGATCGGCGGCCTTCGCCAGGATCTTGTCGTCGATGTCCGTGACGTTGCGTACGAACGTCACGTCGTAGCCGCGGTAGGCGAACCAGCGGCGCATGATGTCGAAGTTCAGGCCCGAGCGGATGTGCCCGATGTGCGGTGCGGCCTGTACGGTCGCCCCGCACAGGTAGATCGAGACGCGGCCCGGGATCAGCGGGGAGAAGTCACGGATCTGCCGGGCGCCGGTGTCGTACAGGTGGATACTCACAGTAGGTGATTCCGGGGCGAGTTGGCGGCCTCCATGCGAAGAGCCGGGTGCTCCCGTGTGTAACAGGAGCACCCGGACTAGTCTCGCCTGAAGCGGACTTGCGGGCGCGCCGGTGTTCAACCGCAGTGAAGCTCAGTCGAACACCCCGCACCTATGTGCTTACTTGCTGATGTGGCAGCCCTGGGTGCAGACGCTCGTGGTGCAGCCGGCGGCCGAGGGGCAGCCGGGGGTGCACAGCGAGATGCTGGTGATCATCGGGCCGTTGGCAGCCTGCTCGTCGTTCAGAACCTTGGCGTCGAGGTCGAAGTCAGACATCTTCGTGTCCTTTCGTGGGGTACCCGTACCGGGTCGGTGCGAACGGCCGGTCCGTTCGCCGAGACACAATCTGCCAGGGGGAATTCACGCCTCGATCACACGGCTTTCACGGGGGTGGGGTTGGCCGAAAAGGGGTCCTGAATGCACCGCAAATGGGGTGATGTTCGCCCGGTTCGTGAATGAACGTGCCACGTACACACAGTTGTCGGTCGATGTCTCGGTGTGACGTGGGCGATACCCCGTTGACCCAAGAAGCGCCGTGTGAATAGCGTGTAACGTGCATGTGACCGCCCCATTTGATCAGGTCTGGTCGATTTTGGTGCACCGGCTGCTCTAAGGGGTGTTCTGTCGCAACATAAACGGGGTTTGGGGGACGAGTGCCAGATTTGGCATCGGATTACAAAGCGCCATGGAAAGAATCTGAGACCTCCGCATCCACGGCCTTGCCGCACTTCGATCTGGATGCGCAATTAACGGTGGACATTCCGGCCCGGCTGCGGGTCAGCGTCCTGGGCCGCTACGAAGTGGACGGCCGGCCGGTCACCAGCAGCAGGGCGATGGAATTCATCACGGCGCTGGCCGTGGCGGGCGGCTCGATGAGCCGTGACGGACTGCACCATCGCATCTACGAACGGGACGTCTCCGCGTCGACGCTGCCCACCCTGGCTTACCGGGCCCGGAAGCTCGGGGTCGACGTGCGCTACGAGGCGCTGGGGCGCCGCTACGTCCTGGCCGGGCCCGTCATGGTCGACGCGCTCCTGGTGCTCGGCCTGCTCAAGGCGGGCCGGGTGAGGGGCGCGCTGACGCTGTATCACGGGCCGTGCCTTCCGGAGTGCGACAGTCCGTTCGCGGTCTCGTTGCGGCAGACGCTGGAGGACCGATTGGTCCGGTGCGTCCTCGACTCCGGCGACCAGGAGCTGATCAAGGCCGCGAGCCGGCTGATCGACCGGTGGGAGCTGGCGGAGCCGACCGCCACCGGTGACGACCCGTTCTGCGCGGTGCTGTCCGGCTCCTACCTCCGGAGCATCGGCCTGGCCTCGGTGGACCGGTGATGAGACTTTCACTGCTGATCCCCACCGTGCCCGCCACCGCCGAGCAGGCGGTGCCGTTCGCGCGCTACGTGGCCCACGACTCCCAGCTCTCCCGGCTGTGGCAGGGCCAGAGTTACGGGCTCGAGCCCGCCGCGACCTTCGCCTATCTCGCCGGCGCCGGATATCCGGTCCCGGCCGGGACCTGCGTCCTGGTCACCCCGCTGCGCCATCCGGCCCAGGCCGCGCTGGAGGCGCGCACCGTGGCGGCGGTCACCGGGCAGCCGGCCGTCATGGGATACGGGCCGGGCAGCCGGGCGACGCAGGTGGCGCGGCTCGGCGCCGCCTACGACAGGCCCGTCGACGCGGCCGCCGAGTTCATCCGCGCCACCCGGAGCTGTCTCGCGCAGCGCTGGGACCCCCCGGCCGGGGGCCCAGGCCGGGGCGGGGAACGGCCGGCGGCCTCGCCCGGGTATTTCCACCCGGGCGAGGCGCTGCCGCCGGTGCCCCATCCACGGGTGCGGCTGGGGCTGGGCGTGCTGCGGCCCGCGATGGCCCGGGTGGCGGGCGAGGTCGCCGACGCCGCGATCACCTGGCTGGCGCCGGCCGGCTACATCCGGGACACCGTGCTGCCGGCGGTGGACAAGGGCGCGGAGTCCGCGGGCCGGCCCCGCCCCTCCGTCGTCGCGGCCGTACCGGTGGCCGTGGCGCGGCGCGGGCGCAACCCCGTCGAGCTGGCCCATCTGTCCGCGGGCGGGCATCTGGTCCTGCCGCACTACGCCGACATGCTGGCGCGGGCCGGGGTGGACGTACCGGCGAACGATCCGGTCTCCGCCGCGCGGGCCCTGATCTCCGGGGGCGGATTCCTCTACGGAAGTCCGTCCGACATCGCCGCCGGGCTGGCCGGCTATGCGGCGGCCGGGGTGGACGAAGTGATTCTCAATCTGACCGGCGTGCATTCCTGGTACGGCACGGACGAAACACTGCTGGACCTCAACGACATTCTGGCCGCGACGGTCTCGGCGCATTGGTGACGGGGTACTCATTCATGGCAAGTTCTGAATATCGGGTGTCGGATCGTGTGCTGATCCGTGCCCCCATTCGCTCCACCGGTTTCTATCCGGACCGGCCCGCTGACGAAAACCCGCTCGATGGAATTCGCGCGCTCTGGGCGGACGATGTTTTCCGGGAATCCGTCCGGGTGGCCAGTTCGGTGCTGGCCGATCAGGTGGACGCGCTGCTTTCCGCCGCCGACGGCCCCGGGGGCACCGACCGGAAGGAGCCGGGCGGAGAAGGCCGAAAAGAGGCGGACAAAAAGGCCCGGTCGATTCACCGGGCCCTGCTGAAGTACGCGATCCGCATCGCCACGCGCACCACGCCGTTCGGTGTCTTCGGCGGCAGCGCGCTCGCCGGGTTCGGGGACGAGCCGCTGGTCCTGGGCCGGCCCGGCGAGCACCGCAAACACGCGCGCGTCGGATTCCCCTGGCTCAAACAGCTCACCGATCGCGCCGTCGCCGAACTCGGCGGCCGGATGCGGGTGGTGGCCAACCCGACCGTGTATCTGGCCGGGGACCGGATCGCGGTCATGGTGAACCCCCAGGCGGCGGACGGGAAGGTGCACGAGACGTCCAACGTCCGGTACACGCCCCCGGTGCGCCACGTCATGGGGATGGCGGGGCGGCCCGTGACGCTCACGGCGATCCGGGAGAGCCTCGGCGAGGCGTTCCCGGACGCCCCCGGCGACGTCCTGCTCCGCTTCGTCGGCGAGCTCGTCGAACGCGGCATCCTGATCCGGGAGTTGACCCCCTCGGCGTTCGACATAGATCCCGCCGCCCGCTGGAACCGCGCCGGCCTGGACGAGGACGGCGAGGTGGCCGGGCGGCTGCGCACCGCGCGGGAGGCCGTCGCCGGCTACCGGGCCACTCGCGTCGGTGAGGGAATCGACGAACTGAACGCCGCGTACGCGGCATTGCGCACCGATGCCAACGCCACGCAGGAGCAGCTCCAGGTCGATCTGACCCTGTCGGTGTCCGGACAGGTACCCGCCGGGGTGGCGACCGAGGTGGAGGCCGCCGTGAGTGCGATGATCCGCATGTCGCTGCTGTCGGCGCGCTTCCCGGAGCTCCAGCGCCACACCGACCGGTTCGCCGAGGCGTTCGGCCAGACCCTCGTCCCGCTGCACCGCGTGTTCGACCCCGTGCGGGGCATCGGCGCCCCGGCCGGATACCCGGGCTCGTCGCACCGGATGAGCGAGAGCTCGTACGGGGAGGACGAGGTGTTCCTCTTCGGCCGCCGGCTGCGGGCCGAGCTGATCGACCGTGCCCGCCGCACGGGGGAACACACGGTGCGGATCACCGAGGACGACCTTGCCGCGTTCCCGCCCGCCCCCGGGACGCCGCCGACGAGCTACGACGTGTTCTTCCAGCTCGACGAGGGCGAGGAGGACAAGGGGGACGTCCGCATCACCCTCTCCCCGATCGGCGTGGCCATCCCGGCGGGCAAGGCGAGCGGCAGGTTCGCGTACGGCGACCCCTCCGTCGACGCCCACGTCCGCGATCTGACCGCCGCCGAGAAAGCGGCCCACCCCGACGCGATCCTGTGCGAGCTGGACTACGTCAGCAACCGGTCGCGGGTGAACAACGTGGTCGTCGCGCCCAGCGTGTACGACTTCCAGCTCAAGGTCACGACGGGCGTGTTCGGCGGTGAATCCTCGCGCGGTGAATCCTCGCGCGGTGAATCCTCGTGCGGTGAATCCTCGCGCGGTGAATCCTCGTGCGGTGAATCCTCGTGCGGTGAATCCTCGGCTCCCGAGCAGATCGCGTTCGCGGATCTGCTGGTCGGTGCCGACGGTGGCCGGTTCCATCTGGTGCACGCGCCCACCGGGAAGCCCGTGGCCATCCGCACGGCCAACCTCGTCAACCCGGAGATCGCCACCGGGGTCATCCGGTTCCTCCAGGAGCTCGCCCTCGACGGTTCCGTCCGGCCGGCCTGGACCTGGGGCGAGATGGAACCCCTGGTGGACTTCCTGCCCGGGGTGGAGTTCGGCGGGGTGACCCTGTCGCTGCCGACGTGGCGCGTCCCGCCGCTGTCCGGGACGCCCGACGAGCAGGACGAACGGCTGCGGTGCTGGGCCGGGGAGGCGGGACTGCCGCAGTACGTGTACATCGGCATGCTGGACAACCGCCTCCTGCTGAACCTGTCCGACCGGATCCACCGTGACCTGCTGCGGCGGGAGGTCGCCGACGGGCACGAGAGCGTCACGCAGGCGCCCGTCCCCGACCGGATGGGCATCGTCCGCGACCGCGACGGTCAGCGCTACGCCAGCGAAGGGGTGTTCTCGGCCGTCGCCCGGCGCCCCGTGCCCGTACCGGCGCCCCCGCCCGCGCCGCGCTTCGACGTCACGGCCGACGCCGTGCGCACCCTGCCGCCGGGCACCGAGTGGTGGTACCTGCGCGTGTACGGGGACCGGGAGCGGCAGCAGGAGGTCCTGACCCGGCTGGCGGCGGCCTTCGCGGACGTCCCCGACCAGTGGTTCCACATCCGCTACGCGGATCCGGACGACCATCTGCGCATCCGGGTGCGTTCCGCGACGGTGCCGCTCGACCGGGTGCGCGAGGTGATCGGCGGCTGCGTCCGCGACGGTCTGGCGCATCGTTTCTCCGTCGACACCTACGTCCGGGAGCTGGAGCGGTACGGCGGCGTCGACGCGATGCCGGTGGCCGAGCGGATCTTCTGTACCGAATCCCGTTTCCTCGCCGCCCACCCGGGGCTGTGCATGGCACCGGAGGCGATGCCGGCGGCGTACCGGCTGGAGGAGGACGAGAAGCTCGACGGCACGCTGGGCCGGATCCTCCGGGACGCCGCCCATCTGATGGACCACTACCTCGCGGCCCTGGAGCTCACCGACGAGGAGACCGCCGACCTGCTGGACATCGTCGCGGGCGGCTACCGGTCCGAGTTCGCCTCGGCGGACCCGGGACTCCGCAAGGCGGTACGACCTCTGGTACGACAGCGGCCGTCCGAGGCGGCGGTCGCGGCGGGCCCGTCGCTGCGCGACGCGCTGTCGGCGGACACCCGGGCGCTGAACCGGCTGCTCGCCAAGGACGACAGGCCGTGGCGGCTGCGGGCGATGACCCTGCAAAGCCTTCTGCACATGTTCGCCAACCGGATGGGCCTTCCCCGGAACCGCGAATACCAGGCGTTGTTCCTGCTCAGCGCCCTCAGACGATCCCAGGCCCACAGGGAAGGAGCCCGGCCGTGAACGACCAAGCAACGGTGACCCTCTCACCGCCCCCCTCACCCACCCTCTCGCCGATCGGCGACACCCTTTCGCCGATCGGTGAAAGGGCCAGGAGCGCCGCCGCGGACACCGGCTGGGAGATCCTCCACCGGATGCGCGACCACACCGGCGACTGGACCGAGCTGACCGTCCCCGACCCGTTCACGGCGGAGCCCCTCAAGGCGTGGCACCCGCTCGGCACGGACCCGGGCGACCTCGGCATGGCCCTGGCCTACTCCGCCGCCGACGAGCTGCGCCCGGACGACGGCTGGGACAGGCTGGCCTTCGCGCACGCCAAGCGCCTGATCGAGGCCTACACCCACGCGGTGGACCTCGGAGTGGGGTTGTTCAACGGCACGGCGGGCGTGGCGTACGCGCTGCGCGCCCTCTCGCGCGGCGGTGAGCGCTACCGGCGCGCCCTGCACGACGTGGAAGCCACCCTGATCACCCGCGTCGACGAGCAGCTCGCCGCGCTGCCGCCCTCCGGGGGGCTGGCCAGCGACGCCTACGACGTGATCTCGGGGCTGTCCGGGGCCGCGATGTATCTGCTGGCCGCCGGGGACGCCGACGAGCGGCGGCGGGACGCCGCCGACCGGATAGTGGAGCAGTTCTGCCGCCTCGTCGTCGTGCCCCCGCCGCTGGGGCTGTGGACGCCCCCGGCCAGGATCACGGAGATCGAGCGGAACCGCTCCCCGCATCTCCACGACGGCTACCTCAACCTGGGGTTCGCCCACGGAGTCCCGGGCGTCGCCTCCGTCCTGGGCGTGGCGGCGGCGCGCGGCTCGGCCGTACCCGGGCTGACCGAGGCGGTGAGCGCCCTGGGCGAGCTGATCACGGACTGTCTGGTGGAGACCGACTACGGCCCCGACCTGCCCTATTTCAAGCTGCCCCCGGAGCGGCAGGGCGAACAGCGGGGGCTGGCGCGTTCGGCGTGGTGCTACGGGAACCTCGGCGGGGCGGTCGCGCTGGCCAACTGCGCGAGCGTGGACCCGCGTTTCCTCGACACCGCGATCCGGCTGCTGGAATCCGTCGAGCGGCGGCCGGTCGAGCTGCGGCACATCGACAACCCCTCCCTGTGCCACGGCATAGCCGGCCAGATCACCGTCCAGCGCTACATCGCCGCGGTGGCCGCCAAGCACGGCCGGCGGTGGGCGGGACCGGACGAGGAGACGCTGGAACGGCTGCTGGCCATGGCCGACCCGGCCGCCGCCTTCGGGATGCGGAACGACAACGTTCCGGGCGCGCGGACGGACTCGCCCGGCTTCCTGACCGGTTCCGGCGGCACGGCGGTGGCCCTGGTGTCCCTGGGCGCCGGACGGATCACCGGCGCGGAGTACATGCTGTGCGGAGGTGTCCCGTGTTGACCGTCACCGGTATGTCGATGTCCTACCGCAAAACCACCACTCCGGTGTTCAGCGAGGTGGACTTCACCGTTCCCGCCGGCCGTCTCGTGCCCCTGCTCGGGTCGAACGGCGCCGGCAAGACCACGCTCCTGAAGATCCTGTGCGGGCTGATCACGCCCGGCGCGGGCTCGGTGACCGTCCAGGGCGAGGACATCGTGCGCCGTCCGGTGGCCGCGCGGGCGCATCTGGGGGTCTCCCTCTACCCGGAGCGCAGCTTCTACTTCCGGCTGACCTGTACGCAGAACCTGCGGTACTACGCGTCGCTGCGCAACCTCTACGGCGCGCGGGCCAAGCAGGAGATCGCCGGGCTGCTGGAGCGGGTGGGGCTCGCGGAGTACGCCGACACGCAGTTCATGCGGCTCTCGCTGGGCCAGCGCAAACGCCTCGGGCTGGCACGGGCGTTGCTCGGGAGCCCGTCCCTGCTCCTGCTCGACGAGCCGACGGCGAACCTCGACACCGAGAACGTCGCCCGGTTCCACGGGATCATCGCGGAACACGCCGAGGGCGGTGGCTCGGTGCTGTTCTCCACGCACACCGAGGGGGATCTGGAAAAGGCCACCGATCAGTTCCTGCGGATCGCGGAGAGCCGCGTCCTGTCGCTGCCGAAACCGGAGCCGAAACCAGAGCCGGAAGCGGAGTCCGAGTCCGGGCCCGTGGCGGAACCGAAGACCCTTCAGGAGGCGCAGTGAGCGCAGTGAACACCGTGCGGCAGTTCGGGGTCCACGTACTCCAGATCTATTGGGAGCGCCGCTCGTACAGGACCGCCATCGCCCTGGGCACCGTCACGTCCTTGATCTCCTTCGTGCAGTTCCTCCTCATGGGCAAGTTCCTCCAGGACGGCAACACGTTCGCCGGAATTCAGGGATACGGCGGCAACATCATCAGTTTCCTGATGTCGGGGTCGGTGTTCACCGGCTTCGTCGCGGTCAGTCTCGGCTCGTTCAGCAACCACCTCCAGACGGAGCAGCGGACGGGGACGCTGGAATCCGTGGTGGTGATGCCGGTGCCGCTGGCGAGGGTCATGCTGTACTCCGGCGTCGTGGGGCTGATCGGCACCACGGTGGGTTCCGTGGTCATGTTCGGTGTGTTCGGGGCCGTCTTCGACATCCCGGTCTCGGTGAACCTGCTCGCCACGATCGCCGTTCTGGCGCTGCTGGTCGTCACGTTGGGCAGTTTCGGGCTGGCGGGATGCGGGGTCCTGCTCATCACCAAGCGCGGTGATCCGGTGCGTTGGGGCATCACCACGCTGACGACGCTGCTGTCGGGCGTCATGTACCCGATCTCGATCCTCCCCGGGTGGCTCCAGTCCGTGGCATGGGCGCTGCCCACCACGCAGGCGCTGGACGGGATCCGCAAGTCGCTCCTGGTGGACGCGGATCTGTCGCAGGTGGCGCCGTCGCTGCTGCACATGGCGATCTGGTCGGCGGTGATGCTGCCCATCGGGCTGGTCACCTTCTCGGTGGGCATGTCCCGTGCCAGACAGGCGGGTTCGATCGGCGAATACTGATCGCCTACGCGTGCCATGAACTGCTATGGTGCGTAGCATGTCAGCGTGGAGAGGTTCTCGGGGCCAGGGCCTGGCAGGGCACTTCGGGCCGCTTGAGCTGGCGATCCTGGATGTCATGTGGTCGTCGGGCGAGCTGGACGTGAGCGCCTGCGCCCGGCGGCTCGACGGCGGCCAGGCGTACACCACCGTCAAGACGGTGATGGAGCGCCTGGTGGTCAAGGAACTGCTGTCCCGCCGCAAGGAAGGCCGCCAGTACGTGTACTGGCCGAGCTCCTCCCGGCGCGAGGTCGAGCAGCGCGTGGCGGCCGAGCAGGTGCGCCAGGTGGTCGACGGCTTCGGGGACCTCGCCGTGGCGAACTTCGTCCGGACGGTGAGCGGTGATGCCGATCAGCTCGCGCAGGTACGCGCGCTGCTGGCCGGCATCGCCGATCCGTCCGGAACCGGTGCCGGCAAGGACGAATCAGAAGGCACGGCGGGGGTAACCGCGTGAATATGAGCTGGCTGGGATATCCACAGGTGTTGCTCGCCTGGTGGTGCCCCCTGGTCGCCGTCGGCCTGTGGCACGCGCTGCGGCGGCTGTCGGTGCGGTTACCGGCCCGGGAGCGTTTCGCCCTCGCGGTGGGGCTCGCGGTGACGCCCCTGCTGGCGACGGCCGTTCCCTATATGCCGCACAGCCCGCTGCGCGACGCGCTGCCGTGGCGGGCGCCGATGGCCTGGGGCATCAGCAACGGCATCACGGGCATCGACGGACAGCATGTGCTGCAAGCCCTGGGGGCGCAGCTGATGCTCGCCGCGTCGGTCGTGCCGCTGGCCTCGATCGCCGTGTCGTTCGTCGCCGGAGCGATCCAGGTGGCGCGCACGGGACGTACGGTCGCGTTGCTCGCGCCGCAGCAGTGCGGCGACGTATGGATCGTGCACGGCGAGGGCCGGGCCGAGCAGGGCCTGGCGAGCACGGTCGGCCTGGTACGGCCCCGGATCATCCTCGGCTCCGCGGTGGCGGACTCCCCGGACGCCTCCGCGATCATCGAGCACGAGCGCGCCCACGCGGGTGCGTACCACCCCCTGTGGATCTTCCTGGCCACCTGCGCCCTGCGGTCGTGGTGGTGGATCCCCGGCCGGAAGGCGGTCCTCGCCGAAGTGCGGCTCACCGCCGAGCTGTGGGCCGACCAGAGCGCCCGTGAGGCCGACGGCGCCGCTGCCGTGGCGAAGGCGCTGTGCGCGCAGATAGAGGCCAAGGCCCGGCCGGGCCGCCCGGACCTCTCGGCCACGGGGGCCGGCACCGGTTTCCTCGACCCCGGGATCGAACTCGCCCACCGTGCGCGGGCGCTGGCGGCGCCGCCGCGGGTGATGCCGGCGTGGCAGGCGTGGCCGGTGCGGATAGCGACGGGGGCGCTGGTGAGCGCAGTGAGCATCCTGCTGTGACAGCGATCGTGACGGCGTTTTCCTCCGAAGGCTTGAGCATGTCCGAAGACTTGAGCTTGTCGTAAAGAAACCACCTGTGTGGCGGGGCATCCCCACACCCATAAGTGCTACGCCATGTAGCAGAAGGGAGAGATCATGTACTCGGCGGCGATTCCGGAGATGCCCACCGGGGGCACCCCGGTGATCGAGACCAGGGGTCTGTCCAAGACGTTCCGGCGCTCGACAGCGGTCGACTCCGTCGACCTCACCGTGCGGCCGGGCCGGATCTACGGTCTGCTCGGCCCCAATGGAGCCGGCAAGTCCACCACCCTGAAGATGATCCTGGGCCTGTTACCCCCCAGTGCCGGGGAAGTGCGGCTGTTCGGCCAGTCGTGGAACCGGCCCGCGCTGTCCCGGGTCGGGGCGAGCATCAACGGCCCCAGCTTCTACGGCCATCTGTCCGCCCGGCAGAACCTCATGGTCCATGGCCACCTCCTCGGCGTCCCGGAGGCCGAGGTCGACCGGGTGCTGGCCTCGGTCGAGCTGAACGCCTCGGACCGGAAGAAGGCCAAGAGCTTCTCCACCGGCATGAAGGGCCGCCTCGCCCTGGCCATCGCCATGCTGGGCAACCCGGACGTCCTCATCCTGGACGAACCGCAGAACGGCCTCGACCCGGAAGGCATCGCCGCGCTGCGCACGACGCTGCGCCGCTTCACCGACACCGGCCGCACCATCGTGCTCTCCAGTCATCTGCTGGGCGAGGTCGCCTCCGTCGCCGACGACATCGGCCTCATCGCCCAGGGCCGCCTCCGCTACCAGGGCCCGCTCGCCGACCTGGCGCCCGACGGCGACCTGGAGCGCGCCTACTTCACCCTGACCGGCGCCGGGCACGGGGCAGGGGCGATGACGTCATGACCACCGCCCTGCCCCTGTCCCCCGTACCGGGCCTGCCCGCCACGCTCCGCGCGGAGTTCGCCATCTGGCGGCGCAGCGCCGTGACGTATCTGCCCCTGGGCGGGCTGGCGTTCGGGCTGGTGAACACCGCGTTGTACGTCTCGACCGGGTCCGCCCAGGCCGGGACGGGAAAGACCTGGCACGACGTCCTCGGCTACCAGAACCTGTGGGCGATGTTCGTCGGCCCCATGCTCACCGCGCTGCTGGTGGCCACCGCCACCCGCGTCGACGACACCGCCCGGGGCGGATCCACCTGGTACCGGCCCGTGAACCCGCTCTACCGGCACGTGAGCCGGTTCGGCGTCCTGGCCCTGCGGTCGCTCCTGCTCAACGTGCTGGGCGGCGCCACCCCGCTGCTGATCGTCGGGCTGATGAACTCCGCGCAACGGGTCCCGGCGGACCGCGCGGTCGAGGCCGTCGTGGTGCCCTGGCTGTCGCAACTCGGAATGCTGGCACTGCTCTTGTGGGTGGCCCGGCAGACGCCGTGGTCGGTCGTGCTCGGCGTCGGCTTCGCCTGGACGATGCTGGCCGTCGTGAACGCCGAGTCCGCGTCCTGGGCGGCCCTGCCGTTCACCTGGCTGGACCGCGGCGCGCTGCCGCTGATCGGCACCCATGCCAACGGCGTGGCCCTGGAGGCCCACTCCGCGCTCGCCGAAGCCTCCCCGTGGCCGCCCACGATCCTGGGCGCGCTGCTGGCCGTGCCGTTCCTCCTGCTGCCGCGGCTGCACCTGCCTCGTACCACTGCGCAGACCGCCAAGCACCGTACGACGCCTGCGCGGACTGCTGCCGCGGCACCGTCCGTGGCTGCCGCCCCGGACATCCGCCCGGGTACTCCCCGTGTCCTGCCGGCCGTGGCCGGCATGCTGCGCGGCACGTCGCTGACGTGGATGTGCCCGGCCGCGGTCGGCCTGATCGCCCTGTGGCTGTCCTGGCACGACCCGAACGTGAGCATCCAGCTGTTCACGCTGCTGATCCTGCCCATCGGCACGCTGGTGCTGGGCCTGGTGGCGTGGAGCGCGGTCGGCCAGGGGTGGCGGGCGGTCGCCGCCCGCTCCACCGGCGCGGCCAGGCCGGCCCTCGCGCTCACGGGCATAACGATCGGCATCGCGGTCGTGATGTCCCTGGTCATCGCCCTCGTCTATCTGGTGGCGGGCATCCCGGCCGGCCACGCCTGGCCCCTCGCGGTCACCGGCGCGGCGGTCGGCGGCATGCTCACCGCGTTCAGCCTGTGGCTGGCCATCCGTACGTCGCAGGCGGTGGCCGTGGTGGTCGGGATCATCGGGATCCTCATCGGCGTGCTGGTCGGCGGCACCACCATGCAGCAGACGCTGTGGCCGGTGATCCCCTACTCCTGGGCGAACTACCTCGATCTGCACCGCATGTCGGTCACCGTCCCCGTCAGCGTCGCGGCCATCGCTCTCCTCACCTTCGGCATCACTCACGCGGCACGAAAGGCGGCGGGAAACTCATGATCACTCGTACTCGCGGGACGAGGGTCCGCGCGCTGGGCCTGGCGGCCGCGGTGCTGACCGGCGCCGTACTCGTCACGGGCTGCTCCGAGGAGCGCGACGCCGTCCTGAAGTGGCCGGGCGCCGAGAGCAACCCGCAGGCGGTCACCGCCGACCAGTTCGGCGCCGCGTGGCCGCTCAAGCCCGACAAGGGGAAGGTGGCCTGCAACACGACGCCGTACAGCGGCTTCGCCATCACCTTCACGGCGCCCGACGGCAAGGTCTACGCCCTCAACAACGTCGCCCACGACGAGAAGGGCTACCCGAGCGTCGACGAGATCAAGGGCACGTCGGGAAAGATGTGGCGGCTCCGCTCCTTCGGCATGCAGATCTGCTCCCTGGAACGCGCCCGCAACATGCGCTCGACCCCACCGGCGACCCCGCCGCAGACGCACGCCCCGACCCAGCCCGCTACGACGAACCCCTGATCACAAACTCCTGATCACAAACCCCTGATCCACAAACCCCTGATCCACAAACCCCTGATCCACCACCCCAGGCGGTGACCCCGGAGAGAGCCCACTGATGACCGGGCACCCCCGTCTCTCCGGCCACTGCCCGTGGAAGCCCCCTCCGCCCCGCTGCACCGCGGGCGGAGGGGGCTTCCTGGCACGTGCGACCCGGTCAGTAGTCCAGCCCCGCGTACCAGTCCCCCCGCCCGCCCGGCGTCAGGTCGAGGAGGTGCCAGACGGGACTGAGGAGGTCGATGCCGCGCTCTTGGATGTCCTCCGCCAGGCGAGGGTGGGCGGAGTAGACGTGGCGGACCGTGCCGTCGGCGTCCCGGGTGAAGACGGAGACGGTGGAGTCCTGCTCACCCTCCGCGTCCTCGCTCCCGAGGTCGTACTTGAAGCCGCTGTCCCCGCAGCTCAGCAGGCGCAGCCGGGCCCAGCCCCGCTGACGGGCGTACTGCC
This sequence comes from Streptomyces sp. NPDC037389, assembly GCF_040636475.1. Classification (NCBI taxonomy): domain Bacteria; kingdom Bacillati; phylum Actinomycetota; class Actinomycetes; order Kitasatosporales; family Streptomycetaceae; genus Streptomyces; species Streptomyces sp. NPDC037389. Next base: position 437,284 of record NZ_JBEZUS010000004.1, read on the forward strand.
GCAGCGTGGGCGGGTCGGCGGCCGCCGCGACGACGAAGTCGGCGTTCCGGGCGATGTGGTGGGCGACGCCGTTGTAGCCGTCGATCCACATGGTGCACATCGGGCACGGCTCGGTCTGCCGCTTGCCGTACATGAAGTGGTAGACGATCAACGGCCGGTCCGGCGCGGTGAACAGCCCGCTCAGGGCGACCTCCCGAACGGGCGCGTCGCCCGCCCCGAGATCGGCGGGGCCCTCGACGAAGACGTAGTCGTCGACCGGCGTCCCCCGGGGCAGCGCCCGCCGCCTGGCCGCGACCTCCTCGCGGTGCCGCATGAGCTCGATCTCGGCCAGACGGAGTTCTTCCCGGGCGGCGAGATACTCCGCCGACTCGCCGGACAGCCGGGTGTGCCGCAACATCGCGTCCTCCTGGGTGGAACCGTGGAAGCCCCGGGCCCCAAAATTACCGGCATGTGACGCGTGCCACATCTCTGGATCTCCGGCGGCGGGCGGAAGAATCGCGGCCGGGGAACGCCGAAGGCCCCGGCCGGTTTCCCGGTCGGGGCCTTCGGTTAGTGCCCGGTGAGGCACTGGCGGAGGATACGAGATTCGAACTCGTGAGGGGTTGCCCCCAACACGCTTTCCAAGCGTGCGCCCTAGGCCACTAGGCGAATCCTCCGCCGCAAACAATACAAGACTCCGAGGGGTGCTCGCGAACACGTGCTCTCGGGAGGGGGTGGGAGGGGGTGGGGAAGGTCGAGGGGTGGCCGAGCACCCCCGGCGATCCGCTACGCTGGGGGCAAGCCCCTCACGTGGCGCTATCTCACCCAACTCCCCCAGGGCCGGAAGGCAGCAAGGGTAAGTGGGCTCTGGCGGGTGCGTGAGGGGCCCTTGTGTTTTCCGGGGTCCGGCGGGGCCGGCGCGGGCCGGGGTGCGGGCCGGGAATCTGTGACGGAGGCCACTTGTCGGTGGGGCCCGATATCGTCGTAGGTGTGTCGTCCCTCGCGCTCTACCGCCGCTACCGCCCCGAGTCCTTCGCCGAGGTCATCGGGCAGGAGCATGTCACCACCCCGTTGCAGCAGGCCCTGCGGAACAACAGGGTCAACCACGCGTACCTGTTCAGCGGCCCGCGCGGCTGCGGCAAGACGACCAGCGCGCGCATCCTCGCCCGCTGCCTGAACTGCGAGCAGGGCCCCACGCCCACGCCGTGCGGGGAGTGCCACTCCTGCGTCGACCTCGCCCGCAACGGGCGCGGGTCGATCGACGTCATCGAGATCGACGCCGCCTCGCACGGCGGTGTGGACGACGCCCGTGAGCTGCGCGAAAAGGCCTTCTTCGGCCCCGCCGCCAGCCGCTACAAGATCTACATCATCGACGAGGCCCACATGGTCACCTCAGCGGGCTTCAACGCCCTGCTGAAGGTCGTCGAGGAGCCCCCGGAGCATCTGAAGTTCATCTTCGCGACGACCGAGCCCGAGAAGGTCATCGGCACGATCCGTTCGCGTACCCACCACTACCCGTTCCGGCTCGTCCCGCCCGGCACCCTCCGTGAGTACCTGGGCGAGGTCTGCGAGCAGGAGAAGATCCCCGTCGCGGACGGCGTCCTGCCGCTGGTCGTCCGCGCCGGCGCGGGCTCCGTGCGTGACTCGATGTCCGTCATGGACCAGCTTCTCGCCGGCGCCACCGACGACGGTGTGACGTATGCCATGGCCACGTCCCTCCTCGGCTACACCGACGGCTCCCTCCTCGACGCCGTCGTGGACGCCTTCGCGGCCGGCGACGGCGCCGCGGCCTTCGAGGTCGTCGACCGCGTCATCGAGGGCGGCAACGACCCCCGCCGCTTCGTCGCCGACCTGCTGGAGCGGTTGCGCGACCTGGTGATCCTCGCCGCCGTCCCGGACGCGGCCGAGAAGGGCCTCATCGACGCCCCGGTCGATGTCATCGAGCGCATGCAGGCCCAGGCCTCCGTCTTCGGCGCCGGCGAGCTCAGCCGCGCCGCCGACCTGGTCAACGAGGGCCTCACCGAGATGCGCGGCGCCACCTCCCCGCGCCTCCAGCTCGAGCTCATCTGCGCACGCGTGCTGCTGCCCGCCGCCTTCGAGGACGAGCGGTCCGTACGGGCCCGTCTCGACCGCCTGGAGCGCGGCGCCGCGACCGCGGCGGCGGCGTTCACGCCCGCACCGCCCGGCACGGCTGTGGGCTACGTCCCGGGGCCGGACGCCCACGCGCACGCCCCTGCCCCCGTTCCCGCTCCTGCTGCCGGGCTGTCCGGCCCGGCAGCGGCACGTGCGGCCGTGACCGGGGGCGGCACTGGAGCGGGCGCCGCGCCTGCCGACCAGGGTCAGGCCCCGGCAGCTGCGGCCGCCCAGGGACCGGCCGCTACCGGGCCGGACGCCCCGGCCGGTGCCTGGCCGACGGCTGCCGCTCCCGCCGCGCAGGGGGCCGGTCAGGACCAGGGCCCGGCCGCAGGTGCCCCGCAGGCCGGTGCCTGGCCGACGGCGGCGGCTCCCGCTGCCCAGGGACAGGCCCCGGCCGCCCCCGCCGCACAGCCCGGCGCATGGCCCACGGCCGCCGCCCAGGGACAGGGCCAGGGACAGGGCCAGGTACAAGCGGGCTCCGGGTCCGGGGCCTGGCCCACGGCCTCCACGCCCGGCTCGGGCCCGTCGGCGGCCGCCCCGCAAACCGGTGCCTGGCCCACGGGCGCCACGCCCGGTGCGCCCGCCGCTCCCGCGGCCCCCGCCGCGCCCGCAGGCGCGCCTACGGGCGCCCCGCAGGGCGACGCGAGCCAGGCGCGCCAGCTCTGGCCCAACATCCTGGAGACGGTCAAGAACCGCCGCCGCTTCACCTGGATCCTGCTCAGCCAGAACGCCCAGGTCGCCGGCTGCGACGGCATCACGCTCCAGGTCGGCTTCTCCAACGCCGGAGCGCGCGACAGCTTCGCCAACAGCGGCAGCGAGGACGTCCTGCGGCAGGCCCTCGGCGACCTCGGCCTCCAGTGGAAGACCGAACTGATCGTCGACCCCTCCGGCGGCGCCACCCCGCCCGGCAGCGGCTCCGGCGGCTTCGGTGGTTCCAGCGGTGGCTTCGGCGGTGGTGGCGGCTATGGTGGCGCCCCCGCGGCCGCCCCGGCCCCTGCCTACACCCGCCCGCAGGCCCCCGCCCCGGCCGCTCCCACCCCCACCCCGCAGCCCGCCGCGCCCGCCCCGGAGGCCCGTCCGGCCCCCTCGGCGGCCCCGGCCTCCGGCCCGGCACAGCGGTACGGCGGCGGGGAGCCCGAGGCCCCGCCCGTCGCCCCCGAGGACGACATCCCCGCCGAGGACGACCCGGACCTCGACGACACCGCCCTGACCGGCCACGATCTGATTGTGCGCGAGCTCGGAGCGACCGTCATCGAGGAAATCGCCAACGAATAGGCGATGAACAGGCCACGGGAAACCGGCGGAAAGTTGCTCACCGGCGCGATAAATCCGCAGGTCAGGAGCGCGCGCAGCGCAAAACGCACCCACGCGCCCGTTCTCCTTCCTGCGGCGTAGGGCGTACCGCCCGGTGAGCACGTAGGCTCGGGCTACCGAAGCAATCGGAAGCATTGAGTCGTCGAGAGCAGGAGCAAAACCGTGTTCCCCGGTGGTCAGCCCAACATGCAGCAGCTGCTCCAGCAGGCCCAGAAGATGCAGCAGGACCTCGCCAAGGCCCAGGAGGAGCTGGCCCGCACCCTCGTGGACGGCACGGCCGGCGGCGGCCTGGTCAAGGCCACCGTCACCGGTGCCGGCGAGCTCCAGAACCTGGTCATCGACCCCAAGGCCGTCGACCCGGAGGACACCGAGACCCTCGCGGACCTCATCGTGGCCGCCGTGCGCGACGCCAACGACACCGCCCAGAAGATGCAGCAGCAGAAGCTCGGCCCCCTCGCCGAGGGCCTGGGCGGCGGCGGCATCCCGGGCCTCCCGTTCTGACAACCGCAGACTGAAGACGCCCGCAAACTGACGGCGAAGACGAAGAAGGAGAACCCGATCCGTGTATGAAGGCGTGGTCCAGGACCTCATCGACGAGCTGGGCAGGCTGCCCGGCGTCGGTCCCAAGAGCGCGCAGCGGATCGCCTTCCACATCCTTCAGGCCGAGCCCGCCGACGTCCGCCGGCTCGCCCACGCCCTGACCGAGGTGAAGGCCAAGGTCCGCTTCTGCGCGGTCTGCGGCAACGTCGCGCAGGAGGAGCGCTGCCGGGTCTGCCAGGACCCGCGCCGCGACCTCTCGGTCATCTGTGTCGTGGAGGAGCCCAAGGACGTCGTCGCCATCGAGCGGACGCGCGAGTTCCGCGGCCGCTACCACGTGCTCGGCGGGGCGATCAGCCCCATCGAGGGCGTCGGCCCGGACGACCTGCGGATCCGCGAGCTGCTGACGCGGCTCGCGGACGGCACGGTCACCGAGCTGATCCTGGCCACCGACCCCAACCTCGAGGGCGAGGCCACCGCCACGTACCTCGCGCGCATGGTGAAGCCCATGGGGCTGAAGGTCACCCGTCTGGCCAGCGGTCTGCCCGTGGGCGGGGATCTTGAATACGCCGACGAGGTCACGCTCGGCCGTGCCTTCGAAGGGAGAAGACTTCTCGATGTCTGACGCAACGCTGCACGACGCCAAACGCGATCCGGACGACTTCGCCGTCTCGCTCGCGGACTCGATCGAGAGTTTCATCGTGGCCGTCACCGAGGTCTCCCGAGGCGACGAACCCGACAGCGCCGTGCCCTTCCTGCTCCTGGAGATCTCCCAGCTCCTCCTCACCGGCGGTCGCCTCGGCGCGCACGAGGACTTCGTCCCCGACGAGCGCTACGAGCCCGACGTCGGCCCCGAGCCGGACGTGGACGAACTCCGCGAGCGGTTCGCCACCATGCTCGACCCCGTGGACATCTACTCCGAGGTCTTCGACCCCTACGTCCCGCGCACGGCGCCCGTCGCCTCCCGGATCTCCGACGACCTCGCCGACATCATCACCGACCTCCGCCACGGCATGGCCCACTACCGTGACGGCCGCGTCAGCGAGGCCCTGTGGTGGTGGCAGTTCTCCTACCTCTCCAACTGGGGCCCCACCGCCTCCGCCTGTCTGCGCGCTCTCCAGTCGCTCGTCGCGCACGTCCGCCTCGACCAGCCGCTCGCCGAGCTCGACGGCCTCGACACGGACGTCATGGCCCCGGAGGAACAGCTCGCCGAGGAAGCCGGCCGCGTCATGGCCGCCGAGATCGGCGGCCCGATGCGGATGCGGGCCGCGGGTTCCTGAGGCGCCTGAGACACATCAAGGCCTGAGAAGCCCGGGCCCGCCACTGCCCGCCGCTAGGCCCCTACGCCTCTACGTCCCTACGCCCGGCAGTTGGCCACCGTCCCGCCGAAGCGGTTGTCGGTGTGGCAGGTGTTCAGGCCCGCGCCGCCGTCGACGGTTCCGCGCGGGCCGACGACGAGGGCCGTGCCGCCCGGGCCACGGATGACGTCGTCGCCCTCACCGCCTGTGATGGTGGCGGGATCGACCTGCCCGATTTCCGGCACCTCGATGACGTCGGCGCCCGGACCCCCGTCGATGCTTCCGGTGTTCGTCTCGGAGCTGCCGAAGGCGCCGGTGCGAATGGTGTCGTCGCCCTCGCCGCCGCGGATGTGAAGCTGGTGGCCGTACCCGCCGCCCTCCACCCTGTCGACGGTGATCCAGTCGTTGCCCTTGCCGCCGTCCACGTCGCCGTCCGCGCTTTCGATGGCGATGATGTCGGCGCCGTCACCTCCGTCGACGACGGAGCGGTCGAACCGCCCGCTCTTGTCGAGCTCGGTGACACGAATCCTGTCGTTGCCCGCGCCGCCGCTGATCGTGCTGTTGACGGCGACCGTTCCGGTCTCGATGACGTCCTCGCCGTCACCGCCGCTGACCGTTCCCAGGACGACGCCGCCGGTGGCGATGGTGTCATCGCCCGGCCCGCCGTCGACGCTGCCTCTGACGTTCTCGTCGCCGAACTGGTCGCCCTTACCGGTGACGGTGATCTCGTCGTCGCCGTCACCGCCGTTCACGCTGCCGGACAGGACCTGGTGGACGATGATGATGTCGTCGCCGCCCAGGCCGTTGACCGTGCCGCGGACGATGCCGTTGAGGGTGATGTCGATGATGTCGGCCCGGTCGGTGCCGTTGAGAGTCGCGCCGGCGGGGATCCCCTGCGTGCAGACGATGCGTTCGCCGCCGCCGGAGAGCGGATAGCGGACGCAACCGGGCGGATCGGCCGGGGCCGCGGGCGCCGCGGTCGCCGCGGTCGCGGCCGGAGCAACCCCGGCGACGAGTGCGAGGCCCGCTACGAGCGAACCGACGGCTCTACGAACATGTCTGAGAGGCATGGGGCAACAGCGTTCCCGCGCGCCCCGGACCTCACAAGCGCGGAATCGGCCCGGCCGGATCCATGACGTTGTGCAGCGTCTTCGGGTCCACGAAGGGGGCTGCCCGCGTCGGCCGCGAGTACCAGAGCAACGGCCATGTGTTGCCCGTCAGCGCGGGCACGCCGATGTACGCGACGGTGCGCTTTCCACTGAACCACTGGACGCCCACGGGCCACGGGTACTGCCTCGCCGTGCCCGGCGGCAGCAGGAAGTACGTCCAGCGGAACCCCTTCGCCTCGCACACCACCGGCCCCGGATCGGGCGCGGCGCGTTCGATGAGCTGAAGGGCGAACTGTTCCCCGAGCACGCCCTGGGCACGCACCGCGTCGAAGTGCACGCCGCAGTGCCAGAGATGGTGTCCTGACAGCGGAATCCACTCTGGACGGAAGGCAATTGTTGAGGTTGGCAGGTGAGTTTCGTCTTTCACGCCGAACACGATGGGTGATCGTGCCTAGCCTGGCCAGTGACTGGGGGTCGACCCCCGGGTTCAGTACGCGGCTGTCGGGGAAGGCCGGGAGGAGAAGCATGTCGGACGGCAGGCAAGCGCGGTCCAAGTCAGCGACGATGCGGATGTTCGGCGCGGTGCTGCAAGCGGTACGCAGGCGCGCGGGTGTGAGCAGGGAACAACTCGCCGAAGCGGCGAAGTACTCGGTGGACATGATCTGCTCGGTGGAGCAGGGACGGCGCCAGCCGTCGATCAAGCTCATCGACGCGGCGGAGGAGCTGTGCGATGGGGGAGGGCTGCTGCGGGAGGCGGCGAAGCACGTCGTGCAGAACAAGTTCCCGGACTGGTTCGAGGCGTATGCGAGCTACGAGGCAGAGTGCGCGACGCTGGGGATCTACCAGAACCATGTGATTCCCGGGTTGTTCCAGACCGAGGAATACGCGATGGCCGTGTTCCGCAGTGGACGGCCAGTGCTCGACGACGAGGAGATCGAGCAGCGATCCGCCGCCCGCATGGAACGTCAGCGACTGCTGACCCGTACGCCGTCTGCGACGATCAGTGCGGTCCTCGAACAGGTCATTCTGGAACGGTGGATCGGCGGCAGGGAGGTCATGCGAGGCCAGCTGCGTCACCTGCTTGACCTCACCAAGCTCCACAACGTCGACATCCAGGTCATGCCGACCAAGAGGGAAACCCATGCCGGGCTCGCCGGGCCCATGTACGTATTGGAGACCGGGGACCGGCAGCGACTCGTGTACTTCGAAGGGCAGAAGGGAAGCGTGATGCTCTCCGAGACCAAGGACGTGTCTGACCTGAACATCCGCTATGCCATGCTGCGATCGCAGGCGCTCACCCCCGAGGACTCGGTGAGTTTGATGGAGAAGATGCTGGGAGAGCTGTGAATATCGAGCCCCGAATATCGGGTCATGACGGTCTGGACTGGTTCAAGTCCAGCTACAGCGAGGAAGGCGGCGAAGCGTGCGTCGAAGTCGCCTTCGCCTGGCGGAAGTCCAGCTACAGCGGCGACGATGGAGGCGCCTGCGTCGAGGTGGCAACCTGCCCCGACACCATCCACGTCCGGGACTCGAAGCTTGAGCTCCGAGCTCCGAGACTCGACGTGACCCCCGCCGCATGGGCGGCATTCACGGGTTTTGTCGCCCGGGTTTGAGACCCGAGCTCCGAGCTCCGAGACCCGAGCTCTGCTTTAGAGGAATGGGTGGTGGGGGATATCTCCCACCCACCCTCCCAAGTCGCCCATACCACAAGTGTGGTGACTTGACGTGATCCGCTTGCGACGCGGAGTGCGGACGCTCTAGCGTGCAACAACAGACGACCCCGGCCGGTGCTGGAACACCGATCCGGGGCCTGACCTGCTAGATCGAATAAAACCCAAGGATTCGATCCATGGCTGTTGCCAACTCTAGTGCCGTCCTGCCAACTCCCGCACACCCGATGGCCAATCCGGGCTACGGGAAGCGCGTTGCGCCCGACGAGGCGCCGCGCACGGCGAAGGACTTCGCACATCTGCCCAGGCGCGAGGCGTCGATCGCCGCGTTCATCGACCGGCTGCCCGAAGGGGCGGCGATGGACGCGAAGACTCTCGCCAAGGCCCTGCCGGACTACGGCCAGCAGGCCTGCCGCTCGGCGCTGCGGTACCTGCGCGAGGTCGGACACGTGTTCATGCGTCCCCTGCCCAAGGTGACGAAGACCGGGGTGCGCCGGGTGACGCGTACGTTCTTCTCACGTACCGCGCGCCCCAAGGCGTGGTGGGAGCGGCTGCTGCGCGGCGACGTACCGTCCGTGGAGCAACCCGAACCGGAACCGGCGCGCGCGCCGGAACCGGAGCCCGAGCCCGAGCGGGTGCCGGAAGAACCCCGTCGCTCCCGCGCGTACCGCGCCCTCGCTTCTCTCGGTCGCGTCGACCCCAGACTGACGCTTTCCGCTGACGACTGCGCGGCCCTCGAACCCCTCGCCGCGAAGTGGCTGGCGCTCGACACGACCCCCGAGCAGATGACGACGGCGTTGACGGCCGGCCTGCCATCGGTGGTCCACCACGCGGCCGTACTCGTTCGCTACCGACTGGAGACGAAAATGCCGACTGTGCCCCTGCGGTTCGTACGGGCCTACGACGACCGCTCCGCGCCGAGTTCCGAATACGTGGATTCAGGCATCAGCGTGTGCGTCTGCTGTGGCATGGCGGACATCCGCACTGCCCTGGGGGAGGGGGCATGCCTGGAGTGCGAGCGGCTCCCGGACGTCCCGGATGCGTTCGCGGGCAGCAACCTCCCCGATGAGGCAGACGCGGAGGCGTTCTGGAACGGTCCCTCGCCCGAGAAGGTCCGACGCCACGTCGACGTCCTCCGCGCCGCTGCCGGCATCGCCCGTAGGGGCGGCGTATGACCGCGCCGCCCTTGGTGAGGGCACCATGGGAAGGAGGAGGCGACGCCATGACCCGTAGCACCGGTATGACCCCCCGGCCCCAGATGCCCGTCGAGGACTTCGAAGAGCTCGCTCGTACCGCGCCGGAGACCGTCCGGCTTGAGTTCATCAACGGAAAGGTAAAGGTCAAGCCGGTGCCGGACGGTGACCACGACGAGATCGTCATGTGGCTGCTGGAGCAATGCATGCAACAGCGCCCGGAGCTTCGCCTCTACCCCGAGCGGGGGCTGAAGGTGGAGGGCTACCGGGAGGGCCGGGCTCGCCCGGATGGTTCCCTCGCGCCCCGCAGGCGCTTCGCCGGCCAGGGGGAGTGGGCCGACCCTGAGGGCGTGCTGATGACGGTCGAGGTCACCTCACACGACTCCGATACCGACCGTCGTGACCGCGTGGAGAAGCGCGACGGCTACGCGGCCACGGACATTCCCGTGTACCTCCTCGTCGACCGCGAGCGGTGCGTGGTCACCGTGCACACGGAGCCGGAGAAGGGCGAGTACCGCAGCATCGTCACGCGTTCGTTCGGCGCCCGCGTCGAGATCCCCGCCCCCGTCGGCATCACGCTGGAGACCGAAGAGCTGAAGGAATTCGCGGACTGACGCCCCACGGCCGAAAATCTCACCATGTGGGACCCCCGTGGCCGATTCCGACCTCTCGTTAGACTCGGACCCGACCGCATTACGAATAGCTGCGAGGAGCGCACGTGGGCCTTGTCGTGCAGAAGTACGGAGGCTCATCCGTTGCCGATGCCGAAGGCATCAAGCGGGTCGCCAAGCGAATCGTGGAAGCCAAGAAGAACGGCCACCAGGTGGTCGTCGTGGTTTCCGCGATGGGCGACACGACGGACGAGTTGATCGATCTCGCCGGGCAGGTGTCGCCGATGCCCGCCGGGCGGGAGTTCGACATGCTGCTGACCGCTGGAGAGCGCATCTCCATGGCGCTGCTGGCGATGGCGATCAAAAACCTCGGCCATGAGGCGCAGTCCTTCACGGGCAGCCAGGCCGGTGTGATCACGGACGGGGCCCACAACAAAGCGCGCATCATCGATGTCACGCCGGGCCGGATCCAGCAGTCCGTCGACGCGGGCAACATCGCGATCGTGGCCGGCTTCCAGGGTGTGTCCGCGGACAAGAAGGACATCACCACCCTGGGCCGTGGCGGCAGCGACACGACGGCCGTCGCGCTGGCGGCCGCGCTGGACGCCGAGGTGTGCGAGATCTACACGGACGTCGACGGTGTGTTCACCGCCGACCCGCGGGTGGTGAAGAAGGCCCGCAAGATCGACTGGATCTCGTTCGAGGACATGCTGGAGCTGGCGAGCTCCGGCTCCAAGGTGCTGCTGCACCGCTGCGTCGAGTACGCACGTCGTTACAACATCCCGATCCACGTCCGGTCGTCCTTCTCGGGGCTGCCCGGCACCTGGGTCAGCAACGAACCGCAAGGGGACCAGCCGATGGAGCAGGCGATCATCTCGGGCGTCGCACACGACACCTCCGAGGCGAAGGTCACGGTCGTCGGGGTGCCGGACAAGCCGGGCGAGGCCGCGACGATCTTCCGCGCGATCGCGGACGCCGACATCAACATCGACATGGTCGTGCAGAACGTCTCCGCCGCGACGACGGGTCTGACCGACATCTCCTTCACCCTCCCGAAGACCGAGGGCCGCAAGGCGATCGCGGCGCTGGAGAAGACGAAGCCCGGCGTGGGCTTCGACTCGCTGCGCTACGACGACCAGATCGCGAAGATCTCGCTGGTCGGCGCGGGGATGAAGACGAACCCGGGGGTCACGGCGACGTTCTTCGAGGCCCTGTCCAACGCCGGGGTGAACATCGAGCTGATCTCGACGTCGGAGATCCGCATCTCGGTCGTCACGCGCGCCGACGATGTGCAGGACGCCGTGCGCGCCGTGCACACCGCGTTCGGCCTGGACAGCGAGACCGACGAGGCCGTCGTCTACGGAGGCACCGGCCGATGACGGCCGCCGCCGCTCCCGGTGCCGCCATGGGCGGTGCCGGGGCCGGCCGGGCCGGGCGGCCCACGCTCGCGGTCGTCGGCGCCACGGGCGCCGTCGGCGGGGTGATGCTGGAGATCCTTTCGCGGCACGCGGACATCTGGGGCGAGATCCGGCTGATCGCGTCCCCGCGTTCGGCCGGCCGGAAGCTGATCGTCCGGGGCGAGGAGACCGAGGTCGTCGCGCTGAGCGAGGAGGCGTTCGAGGACGTCGCCGTCGCGATGTTCGACGTCCCCGACGAGGTCTCGGCGCGCTGGGCGCCGATCGCGGTGTCCAAGGGCGCGGTCGTCGTGGACAACTCCGCCGCTTTCCGGATGGACCCGGACGTACCGCTGGTGGTACCCGAGGTGAACGCGCACGCCGCCCGGGTGCGGCCGCGCGGGATCATCGCCAATCCCGGCTGCGCCACGCTGACGATGATCGTCGCGGTGGGCGCGCTGCACTCCGCGTTCGGGCTGAGCGAGCTGATCGTCTCCACCTATGAGGCGGCCTCCGGCGCGGGCCGGGCCGGGGTGGACGCGCTCCGGGCGCAGCTCACGGCCGTGGCCGGTACGGAGCTGGGGACGCACCCCGGTGACCTGCGGCGCGCGGTGGGGGACGGCACGGGCCCGTTCCCGGCGCCGGTGGCGCTGAACGTGGTGCCGTGGGCGGGTTCGTACGCACCGACGGGGGATGCCCCGGACGGCGAGGACCGTGCCGGCTGGTCCTCCGCCGAGCTGGCGATACGCGACCAGAGCCGCAAGATCCTGGGGCTGCAGGGGCTGCGGGTGAGCGCGACCTGCGTACGGGTCCCCGTGATCACGACCCACTCGCTGAGCGTCCACGCGCGCTTCGAGAACGAGGTGACCGTGGAGCGGGCGCACGAGGTGCTGGCCAACGCTCCGGGCGTGGTGCTGTGCGATGACCCCGCCGAAGGGGAGTACCCCACTCCGGCGGACGCGGTCGGCACGGATCCGGCGTGGGTCGGGAGGGTACGGCGGTCGCTGGACGATCCCAGGGCGCTCGAGTTCTTCGTGTGCGCGGACAATCTGCGCAAGGGCTCGGCCCTGAACATGGCGCAGATCGCGGAATGCGTGGCGGCCGAGCTTACTGCTCCGTAATACTTGGCGGACGGGCTGGGGAATGTGTGAAGGTCCTGTGATCAACTCGTTGGTCCAGACCTCTTGAACTGGGCGAACGATCTGTTCGACGATGCGCTCCCCGCCCGCCGCAACCGCGCCCTGGGCGGGGAACGTCTTTGTCGCCGTCCTTAGCGACGGTGCCGAGGCACGGGGGACAGGCCGGGGCATTGAGGAAGAGCTGGTACGCATGAGGGCATATGGCGCTTCTTCATGCGGCGCGTCATCCGGCGCGCCCCATGGCGCTTCGTCGATCGCGATGCCTGGCGCGTACAACCCTGACGGGGGGAAGCGTGTCCAACAGGCGTGGCAGAGGTCATCAGCATCGCAACGGTACCGAGGCGCGGCAGCGCTTCGGTGCGTCCGCGTTCCGGCGCACCGGGCGGTATGCCGGTGATCGCTCCCTGGTCGGCCGCCCGCCCCGGGCAGCTTCCGCCGCAGGTCCCCGCACAGCCCTCAGCGACGTCCGCGCAGTCCGCCCCGGTCGCGCAGCTCGCACCGATCACGCCGATTTCCTCGGCGCTCGCCCCGCAGACGTCCTCACAGCCGTCCCCACAGCCGTCCCCGCGGCCGGGGGACGCTGACGAGGCGATGGCTGAGGGCACCACAGTCGACCATCTCACCGAGACCTACCGCGCCCACTACCGGTCGCTGCTCGGCCTCGCCGCCCTGCTCCTCGACGACACCGCCTCCTGCGAGGACGTGGTGCAGGAAGCCTTCATCCGGGTGCACTCGGCGCGCAATCGCGTCCGCGACCCGGAGAAGACCCTCGCCTACCTGCGGCAGACTGTCGTCAATCTTTCCCGTTCCGCGCTCCGGCGCCGCATTCTCGGGCTGAAGCTGCTGTCCAAGCCGATGCCCGACATGGCGAGCGCGGAGGAGGGCGCGTACGAACAACTGGAGCGGGACCAATTGATCAAAGCGATGCGAGGACTTCAGCGCCGCCAGCGCGAGGTACTCGTCCTGCGCTACTTCGCCGACATGACCGAGGCCCAGGTCGCCGAGACCCTCGGGCTCTCCCTGGGCTCGGTCAAGGCGTACGGCTCGCGCGGCATCGCGGCACTCCGGATCGCCATGGAGGCACCGGTATGAGCCACCAGCACTTCCCGCACTCCCCGGAAGGGCGTGATAAGCCGGAATCCTCCGGCCCGCGCGCGCACGACATGACAGACGAAACGAACGGCGCCGGCGTGAACGGCGTGAACCACTCCGCCGACGCGAACCGGCCCCCGGAGACCGGCCCACTCGGCTCGCTGGACTCCCTCCACTCGCTGGACTCCCTCCACTCGCTGGACTCACGCGGCTCCCTCGACTCACGCGGCTCCCTCGACTCGCTGGACGAGCAGGCGCTGAGCCGTCTGCTGCACGGCGCCGTCGGTGACCTGGAGCCCTCACCCGACGCGCTGGAGCACCTGCGCCGTGCCGTGCCCGCCCGGCGCACCCGGCGCCGGCAGGCCGTCGTCGGCGCCGCCGCGGCGGTGATCCTCGGCGCGACGGCACTGCCCGCCCTCATCCACGTCGCCACGACCGCCGGCACCGCGGACGACCGCGCCGCCAACGCGGCCAGCAGCCGCCAGCGCACCCATGAGCTCACGGGCGGACAGCACGGCGCCGACGGCGACGAGAGCGAGCCGGAGCGGAGCCACGGCAGCGCCCTCCCGGAAGAGCGGAAGAAGGACGAGGAGAAGAAGCGGGAGGAGGAGCGGAAGAAGGACGACGGCAGTGCCACCGGCCCGGCCGGCTCCATCGCCGGCACCGCCCCCGCCACCGGGGGGCCCACCCTCATCGCCGCCTCGCCCACCTGCGACCGCGACCAGCTCGGCAAGGGCACCAGCACCGTCGGCGCCGCCGACAAGGACGGCAAGATCTACGGCGCGTTCCGCGTGGTCAACGTCTCCGGCACCGTCTGCTCCGTGGCCGGCTCCGGCGCCGTCGCCGCACACGCCCAGGGCAGCGCGGACAGCACACGGGTCACCGTCGTCGACCACACGTCGGGCGACGCCGCGCCGGCGCTGCCCGACCCCTCGGTCCAGCCCAGCCAGGTGATCCTCCAGCCGGGACAGGCCTACGAGATCAAGTTCGCATGGGTCCCCGCGGCCGACGGCGGCCCCAACGGCTGCGCCCGCCCGACGGCCCCCACGGCCAGCCCGCAGTCCACCACCACCGCGGCCCCCGGCGCGACGAAGACGGAGGAGAAGGTCCAGCCCCAGGACCCGGACCGGTCCAAGCCCCCCGCCACGGTCGTCCTCAGCCACACCCCCGACGTAGGCGAACCCAAAGCCGCCGACGCCACCCTCCCCGACGCCTGCGCAGGCACGGTCTACCGCACAGGCCCCCTGGCGGCACCGCCCCCACCGTCCGCCTGAAGCACTCCTCATGGGTCCCCCTGGGGGGAAACGGGCCAGGAGACGGGATAACGTCTGCCACGCCTGCTGAAGGCCTGCCCGCCTACTGTCGGCCCGAAGGCCGATGCCGCCGCTGGACTGGCCGCGTGCCTGTGCTGCCACCGGCTGACATGAGCGGGGAGCGGGCGAACTTCGAGATCTTCCCCCCCCGGAGCGGGTCTGAGAGGACGACGGGCAGGACGCCCACATCGTCCGGGGCGGGCCCAACGGCCGACTGAGTCCGGCGCAGGCCCGGCCGGACCCGGCCGAGTGGACCCGCTGGACAAGGGACTCTCCCCACCCCCTCCCCGCGCCCCCGGCAGGGGATGGCGCGGCCCCGGCGGATCGGTGCCGGGGCGGTGCCCGTACCGTGGTGGTGTGTATCGGTTCCTGCTGACTCCCCGCTGGTGGGGGATCAACGTCTTCGCCGTGCTGGCCATCCCCGTGTGCCTGTTCATGGGCAGCTGGCAGCTCAGCCGCTTCGAGACGCGTGTCGACTCGCACCACGAGCAGCAGACCCAGGCCGACGACGCCAGGGCGGCGGCCTCCGCGCCCCTGGGTGAACTGCTGCCCGTGAGCACCGAGACCTCCGGACGCCAGGCCACCGCCACCGGCCGTTACGACGCCGGGCACCAGTTGCTCGTCCCCGACCGGGACCTCGACGAGCGCAAGGGCTTCTACGTCCTGACCCTGCTGCGCACCGACGCCGGGAAGGCCCTGCCGGTCGTTCGGGGCTGGCTGCCCGGCGACGCCGGCGCGTCCGCCGATGCCGCCAAGGTGCCCGCCCCGCCGTCCGGCGAGGTCACCGTGACCGGTGCGCTCCAGTCCTCCGAGAGCCCGACGTCCAAGGGCGTCCATTCCTCCGGAGGGCTGCCCCAGGGCCAGGTCGGCGTGATCAGCGCCGCCTCGCTGGTGAACCTGGTGCCGTACGGGGTGTACGACGCGTGGATCACCCTGCGCGAGGCGCCCGCCCCCCTGACCGCCGTGCCCCCGGCCGCCCCCCCGAACAGCGGCCTGGACCTCAAGGCCTTCCAGAACCTCGGCTACACCGGTGAGTGGTTCGTCTTCGCCGGCTTCGTCGCCTTCATGTGGTTCCGGCTCCTCCGCCGCGAGGCCGAGGCCGCCCGCGACCTGGCGCTGGGCATCACCCCCGAGGACCCGAACGGTCCGAAGCCGAACGGTCCGAAGCCGGGCGGTCCGAAGCTGGGCGGTCCGACTCCGGATGGTCAGAACCCGGACGATCAGAAGCCGGACGGCCCAGATGACGCTCCGCAAAAGCGATCTCCAGCCGAAGCTGCTTGATCCGCTCCTCCGTCACCAGCGAGCCGTGCCCCGCGTCGTAGCGGTAGACCTCGTGCGGGTGGCCGCGCAGCTTCAGCCGCTCGACGTAGTTCTCCACCTGACGTATCGGGCAACGGGGATCGTTCGTCCCGGCCGAGATGTAGACCGGGGCGCGCACCTCGTCGACGTACGTCAGCGGTGACGACGCGGCGTAGCGCTCCGGCACCTCCTCGGGCGTACCGCCGAGCAGGGTGCGGTCCAGGGCCTTCAGCGCCTCCATCTCGTCGTGGTAGGCCGTCACATAGTCCGCGACCGGTACCGCGGCCAGGCCCAGCGCCCAGGATCCGGGCTGGGTGCCCAGGCCCAGCAGCGTCAGATAGCCGCCCCAGGACCCGCCGGCCAGCACCAGCCGCTCGGGGTCGGCGAGCCCCGAGGCCACGGCCCACTCGCGGACGGCGGCGATGTCCTCCAGCTCTATCAGCCCGACGCGGTGCTTGAGGGCGTCCGTCCAGGCCCGCCCGTATCCCGTGGAACCCCGGTAGTTGACGCGGACGACCGCGAAACCGTGGTCCACCCAGGCGGCGGGCGCGGCCGCGAAGGCGTCGCTGTCGTGCCAGGTGGGGCCGCCGTGGATGTCGAAGACCGTCGGGAACGGGCCCTCGCCCGCGGGCCGCTGCACCAGCGCGTGGATCGTGCCGCCCGGCCCCTCCACCCATGCGTCGGTGACCGCCACCGAGTCCGGGGCGTGGGTGACGCCGTGCGCCGCCGTCGGCGGCTCCAGCACGACATGCCCGGCCGTGGACCGCACGACCGGCGGCTTGGCGGCCGAGGACCACAGGAACTCGACCGTCCCGTCCGGGCGCGGCAGCGCCCCGGACACCGTGCCCGGAGGGGTGTCGAGACGCGTCAGCTCGCCGCTGCCCAGGTCGTACCGCAACAGCTCGCTGCGCGCCTGGTAGCCGTGGACGACGAGCAGCGCGGAGCCGTCGGGGTACCAGGCGGCGTCCAGGTCGCCCGGCAGGTCGATGGTGAGCGGGGTCTCCTCGCCCGTGACCGCGTCCCACAGCATGGGCTCCCAGCGGCCGCGCCGCTGGTGGCCGACGAGCAGCCGCGAATCCCCGTCGACGGGCGCGAAGCCCATCACGGACAGGCCCAGCTCCTCGGTGCCGCCTCGGGTGTCGTCGAGCTCGCCGACGGTCGTACCGTCGGCCCGCACGACGCGGACGGCGGAGTGCATGGCGTCACCGTGCTCGGTGTGCTCGATGGCGATGAGCGTGCCGTCGTGGGACAGATCGCCGACGCCCGCGGACTGCTGGTGCCGGTAGATCTCCACGGCCTCGCGGCCGGGCCTTATGACGTGGACGGACGAGCCCGCCTTGTCCGTGGAACGGCCGATGACGGCTGTGCCGTCCCGGCCGAGCGCCAGCCCGTCCGGGTACGAGGGCTCCAGGCCCGGCGCGGCGGGCTCGTCGGGCCCGCCGTGGAACGGCTGGCGGACCCAGGCACCGAACTCGTCGCCGTCGGTGTCGGAGAACCACCAGATCCACTCCCCGTCCGGGGACAGCACTCCGCCCGTCGTCCCGTTGGGCCGGTCCGTGACCTGGCGCTGCGTTCCCGTGGACCGGTCCCAGGCGTACAGCTCGAAGGTCCCCGTGGCGCTGGAGGTGAACAGCGACCTGTCCGGGGCGTCCTCAGCCCACCTCGGCAGCCCCGTGCGCGGAGCTCGGAAGCGCTTCTCCCAGTCCGGCATGGCGGCGATGGAGGCGGTGGGCATCTCGGCCGCGCCGCCTCGCAGGGACCCGTTGCTCTCAGTCATGCCCCCCATTCTGCGCTGCCGGGCCGACAACGCGGCGGGGAGCGGCCGAGCCTGTGGACGACGGGGCGATTGTGGATAACTCGCTCACTCGTTTGAGTTGAGAGTCACGCCTGGCAGGTCAGGTCCTCGGCCGGGAGCTTGCCCGTGGTCAGGTACGCCGTGGCGGCCTTGTCCGCACAGGAGTTGCTGCCGGACGCGTAGAGGACGCCGTGGCCCTCCCCGCCGGCGACGGTGAGCATCCGGGAGCCGCGCAGGGCGCGGTGCATGGTCTGGGCAGCGAAGAGGGGCGTCTGGGAATCCCACTCGTTCTGCGTCATCAGCGCACCGACCTTGTTGTCTATCTTGGTCTGCGGCTCACTGCGCTGCTTCCAGAAAGCGCACGGCGCGATGTTGGCCGCGAAGTCGCCGTACAGCGGATACCGGGCCTTGTCGCGGATCGCCTCGCGGCGGTACTGCTCCGGGTCACGCGACCAGGTTCGGGTGTCGGCGCACATGAAGGACCAGGCGACGGAGGCGTAGTTGTCGTCAGGCTCCTCAGCCTGACCGGTCGTGCCGGACGGGTTTGGATCCTGACCCTCGGCCGCGTTCTTCAGCCCGACGACCAATTCGGCGGCTTTCCGGACGTGGAAGAACGTGCCGTTGTCGGCCCGGATGGTGTCACCGGTGAGGGCCCGCCCCCCGAATTGGATGGGCTTGCGGTTCGCCTCCGCGATCAGGTCCCAGTAGGTCTTGCGGACCTCGGCCGGGGTTTTGCCCAGCCCGTACGTCGTGTGTCGCGCGGCGGCCCACTCGCTCCAACGCGTGAAAGCCTGCTCGGCGCCCTTCGCCATGTCCTGGAACATTCCCCGGTAGACCCGCGTGGGGTCGGCCGAGCTGTCCAGTACGAACCGGTCGGCCCGCTGGGGGAACATCTGCGTGTAGACGGCGCCGAGGTAGGTGCCGTAGGAGACTCCCAGGTAAGAAATCCTCTTCTCGCCCAGCGCGGCACGGATGACATCCATGTCGCGAGCGGCGTTGCGGGTGGTGAGGTGCGGCAGCTTGTCACCGGCCTTGGCCTGGCACTTCTCGGCGATCGTACGAGCCCGGTCCACGTCCTTCGCGAAGGTCTCGGGCTTGTACGGGTTGTCGCTCTGCTCGTCCGCCGTCAGACCGCAGCTGACGGGAGAGCTCTGCCCGGCGCCCCTCAGGTCGAAGCCGATGAGGTCGTACTGCCGTTTCACTTCCCCGGGGAACTTCATCAGCGGGTCGAGAGGCAGACGCAGACCAGGAGCGCCGGGGCCGCCGGGGTTGAGCAGTAGAACTCCGTGACGTTCCTTCGAGCTGCTCGCCTTGAGTCGCGAGATCGCGATGTCGATCGTCTTGCCGCCGGGATCGCCGTAGTCCAGCGGCACCTTGAGCGTCGCGCACTGAAATGCGGCGGGGTCGTTCGCGTCGCAGTGCTTCCACTGGAGCTTCTGCTGTGTAAACGACCGCAGAGGATCCTTGCCGGCAGCGCCTTCCGACGCGCCAAATGCCGTCACGGGCGCCAGCGCCGAAAAGGAAGCCGCCGCGATGCCGACAGCAAGGAGGGGCGCTATTCGACCCACTATTCGTCTGTTTCGCACGATGATGCTCGTCCTTACCGAGGAGAGTGGCCAGCCGGCCAGTTTCCGATGAGGTGCAGGCGCAGGTGCAGGCGCGGGCAGACGCACTGAGCGGTCATCAGCCCTCCTCCCGTCAACTGGTCAGGTCGATCCTGGCTCGCGAGGCATTGGATGCGCATCGCGGGAAGGCGGGAAAAGATGCTCCCCCGATCGAGGGAGGTCGCCGGCAAACCACCCGGGCATACTGGCCGATCATGATCAGGAGAATTCGGTCACTATTGCGCGGCAACACGTATTCGGGCGCGCTCTTCGGCTTTTGCGGCGCGTTGGCGAGCCTTCCGCTGTTGCCGTTCGCGGCACTGCCGGCGCTGGCATGGCCGTCCGCTTCCTACGTGGTGCGGGCCGTGCTGACCGTGCTGGTCTGGGCGGTGCTGATCGGCCTGATCGGACTGGCCCGCCCCACGCGCCGGCTGCTGATCGCATGCGCCCGGCGGCTGCTGAAGGTGCCGTTGCCTGACCTCGTGGCCGTATGCCGCCCCGCGAGCTCACCCGACAGCGGGCCGGCCCCCACCGTGCGGACCGGCGCCGACCGCTGGCGGACTCCGGTCTGGCTGCTGCTGCACGTGGCACTGGGGTGGACGGCGGCGCTGGTCTGCGGTTCGCTGATCCTTGCGGGCCTGACCATCCTGCTCGTCCCGGTGGGTGGCCTCCAGGCCGAAGCGGGAATCTCCCTGTTCGGCTGGACGGCTCGGGCGGACGGCGGCTGGGCGAGCCGGGCGGTCGCGCTCGGCTTCGTGCTCCTGGGGATGGCCGGATGCGCGGTGCTGACGGGAACCCTGCGATGGCTGGCGCCGAGGCTGCTGGGCCCGTCCTCGGCCGAGCGCCTCGCGCTGGCGGCCGAGCGTGAGACGGCACTGGCCGAACGCAACCGGCTCGCCCACGAGTTGCACGACTCGATCGGCCACACGCTGACGGCGGCAACGATCCAGGCGGCAGTGGCGGGCGAGGTGCTCTCCGCCGACCCGGCGGCGGCGCGGGCCGCTATGCGCAGCATCGAGGAGTCGACCCGGGCCGCGCTGGAGGACCTGGACTACGTCCTGGGCGCACTGCGCGAGGAAACGGCGGGCACAGCACCGACCCGCACCCTGGCCGACCTGCCCGAACTGCTCGACCGGCTGCGGCACGCGGGCGGGGAGGTGGAGCCGGAGCTGTCGGGCGAGTTGGCGCAGGTGCAGGGAACGCTCTCCCGGGCGGCGTACCGGATCCTCCAGGAGGGGCTGACGAACGCGCTGCGGCACGGAACGGGCGGCCCGATCAAGGTCCGGGTGGCGGCCGCTTCGGACGGACTGGAGCTCGGCGTGGTCAACCGGACGGGGGCGAGGACGGCCTCGCGCGCCTTCCCGACGTCCGGGCACGGCCTGCCCGGGCTGACCGAGCGCGTGCGGCTGCTGCACGGTGAGATCGAGGTCGGCCCGGACGGTCCGGAGCACTGGCGGCTGGCGGTCCGGCTGCCAGTACGGTTGTCGGCATGATCGGCTCCGACGCGAGCGCCGCCGTCACGACCAGCCCCGACGCGAGCACCCCCATCACACTCCTGATCGCGGACGACGACGAGGTGACCCGCAGCGGCCTGCGCACGCTGCTCGCCGCACAGCCGGGGATCGCGGTGGTGGGGGAGGCCGCCGACGGCGTCGAGGCGGTCGAGCAGGCGCGGCGGCTGCGACCGGACGTGGTCCTGATGGATGTGCGGATGCCACGCCGCAACGGCATCGAAGCCACCCGGCAACTGCTGGCCGAGCCGGCCGAACCGCCCAAGGTCGTGGTGATCACCACCTTCGAGACCGACGACTACGTCACCGCCGCGCTCGGCGCGGGGGCCAGCGGCTTCCTGCTCAAGCGCCTTCCGGTCCGGCAGATCGCGGAGGCAGTGCGCGTGGTGGCCGCGGGAGAGGCGATCCTCTTCCCGACAGCCCTCCGCCGCATGGTCGCCACCCGCCCTCTGGCCTCCGCCGAAGCGCTGCCGAAGGCGGCACTGACGGGCCGGGAGGAAGAAGTGCTGCGGCTGATGGCCACCGGCCTGTCCAACCCGGAGATAGCGGACTCGCTCACGGTGAGCCTGGAGACCGTGAAGACCCACGTCGGCAACGTACTGACCAAACTCGGCGCGCAGAACCGGACCCACGCCGTGGTGATCGCCTACGAGTCCGGCCTGGTCGTACCGGGCTTCCCCGGCTGACGCCGAGACCACCCGCCGGAAAGCGCCGCCGCCCACCCGGCAGGCGATGTGTCACGCATCACCTGCCGGGTGGGGCCCTCGGCGCGCTGCCGAGCGTGCTCCAGCAAACGACTCAGGCCCGGTCTTCTCTGCGAGAAGACCGGGCCTGAGCTGGTTATTCACCTGTCGGGGTGGCGGGATTTGAACCCACGACCTCTTCGTCCCGAATGAGGTCCACCCAAGATCCCCACCAGCACGAACGACGTTTCCCCTGGTCAGCGCCTTGGTCTCAGACGGTCTGGGGGAGTCTCAAAGGGCCTCGGGGAGCAGACCGGCTCCCCGCTGGCTCCCAGCAGCCGAGGTGGTCCCACACGTGATCACTCTCGATCCACCCGGATGACCAGGGTGTAGACGGTGAGGCGGCAACTACCCCCTCGTTCAGCATCCGGGCATAGATCGGGCACGCCCTGTGCCGTGCCGAACCTACGCCCTATTGGCCCGGGCGGTCGCGGCATACAGCAGTGAAATCGCACGTGCTGCACGTGTCGCACCACGTGGACTTGCGGGGTAGGTTATTGATCCGGAGGGCATTGCCGGCTGCCGCCACCTTCCCAGTGATGTGCGACAGCAGGTCGTCGCTGACCTCCTCCCTCTTGCTTCCGCTCCCCTCGTCAAGGTTGAGCACTTCCACAAGGTCTGCGCGTGTCCCGCTCAGCTCCTCGTAGCCGACCACATAGATGTGAAGCTGATCCCTCGTGACGTCTTCTGCCTGCGCCCGCTCGGTCGACTTGAAGTCGACGATAGACACCTCGCCCGTGTCCAGCCTTCGGATCAAGTCGATCCGGCCCTTCACCGTGACGCCGGACGTGACGTGCACCTCGATGGGCTGCTCGGAGTGCTCCGTCAGCTCAAGCCGGGCTCCGTTGTCCCGCAGATACCGGCCAACTGCCCGAACTGCCGCGGTGCGAAGCTGATCCTTGAGTGGGGCTGGCGCAAACGGGGCGTGAAGATGCCGGTCAACGAGATCCTCCACCTCTGCACCAGTCACAATGTCGCCCTTGACGGCTCGCTTGTGCACTTCGGCCATGACGTCGTGCAGCGACTTGCCGTAGCCCAATTCCTTCTGCAGCGGCGAATCGAAGCCGTACAGGAAGCGCAACTTGAACTGGTATGGACACTCGAAGAGGTACTTGAGTTCGCTGAAGCTGAGGACCACATCGGGCGTCTTGTTCCTCGAACTTGGCCGCAGCCGACCGATGCCGCCCTCCTGCGGCCGGGCCGACTCCTTGGTCAGGACGTAGGTGTTCCGCGTCACCTCGGCGAAGAAGCGCGACTCCTTCTTGTACAGCCTTTTCTCAGTGGGCGAGAACGTCATGGCGAGGTACTTCTGCGCGCGCGTGATCGCCACGTAGAACAGACGACGCTCGTCCTCCTCCGTGCCCCGGTACCTTGCGGCGCCCTTGACGGCCGTCTCGGGAATCACGTGGAAGACGTTCAGCCCTCCCTGCCGCTTGCCTGGGAAGCGGTTGCTCCTCAGGCAGGGGACGAAGACGGCCGGCCACTCCATCCCCTTCGACTGGTGGACCGTGGCGATCGTGACGGCGTTGGGCCGGGCGTACCCGGCGTCCGCGTCGCTCTCCTCGTAGTAGTCGGCGGCCTGGTACTCCAGCCACTTCGCGAATGTCGCGAATCGGTCGGGCGGACTGCTGAGGAAGTGGATGCGCTCGTAGTCGCCGATGGCCGTGCTGAACCTGCCGAGGTTGTAGAAGACCAGCTCTCCGCGCTCGGGGCCCACGGTCTCGCTGACGCCTTCCTCCCGCAGCCCGAGCTCCTCCAGGAAGCGGAGGTATACACCCTGGATCGTGAAGGAGTCCCACGGCATGTCCGGCGTCCATGTGCGCGCCTCGTCCAGCACGGTGATGCCGCGCTGGATGTCGTCCGGAGTGAATCCGAGCCGGGCGTCAAGCCAGGCGGTCACGACCTCGTCCTGCTTCACCTCCCCGACAACGTAGGAGAAGCAGGACTTCGCCGCCTTGATCTCCGGGGTTTCGAAGAGCCGGCTGAGGCCCTTGATGACGTAAGGGATGTCGCGCCGCCTCAGCTCCGCTACCAGCGGGCCTGCGTCCCCGGAGACGCTCCGGTAGAGGACGGCGAAGTCCGACCAGTCCAGACCACGCGCTTCGCCACCGGGCCGGTCGGTGAAGGGCAATCCCCGCATCCACTGCATCCGGTCGCAGATCCACGCAGCCTCGTCGGACGGCGAGGAGAACTTCAGGGCAAGGAGATCACCGCGCTCGTACTCCTGGTGCCCGGAAGCGACCATGCTCTTCTGGAGGCGCTCCGTGCTTGGGATCCCTTCGGCAATTGTCCGGCCGAGGTCCACGATGGCCCGGCTGGAGCGGTAGTTGTCGTTGAGCGTGACCGTCTCGACGTCCTCATACCGGTCGGCGAAGGTCAGGATGTTGGCCACGGCGCTGCCGCGCCACTGGTAGATCGTCTGGTCGTCGTCCCCGACCACGCAGAGGTTCGCGCCGAACTGGATCAGGCCGCGGATCAGCTGCTCCTGAACGGGATTGGTGTCCTGATACTCATCTACCACGACGTAGCGGACGGTGTCGCGCACGTGATTGCGAAGGCTGATAACCGGATCCTGCCCCACCGGACCATCGCTGGCTGAGGGATCGAGGAGATCGGCGGCCTGCCGCAGGATCTCGCTGTAGTCGAAGTAGTGGTGCCGCCCGAGCAGGCTCCGGTAGCTGGCCAGCCCTTCGCGGGTGTCGTCGAACAGCTGGCTCTCGTCGACGTCGTCCTCGCGCAGAAGGCTGAGAACCTGCTGGTAGAGCCGCGATTCCGTGTAGCGCTTCAGCTCGCGGGGCGGCTTGCCCGTTACTCGGACGAACGTGTCCGTGAGCCCGCTGTTGCGACTGTTCCGGTCGATGAGGACGCGGGCCTGTACATCGCTGAGCACCGTGAACTTGAACGCTTCCGGAGCGTGGGAGTGGAGCAGGTCCAGCGCGTACCCGTGCATCGTGCCGACGAAGAGCTCGGCAAGCCCGTGGACCTCACCGAGTTCTTCCCGGACCCGCGCGTTGATCCGCTCCTTCAGCTCGCCGGCGGCCTTGTCTGTGAAGGTGAAGGCCACGACGTTGCGAGGGTGTACACCGGGCTGCTTCAGTAGCTCGACAACCCGACGTGAGATCACCTCAGTCTTGCCCGAACCAGCGCACGCGACGATGAGCAAGTTCCGCTGGATCGTGTCAATAGCAGCAAGTTGAGACGTCGTCAGTTTCACTGTGGAGACTCCTTGTTGATCCACAAGCCGACGACGAAGGGGCAGCCCTTCATCGTGCCTCTTGGTGTAGCAGGAGCCACTGACAGTGGTGACCTTCTCGAGAGTTATCCCAGCTCAGGGTTACGAGGCCCTGTAAGATCATCCGGCCAGGTGCCGGACCGTGCCATAGAGTCCCGATTCCCCTGACCAGAGGATTGCGGCCTTGATCAGGATGACGCCTGGTCGGCCTTCGTGCCGCCCAGTCCGCTCACGCAAGTCGAGCGGCATGAGGTCAGATCCGGCTGAGGTCGACCTCCACTGAGAAGGGCGCCGAAACCTTGTCGACGCCGGTGAACACGCCCCCGTTTCGGCAGCCCCGGTCGCAGGGGCGTAGAGTAAAGTCCATGGTGCCAAGCCCGAACCATCGCGTTCGTGCCAATCATGGAGTCCCCCTCCAGGTGCACCTTCTCCAGAGAGCCACTCTCGAGGCTGCTGCCGATCGAAGTCAGCGCCGTTACCCTCAGCGGGAACTCGCTGCTCTCAGTCCCATCGTGACTACGCAGTGCAGGGACCCGCTTGACGTGCAGGCTCCGAGGCAAGCAACCTGAGTCGCTGATGAGGCGTGGGCGTACCCCTCGCCACCGTCCCAGCACGGCCGCCAGCCGCCGACAGGAGCACAGTGACCGCTCTGCACGCCCAACAGCTCGAACACGCCCTCGATGAGCAGTTCACTGGGATCGTCGCCGTTGACGATCTATCCAAGTTTGAGCAGCGAATCCAGCGGAGCTCATTTCTCTCCCGTTCCCTTGCTGCCCTGGCGATCCGCGAGTTCACCGGCTATCCGCTGCAGCGCTGCGCCGACTTCGTCATCGACTCGTTCAGCGACCAAGGCATCGACGCCGTGGCTGTGGATCTCGCCTCGGAAGAGCCCCAGGTCTGGGTGGTGCAGGCGAAGTGGAGTAGCGACGGTGCGGCCACCTTCTCCAAGAGCGCTGCCCTCGACCTGAAGAACGGTCTGGAACTACTGATCGCACGGGAATACCAGTGCTTCAACGCTAAGTTGACGCCACACATCCCCGATCTTGAACGGGCACTCAGCAATCCGCGGGTACAGATCACCCTGCTACCGGCCTGGGCGGGTACCCAGCCGATGGGGGCCGAGGCCAAGGAGGTGCTCGACCGGTTCTGCACGGAGTACGAAGACTCCG
Source organism: Streptomyces sp. NPDC037389 (assembly GCF_040636475.1). Classification (NCBI taxonomy): domain Bacteria; kingdom Bacillati; phylum Actinomycetota; class Actinomycetes; order Kitasatosporales; family Streptomycetaceae; genus Streptomyces; species Streptomyces sp. NPDC037389. Next base: position 463,422 of record NZ_JBEZUS010000004.1, read on the forward strand.
TGCGCCTGCGCGCCCTTCGGCTGCCGGACTTCATCCGCATCCTGCGCTCCGGAATCGCCGAACCCCAGATCAAGCTGAAGGCATCAGCCTCGGCCGTCGATGTCAGTCCGATCAAGGAGCCCATCCTGGCCTACCACGGCACGATCGGAGGTGCGGAGGTCGCCCGCTGGTATGAGGACAACCACCACCGGCTTTTCCAGCGAAACATCCGTAATCCTCTCGGTGTCACCGCGGTCAATCGCACCCTTGTGGAAACCCTTCGCAGAAAGCCCGAGCACTTCTGGTATTTCAACAACGGGATCACGGTCCTGTGCGACAAAGTGATCATGGGCCCTCGGGGGGACCTGGAAATGGAGGGAGCGAGCATTGTCAACGGTGCCCAGACGGTCGCCTCCGTCCACGAGGCGCACCAGCAAACCCCGGATGTCGTCACACGCGCACGGATCGGCGTCCGCATCATCTCTTTGACGGACTGCCCGGAGGGCTTCGACCACGACGTCACCCGAACGACCAACACCCAGAACAGGGTAGAGCCCCAGGACTTCATCGCCCTGGAAAAGGTGCAGCAGCAGCTCCGCGACGACTTCCTACTTCGTCTGCGGAAGACCTACGTCCTACGCCGTGGCGAGGAGCCACCACAGTTCAAGGATGACGGTTGCACCCTCAGGGAGGCCGCAACCGCGCTCGCCTGCGCTCACGTCTCTCCGGAACTGTCCTTCCAGGCCAACGTGGACATCGACCTTCTTTGGGATCCGAAGCAGCACCACCAGCTTTTTCCGCTGCACCGTACCGACGCGGTGAAGACCTGGCGCACCATCCTCGTGCTTCGGGAGGTCGAGCGGCAGATCGACGTACAACGCCCGCAGTGGGAGGGGCGCGCCGGCACACTCGCCGACCTTGGGCGACTGCTCATCGCTCACGTGACCTTTCAGCGCCTGCCCCAAGGTTGGCAGAAGATTCCGGAGTCCGATTGGCCGACGGTACTGGCGTGCGTCGCCCCACTCGTTGACGCCTCCGTAGCCACCTTGATCCACTGGATCGACACGGGGTATGGACCCAAGAGCCAGGTGAGCAGCATCTTCCGCAACGCCGAGCGATATTCCGGCGTCGCCGGTTCAGCGCTGGCGACCCTACAGGGCGATATTCAGCCCCCGCCCCTCTCAGCGGAGTACCGCGCTTCCGAGCGTGAAGGGCACGCACGGAAGGCCAAGGCAGTCACCGTGATCTTCGAGAACAACGCGCTGGAGGAAGGGACGCTCCTTGAGTTCCGCCCAGTCCCCGGCCGCGAACAGCAACAGCTCACGCCCTGGCTCACGGCGGATCCGCGCCGGGCGCGTGCAACCTGGACCCGGAGCCGCCGTGATTGCCTGGTGTGGGCGGTGGACGGTATCGCCTACTCACCGACCGGCCTGGCTCAGAAGATGCTCGTGGAGGCCGGTCATCAGAGCAAACCGCTTCAGGGCACGCGGCGCTGGTTCGTTCCGCAGCGCGGCTCCCTAGTGGACATCGCCGACCGGTTGCGTCAGGAAGCAGACGAGGAAGAAGAATGATCTCGTGGTCTAACCTCGCAGGACGTGACGCCAGCTGAGCGCGTCCGCACTGTCAGCCGAACTACGACGACCCGGGCCGCTCAGGGCGGTCCGGGCCTGCCCGTATTCGTCAATCGACGAGGTAGTGAGCCTCGATGTAGGCGACGGTGGCGTCGTACGGCTCTCCTACCGGCTTCAGTGCGTAACGGCGGAAGACCGCGGCCGTGGCGCGGCGGGCGCCTCGGTTGCGGGCGTCGGCGTTGTCCCATGCCCGAGCAAGGGTGCGGGTGACTACCTGGTCAATTTCCTCGGCCAGGTACCTCTCCGTGATTGTGAGGCCGGCAGGTGCGTGGTCGTGGATTATCCGGGACAGGACTCCGATGTGGTCGTCGTCCAGCACTACGACGGCTTCGTCGGGGTGCTTCTCGGCGTTGACGATGGCCCGGGCCACCCGAAGTGCTTCGGACAGGAAGTCCAGTGCGTCCTGGGCATTCTGGATGATCCGGTCCCGCAGCTGCTTGATCCGCTCCGCGAGGGCGGTGTATTTCGCGGACCCGGGCTCGATGCCCTTGTCGAGGGCAGCCTTGATGTGGTCCAGAATCTCCGACGCTGACGGCGGAGACGTGTCCTTGCCACCATCTTTGTCAGCCTTGGGACGGACGAGCGCCAGCAGCTCCTTGAGGATGGTGATGCCCTGGGCGTCGAGGATAAGAGCTTCCTCCTGAGAGGCGACCACGGAGAAGGAGTGGACGTGGGCATTGATGATCTCCAGGACCATCGGCCCCAGCTCAGCCAGCCGCTCCTTCCTCTCCTCGTCAGAGGACTTCTTGAACAGGGTCGTGTACACGGACCCGAACAGTCCGAAGCCGTCGCTGTACTTGGCGACCCGCTTGTCAGTGTTGATGAACGGGTACAGGCGGGCCAGGAGTCGGTAGTCCTTGCTGAACACCTCGGCGGCGTCGGGGTTGGCGTCCAGGAAGATGTTGATGGCTCGGACGGACTGGTATCCGTGGACCGTGAGGTCCACGCCATCCACGTCCGCGAGGAGGTCTTCGATGCGGGCGAATGCGAGTCGGAATTCGGCGACCAGTTCGGACAGGTCGGTGACGAATCCGCCGCCCTTGCTGTGCCCAGCTGCAGCGGGGTCGACGACGGCCCGCTGGACTTCTTCGGCCAGGCCGATGTAGTCCACGACCACGCCGGAGGTCTTCACGAACCCGGTCGGTGACACCCAGGTGCGGTTCGGGCGAGTGATCGTCTGGAACAGGTTGTGGGCCTTCAGCGGCTTGTCCAGATAGAGGACTCCCTCGTTGGGAGCGTCGAACCCGGTCATCAGCTTTGCGGTCACCACCAGGAAGCACAGGGGGTCGTCCGGGCTGAGGAACCGCCGCTTTTGCTCCTCTTCCTCGGTCTCCGAGAGCTGGTAGGGCTTCATGTCGACGTCTTCGGTCTTGGAGTCCGAGACGGAGATGTTCACCTCTGCAGTGATCCGTTGATGCTTCCCGACCTCGCCGAGCACCTGGGATGCCTCGAAGCCGGCCAGTAGCTCGTTGATCTTGTCCGTGTACGCCACGGCCAGTTCACGGTTGTAAGCGACGACCTGCGCCTTGAGGCCGTTGCGGTAGGCGCCGGCCAGGTAGTGGTCGACGATGTGCTGGCAGACCGTGTGGATACGGTCGGGGTTGGCGAACACCGAGGTAAGGCGTCCGAACTTACGGGAGAGGGCCTCGCGGTCGGGGTCATCAAGGTCGAAGTCGTCGGCGAACTCGTCGAACTCGGCCTGCAACGCCTGGTCGTCCATCTCGAAGGAGACCGGGTGCGGGTGCAGTATGACCGGGACGGTCGCCTCGTCCAGCAGAGATCGGGACACCGAGTACCGGTGCAGCACCCTGCCCGGATCGGCCTCCTCTCCGAAGAGGTCGAAGGTGTCGGTGGCGAGGTTCCTGATAGGGGTGCCGGTCATGCCGAAGAACCTTGCATTGGGCAGCGCTGCGCGCATCTGACCGGCCAGGGACTCTTCATCGGAGGACTGGGTGCGGTGTGCCTCGTCGACGAGCACGATGATGTTGCTCCGGACCGACAGGTTCTTGCCAGCCTCGGCGAACTTGTGGACGGTCGTGGAGATGACACCACGCACGTCGTTGGCCAGCAGGGCCCGCAGCTTTTGGCTGTTCGAAGGCTTGTGGAAGTACGCGTCTCCCATCGCCGAGGTGAAAACCCCGGAGGTCTGCCGGACGAGGTGATTTCGGTCCGAGAGCAGGATGATCGTGGGCGACTCGGTACGGGTATCGGCCAGTAGCAGCGCGGCGGCGAAAACCATCAGCAGGGTCTTCCCGGAGCCCTGGTGGTGCCAGACCAGGCCCTTCGAGCCACCCTGCAGGACTCGCTCGTGGATCAGGTGCGCAGCTTCCATCTGTGGGTAGCGCGGTAGGTACTTCTTGTCGGTCCCGCCCCCGGCTGTGTCGAAGAGGGCGAAGTTGGCGAGCATGTCCAGGACCGTGGCCGGGTTCATCAACAACTCGACGGAGCGCTTGACGTCGGCGTGCCCGGATAGGTTCTCGTCGTCGTCGGTCGACCGGAACGGTTGCCACAGGTTCGTGGGAGCGCCAGCGGCACCGAACCGCAGCTTCAGCCCGTCCGTGGCGACGGCGAAGACGTTAGGCGTGAAGAACCACGGGTACTCAGTGGCGTACACGTCGTTGATCTCGCGGGCTGCGTCCGCCCACGCGGACTTCGTGGTCGGGGACTTGACCTCGACCACGACCAGGGGCAGGCCGTTGATCCAGTAGACGAGGTCGAACCGCCGGGAGGTCTTGCCCGGCACGCTGATGGTCACCTCGTCCGAGACGACCAACGTGTTGGCGGTCAGTGTCTCGTAGTCGATCAACTTCAACGTGTGCCACACACCGTCGTTGTCCCGGAACTCCTTCCGCCCGCGCAGCAGACGCAGCACCTGCTCGTTGGCCCGGACCAGTCCGCCTTCGACGGCGGTGACCGTGGCCACGACTTCCTCGACCACCACGTCGAGGTCAAACTCGTTGATCACCCCGGGGTTCAGTCTGACGATGGCGTCACGCAAGTGGGAGACGACCACCGTCTGGATGGTCTCCCGGGGCAGCGCCCGCCCCGCGGTGTACTCCCAGCCCATCGGCAAGGACCACTGGATCATCTGGTTTTGGAACTCGCGCTCCCGAATACCCTTCGCCACGCCTTAGACCCCCTAGTCGGACTAAACGTCGATGGTGATGCTCTGGTCCAGCAGTCCCCCGAGCAGCCCCGCCCGCACTTCTCGGAGACGAGCGGCCTCAGCGCGTGTCGCCTCCAACGCAGACTCCATGGCGCCAAGTTCCGAGGCCATCTCGCGTTGGCGGTCGAGTGACGGTACGCGCACAGCCATACCCTTCGACCGTTTGGCGCTGATGTGCTTGATGTTGGTGCCACCCGCGACGTCGAGGAAGGCCCTGGACTCGTAGGCCCACATGCTCCAGTGGAAGACGAACTCAGGGATGCAGACCCCTTCCAGCGCCCGGAGACGGATCAGGGTCATCTGGGTGCAGACGGGCGCTGGCAGCTCGTCTCGCCACATGGCGGGCATCCCGACCGCATTCGCGCTTGCGCTGCCCTCGGAGACCAAGACGTCGCCGTACTGGAGACCGAACTTCTTGCGCTCCGCTGGGTCGTAGTTCATCTCGAGCACATCGGACAGGTCGAGCGTCCCGTAGCCGACGTTCGCGGAACGGAGGTAGGGCGTCATATAGGGGCCGGCGGCCCTGTCAGGTGTCCGGCGCACGCCGGTGGAGAAGTCGAAGGCGTTTTCGGCCCGCACAGCTTCAATCGAGTCGTCGGTGATGAGGTCGGCTCGTCGGCGACGTAGAACCGCTGTCAGCGTCCCCGCCTCGACGCCGAGCGCGGTGATCTGGTCGTCCACCGCGCTGATGACCTCGACGATGCGCTCCTGGGTCGACAATGGAGGCAAAGCGAGCGGGATGGCACGGAACGCAGCGTCAGAGATGGTCTTACGGCGCAAGACAGTCCCCGAGGCGCGGTTCTGCATCTCGTCCCAGAACGCTGGCGTTTGGAAGTACAGCCCCAGGAACTCCGGGAGAGTTCTTTGGTCAACTTCATAGGTGATGAACACACCAGAGACGTGGGTGCCGTCATGCTCTGCCCGTGCGACGCCTGCAGGGGCTTCGAACGCCGTGATCGTGCGGAGCACGACGTCATTCTCTCGTACCGTGTTCAGCGTCGTGTATTTCGAGATACCACCGACGAATGGATCCTTCTCGCCGAGGCCACGTCCGTGCATCTGGACACTGACTGCGGGGTAGGTGACGCCATTCTCCACGGCCACCTTGCGGCGCACGCGGGTCAGTGGGTCACCGAGCTTGATCTGCTGCCAGTCACTCATCGAAGCCCTCGATCCCGGCAGCCGAAAGGAGGGCGAGCATGCGCTGCTCGGTCTTTTGGCGCTCTGCTCGGGCGATGTTGTAGGCGTCGATGAGGGTGCCGAGGTCTTCCTGCTCGGTGGCGGCCTGCTTGATGTAACGGCCGATGTTGAGGTCGTGCCCGTTCGCCACAATCTCCGTGGTGGGGACGAATCGCGCCAGGAGTCCACCTTCTCCTTCGGGGTCCACCGGGTTGCCGGCGGCGTCGAACTTCGAGTTGTAGGCGGTCACGACGTCGGCAATGTCGGCGGCGGTGAGGATGTTGCGGTTCTTGGCCTTGGTGAACCGCTTGGAGGCGTCGATGAACAGCACGCCTTCCTGCCGCTCTGGGGCCTTGGTGCCGGCTGCACGGAACACCAGGATCGCCGTGGGGATGCTGGTGTTGTAGAAGAGGTTGGCAGGCAGACCGATGACCGCTTCGAGCAGTTTATCGTCCAGGACGCGCTGGCGGATGGCGGCTTCCTGACCGCCTCGGAAGAGGACGCCGTGGGGCAGGACGACGCCAGCGCGCCCCTTCTCCGGTCCCATGCTGGCGATCATGTGCTGCACGAACGCCCAGTCCGCTGACGATTGCGGCGCGACACCGCCGATGGCGCGCGGATCGTTCGTCCAAGGCTTCCACTTCAGGCTGTAGGGAGGGTTGGCGAGAATCACGTCGAACTGCGCGACCGAGCCGTCTGGTTTCTTGAACCGGGGGTCCTTCAGAGTGTCGCCAACCTCGACCTGGAACTGGGTCAGGTTGTGCATGAAGAGGTTCATGCGGGCCACGCCCGCGGTGTCCGGGACGGCCTCCTGCCCGTGCAGCTTGAGTGTGTAGCCACGCCTACTGTGGGCCTTCAGAAGGTTCGCGGAGGCGATGAGCATGCCGCCCGACCCGCAGGTCGGGTCATAGACTGACTCGAAGCCCTTGGGGTCGAGGAGCTCGACGATCAGCTCGACGACCTCGCGCGGTGTGAAGAACTGGCCGGCGCGGGTCCCAGACCCGTCGGAGAACCGCTTCAGCAGGTACTCGTACGCTCCACCGAGCACGTCGTGGGACATGTTGCCCTCGTGCATCTTCGGAGTGCGGTCCATCGCCTGCATGACTGCCGCCAAGACCTCCCCCGACAGGACCTCTTCGGAGGTCCAGGTCATGGACCCGAACAGGCGGGAGAACTTGTCAGGGTTGGCCGTCTCGATGGCCTGCAGGGAGGCGCGGACCCGCTGGCCGAGGCCGGGGTGGGCGATTGTGGCGAGGATGGACGACCAGGAGGCCCGACGCTGCTGGACTGTGCCGGGCTGGATGAACGGGATCTCGAACGACTGGTAGTCGCGGTACTCGATCTCGTGCGCTTCCTCCGCGGAGAGGTTGTCCAGGCCCTCGTTCTCGGCCAGGAACTCCTGGTGGTGGTGCTCCCAGGTGTCCGACAGGTACTTCCAGAACATCAGCGGGAAGACGACCGAGGAGTACTGCGCTTCGGGCATCGCCACGCGCAGCTCGTCGGCGGCGTCCCACAACCGGTTCTCGATCTCCTGCTGGGTCACTGCCATCAGTCGGGTTGTCCTTGCTCGTCAAAGGGCGGCGACCCGAAGGCCGTGGTGTTCCTACTGGTCAGCCTATTTCCGGCACGCCCCGCATGGACACGCCGGTGGTGCTTCGTCGAGGAGCAGGCGCGGGCGCCGTATTCCTTGTACGGGCGACGCACCAAAGATATCCCTCCGCAGGACCGCGAAATATGGCAAACAGCCCACCCAAACGACGTGACCAGCCGCGGACGCCCAGCCCGCTGTCGGCACTGTGTGCCCAGCAACCTGAGGGGTCGGCTTCTAGAGCCGGTCCTTCCAGTTACGGATAGCCTGGTCGAGCTTGGAGCGGAGCCGGTCGGATGCCGCCGTACCAGGAAGCACCTGTGGGTACGCCTCGCTGTCCTTCTTGGCGATCAGCGCGCCAAGAGTGGCGGAGCTCGGCGACGGGAAGACCAGTGAGCACTTCTTCCCGCCCAGCTCCTGGGCCAGCCCCAGGAAGGCACGGCCGATCCCGAGGCCGGGTGAGGCGCCGTAGCACTTTGCCTCGATCGCGGCTTCGAGTCCCCTGCTCCGGGGGTGGACCATGGCTCGGCGGCTTCGCTCGGCCTCCCGGTGATCCAGGATGGCGACATCGCATTCATGTGCCACCTTCGAGGTGGTGGCCGCGACGAACACACCCAGGTGGATCTCCAGCCTCTTCTGCGTGCCCGGGAAGCTCACCAGGACGTAGGTGAAGTCACCCGACCACAGGTTTCCGGGGGACCTGCGGAAACGCAGGGCAGTAGCCGGATTCCGGCCGTCCTGGGTCAGCAGTGCCGTGCCGCCGGCCGCCCGTGCGGCTTCGAGGCACACGACAAGCAGAGATGCCTCGTACAGGTCGGACTCGTCAGCGTTGCCGCGATACACAGGCTGCAGAGCGCCGATGGCCTGCTCGATGGCGAGCACCAGATCGTCCCTGCTCATTGGATGCTCCCCATGGCCACGTCGGAGTCTTCGGACAGCAGCTCTCGCACGGTGGTCAGGGCGACCCGGGCACGCTCTGCCTCCGCTTTGAGGTCGATGTAGGAGAGCTCCTCCAGTTCCGGATCGCCAAACTCGATCGTCAGGTCCATCTCTCGCTTCGAGGCGATGTCCAGTGCCGCCTTGCGTGACGCGTACATGGTCTCGGCAAGGGTGAGCAGCGCTGAGCGTACGAGCTCCAAGCGCTCGTCGTCGGTGTAGGGGAGTACGGCGATGTCAGCCTTGCCGAGGGGCGGGAGCTCGGCCTCCGCCAGTCGGCTGGCGCGAGCCTCGTACTCGCCCTCCTGCTTGAGCCGCTGCTCGGAAGCTACTCGGCCATGCCGGACTTCCTGCTTCAGCTGGTCGGCGAGATTCGGCAACTCTTCTGCGAGTTGCGTCATGATGTGCGCGAAATGATCACTGCCGTCGACAGGCACGCTGTCCTCCCTCATCTCCGGGTCAGGACTCTAACCACTCGGTCTGACAGTCGCGGGGGTGATCGACATCTGGAGATCCACCCGGCATTCCTGGGGAGTTCGCTGAGGCGCGGCCTCGCCGGTTAATAGCCGCCAGCCAACGGCGCCATCCGGCCACCTGGCGCGCCGCCGCCGTGAATCCGTTGCGAGCGGCTTATGGCATCCCTATCCTCGTGACCAACGCGTCGACGGAGACGAGTAGCCACGGATCACGCGAGCAGAGAGAGCTGCCGGCAGCTGTGAAGGCGGACTCGCACCCATGGTGAAGACCCTCCCGAGCGCGGGGAGGAAAGGCCTTCGGGCCCAATGCCCCGCCGGTTTGCCCCCGTCATCGGGCTGAATGAGGCCGCCGCTGTCTGGCGGTGGCAAAGGCGTGGTGGCACCGCGAGTACCCTTCTCGCCCACGCTTCCAAGGGATCATGACGACGCCCCTGGAGGGCTGCGATGATCCACAGCACAAGCCGCGTACTGGTTTCTGACCTACGCGCACACGTTGACCAGACCGTCACCGTCTCCGGCTGGGTGAACGCGCTCCGGCTTCAACGCAAGATGCAGTTCGTCATCCTGCGGGACCACTCCGGCATGGCCCAGATGACCCACAAGCGCGACGGCGGCCCGCTCGAAGCCGTCATCGAATCGCTTACCCCCGAGTCCGCAGTCCGGATCACCGGCCGCGTCGTCGAGGCTGCCCAGGTCAACCTGGGTGGCCTGGAGATCGTCCCCGAGACGATCGAGGTGCTGAACCGGGCGGAGACGCCCCTGCCGATCGACGAGCACACCGGCCCCGAGCACCGACTCGACTGGCGCTTCCTGGACGTACGCAAGAGGGCCACCGCCCAGATGGTGTTCGCCGCGCAGACGACCTTGGAGCAGGGACTGCGCGAGTACGCCATGCAGAACGGCTGCACGGAGATGCACACGCCGAAGCTGATGGGCACCGCCTCGGAGTCCGGCGCGGAGGTGTTCAAGCTCGGGTACTTCGACCGCTCGGCCTACCTCGCGCAGTCGCCCCAGTTCTACAAGCAGATGGCCGTGGCCGCCGGTATCGACAGGGTCTTCGAGATCGGCCCTGTCTTCCGCGCCGAGCCGTCGTACACATCCCGGCACGCGACCGAGTTCACCGGCGTGGACGTCGAGCTGTCGTGGATCGACGACGTCGAGGACGTGATGGCGTTCGAGGAGCGGATGCTCGCCCACGCCATTGCGAAGGTCGCCGAGGTCCACGGTGAGGCGATTCGAGAGGTCTTCGGCACCGAGGTCGTCGTGCCGGAGGCCCCGTTCCCCAGGATCACGATGGCCGAGGCACAGGAGATCTTGCGGGCCGGCGGGTGGGACCCCGAAGGCGTCAAGGAGGACCTGGACCCGGAAGGCGAGCGCACCATCGCCGCCCACATGAAGGAGCTCACGGGCCACGAGTTCGTGTTCGTCACGCGCTATCCGGCCAGCATCCGGCCCTTCTACCACATGCGTCCGGCGGACCGGCCGGACCTGACGCTCAGCTTCGACCTGCTCTGGAAGGGCTTGGAGATCACCACCGGGGCCCAGCGAGAGCACCGCTCCGACGTGCTGCTCAAGCAGGCCGAGGAGAAGAGCATGGACACCGAGCCGATGCAGGACTACATGAACATCTTCCGCTTCGGCTGCCCGCCCCACGGCGGACTCGGCGCCGGCCTGGGCCGGATCCTGATGGTCATGCTCGGCCTCGACTCGATCCGCGAGGCCGCGTTCCTGTTCCGGGGACCGAACCGCCTCACCCCCTGAGCCAGGGGTAGATGCACCGCTGCCCCACCGCCTGTCTGGCGGTGGGGCAGCCGGGGCTCGCTCAGTACCGGGTGTGGCCGAGGTCGAGGGTCCACGCCTCGGCGGGGTACTTGTCCCAGTGGTCGCGCAGGGCCAGCTCACGGTCGGCGTACCGGCCGCGGCGGCACAGTCCGCCGTGGGAGAGCGTGACGCTGAGCGCAAGCGGCGATTCGGTGGTGACCCAGTGCGGGGTCAGGGCGTGGCTCCACAGCTGGTCGCCTGGCTGCATCGTCACCGACTGCCGCTGCGTCTCGTCGTGCGGTGGGGGATCCTCGGCGGTGGTCTCACCGAGGACCGCGGCTTCGGGTGACAGGTGCTTGTCGGGGTTGTGGTAGCTGTGGAAGGTCTTGACCCCTTGGACCTGCCAGACCAGACCGTGCGAGTTGTCGTTGTGGTAGGTCGAGGCCGCGCCTTCGGTGGACAGGAACAGGATGGGTGCGCACCGCTGCCACGTGAATCCCTGCGACGACAGATAGGTACGCCAGGGCACCATGACCTCGTCCTGGAAGCCGGCCAGGATCTCGCCGTAGAACCGGGCGAGGTTGAAGTGCACCAAGCGGAACGGCCACGTGGCGATCTCCTCGACCGGGGCCGCCCGGAACGCGGCGGTGCGCTCCATGCGAACCGCCCAGTCGTCCTCGCCGAGGATCGTGAACCGCACCTCCTCGTCCCGGCGGACGTGGTCGAGGATGTCGATCGCCGGCAGGAATAGGTAGTCGAACGGGACCCGCATACGGAAGTTCGGCGGCTGCCTCCAGTGGCTGTTGAAGTCGTCGGGATCGGTGACGGAGACCGACGGTTGCACGTGGACCCCCAAGGTCAGGCCGCCGCGCAGTCACGGGATGCGGGACGGCAGATGGCGGCGCAGTCGGGTCCGACGCGGTCCGTGGCCGGCGCGTCGAGGAAGGCTCGGATCTCGGTACGTGGGGCATGGACGCTGACCTCGGATGCTCCGTAGGGGCAGTGCCGCACCTCGCCGTCGGCCGACATGTAGAGGGTGGCCGACCGGCAGGGGTGGCTTTCCTCCTTGGACAGCTGTAGCTGCCGCAGGTCGTCGAGGTAGGAGCGGTATCCGTTGGACAGGCGGAAGTGCTGGTCGAGTGCCGCCGTGTCGCGGGCCCTCTGCGTCAGGGAGTCCTGGAGTGATCGGCTGTCCCGGCGCAGGGCGCTTTCGGAGAGGAGGACGGGGCTCAGCTGGATGTCGATCCCCGTTCCCGCTACGAGGTCGGCGAGCTGGGCGGCTTCCTCGTCGTCCACATCCCAGTAGGTGAGGTGAAGGACCTTCGAGGGGGTGTCCACGGCGTCCAGCGTCGCGACGGCCGAGGCTGCCGTCCGGGTGGTGCGGCCGAGCGTCATTGCGCCCTGCGAGTCCGCGGAGACGGTCACGTTGGTCAGAAGGTGACCGACCTCCGCGAGGGCAGCGACCTCAGCCTCGGAGCGGGCCGAGGTCACCATGGACACCGTCATGCCGAACTGGAGGGCCAGGCGGACGAGCTGCCGGAGCTCTGGGTGGTGGGTCGGCTCACCGCCCGTGAGGCACACGCCCTCCACCCCGGTCTCCTTCAGCCGCGACAGGGCACGTGTGTACGTGGCGGTGGTGAGGAAGCCGCGGGCGCGGTCGGCCCGGAAGCAGAAGCTGCACGCGACCTCGCAGTGGCCGGCCGTCGAGACCAGCGCCGTACGGACGGGGGTGCTCATTGGACCCCCGTGTTGTCCCAGACCGCGATGGCCACGGTGCTGGTGTAGAAGGCGCACATCTGCGGGTCGGGGGTGCTGCCGCCGATGAGGGCCTGTTCGTTGCGGGACGGGCCTCCGCAGATGGCCAGCGCCGGGCAGTCGCCGCATGCGGGGATCGGCGCGACCTTCTTCGTCGCCCTTGTGAGGCGGCTGGGGTCCGACCGTAGCTCGTCGAGTGTGTGGAGGAACTCGGGCTCGGTGAAGTTGATGTCGCACACGCTGACCCGGTTGCCGGGCAGCAGGGCGGCGTTGAGGCTGCGGTCCCCCTGCATGTGGTCGAAGAGCATCGGCCGGCGGGTGTCGAGGGCCTGGAAGGCCCGGTCGAGGACGGAGAAGAGCATCCCGCCCTTCCCGAGCGCGGTCAGGCGGGCCTCGTAGAGCTCCCGGGCCAGGTCAGCGCCGTTCACCCGCCACTCGCCCCCAGTGGGGATGGGCGTGTTGACGTAGATGAACTTGAGGCCGAGGTCGTCGATGATCCACTGCACGCTCTCGGCCAGGCGCCCGATGTTGGACGCCGTGGGGGTGAGGTTGCAGCCGACGTGCAGGCCCTTCGCCTCGACCAGGCGCCGGACGTTGCGGCGGATGCGGTCGTCGGCGGGCTGCCCGCCGAGGAGGAGCCGGTTCGCCGAGTTGATTCCCGGCGGGCCGTCGATGGAGATGCCGACCCCGTACTCGCGCTGTACGAAGTGGTCGAGGGCCTCGTCCGTCAGGCGGGCGCCGTTGGTGACGACCGTGCGCCGGACCCGCTCGACGCCGTAGCGGGCAGCGAGGGTGTCGGCGAGTTCGTCGCCGTACTTCATGAGGTCGAAGCGGATGGTCGGCTCGCCGCCGAACCACTGGACCGAGACCTCCTCCTGCCCCGCGTTCTGCTCGAACAGGAACTCAAGGCCGGCGGTGAGCTCCTGCTCCGTCATGTCCGGCTTGCCGCTGTTGGTGTCGACGAAGCAGTACGTGCAGGCCATGTTGCAGCGGTCGGTGAGCACCACCCGCAGGCCGCTGATCCGGTGCGGCGTCGGGTCGATACCCAGGGTGTGGAGACGGTGGTGGAGCGCTTCACGGCGGTCGGTCGTGGGGCCGTCCTGGGTGAAGCCGAGCCCGGCGAGGGCTAAGTGCGTCGCGGTCGGGGGGACCCCGGCGAGGTCAGAGACCTCGCCGGAGTCGAGAAGCACACTCTCTAGCGTGACCGGGTCGAGGAGGACAGCCTCGCCGTCACGGTCGTACTGGAAGTATTTCCCCCACAGCAGCTGGGGAGTGGCCACTGGGTCAGGCCGCCGTTTCCTCTTCGGCGATCCCCAGCTCGGCCATGACGGCGCGGACCTTGTCCTCGGCGTCGGCCTGGAGCCGGGCGGAGGCCGCGGGGGAACCGCCGTCGGAGAGGACGATCACACCGGGGAGCGTCGGGTTCGGCGCGATGACCGTGAGGCCGGCGGGCTCGGTGCTGATGACCATGACCGCGCCCTCCAGGCTGACCCAGTCGGTGCGGTCCTTCAGGGCCTCCAGGATGCGGCCCTGCTTGTCGCGGAAGGAAGCGCGCTCACCCATCCACACGCCCGCCTTGGACTTGGAGTCCACGACGTCCGCGTAGATGAGGTGGTTCTGCTTCTCTTTCCTGGGCTTCGGCATAGCTGATCTCCTTGGTGGAAGGGTGACTGCCCGGGACGGGCAGCTTGGATCCGCTCTGGTGCCGCCGGTCTGGTGCCCGTTCGGCACCAGACCGGTTTCGTGCACGGCGCCCTGGGCGCCGTTCCCCACCAGTGCCGACCGTTTGATCAGCACTGGGCGGGAAGCCTGTTCAGCCCTTCGTGCGGCTGGTCTGTGCCGAGTCGGCGACCGGCTGGAGGGTGTCCGGATCGGCGGTCCATTCCCGACCCGAATGGTCCAGCGGGCGCATGTGCGCCACCTTCCTGACCGGCCTGCCGGTGAGTTTCGATACGTAGATCAGGACGGCGCCCACGGTTCCGCGTCGTCCGCTGGCGGGGTGTGCGACGTCCTGGCCGAGGAACCGGTGCTTGGTGTCCTCCGTGACCCAGACGTTCGCCCCCGTGGTCTCGCTCATTGGGCTCCTCCGAGGCCGAGGAAGGCGTCGAACTGGGCGGAGCTCCAGGTGGAGGGGTCGCCGTTCCGGCTACGGAACGCCTCAGCGGCCCGGGGCAGGCCGCGGCGCTCCGACGTGGTGCCGGCCGACGTCTCCACGTACGGGGCTACGACGGCCTCGTAGTGCGTGCTGGTCGCGCCGGGGGTTCGTCGGGGAAGCCGGGGGCTGCTCACGGTCCACTCCCTTTCACCGGGGTCGTCGAAGTGACGTAAGAGTCCCCCTGGTGCGGGTGTCACGGCCACGACGCGGTGGGTGTCATCTGGCGCTCGCCCAGGTGACCGAGGTGTCATGGAGGTAGCTCCGCGATGCCATCTGCTCGGATTTCATTGCGCAGCAGGGGCGTTGACGGGTAGGCACGAAGTGGAGCGGGGCGCGACGTGGCCCGTCTCCTGACCTTGAGGGAGCGACCGATGGACGAACCGGCGACGCTGCTGCGCGTCTTAGTCCAGCAGCGGCATTGGCGTTACAGGGACTTCGTCACGGCGTTCGAGCGCGCGGCCTCACAGGCCGGCGTACAGGGCCTGTCGGTGTCCGAGGCACAGTTCCGGCGGTGGACCTCGGGCCGGATCAAGACCATGCCGGGGCCGGACACGTGTCGGGTACTGGAGCGGCTCTTCGACGTGGAGGCCGCGGCACTGTTCGGGTCACCGCCCGCGCTGTCGAACTCGGCATCGGTGGCTTCCACTGCGTACGACCTCGAAAGTGAAATCGCGATGACCGCACGTGACGCCGCCGATGAGGCGGGGGCTGCCGCCGCGCAGTCCGTATCTGACACGACCATCGACCAGCTTCGTGACGACGCACTGTCCCTCGCCCGCTCGTACGGGGCCGTGAGCGCCTTCGACGTGTTCCGGCGGGCGAAGGTCCTGCGCTCGGAGGCGGAGCACCAACGTGGACTCACCAAGGTGCCTGTACAGCAGCAGGACCTGCTGATCGTGGCGGGCCAGGCGTGCGCGCTGCTGTCGACCGCCGCGTTCGACCTCGGCGCCCTGGACGACTCGGCACGCCTCGCCCGGTCGGCTGCCCTGTACGGAGAGATGGCGCGGTTTGATCCTCTACGGGCCTATGCCACAGGGTCCTTGGCAATCTGCGCGTATTTCACGGGCCGTCCTTCCGAAGCCGTACGGCACGCGCGGACCGCACTGGCCTACGCCGGCCTGGGCGATACGGCCAGGCGGCGGCTGTTGTCCATCGAGGCCCGCGCCCACGGGCATCTCGGGGACCGGGAACGGGCCACCCGCGCGCTCGTCGCGTCCACGCGGCAGGACAGCGGCGAGCGGGACGCCCTGCACGATGACGTCGGCGGTGAGTTCGCCTTCAACGAGGAGCGGCTGCTGATGTCCAACGGCACCACCGCTCTGCTTGTCGGTGACGGAGCGGGGGCCGAGGTGACGGCGCGACGGGCGCTGGATCTGGTCGCGTCCCGGCCGCCGGCCCGGCAGTCGGTACCAGTACGGGGCAAAGCCGCGGCCGACCTCGCCGCGGCGCAGCTGCTCCGGGGCGACCTGGACGCGGCGGCGGCGACGCTGGAGACGGTGTGGGCGATCCCGGCAGAACAGCGTGTGGCGGGCCTTCTGGAGCGCACCGGCGGCTTGCGGCGTGCTCTGACAGCCCCCGCGTTCAGGGCGACACGGGTGGCCGTCACGCTCGGCGAACAGATCGAAGAATTCGGGCGTCTCTCGGCACCGAGGCAGCTGGGTACGGGGAGTGGGCTCCTCGCCATCGAGCCCTGAAGCTGGCCCCGTTCCTACGGGTGGCCGAGGGTGGCGAGGATCAGGGCCTCCTTGGCCGGGTCCACTCCGTGCTCGTCCCACCGCGGGTGTTCGACCGGTCGGCCGTCTGCCTGCATCCATGCCCAGGTGTCGGCAATGGTGTCGGCGAGCGGACGGCAGCGGAGCCCGGCTGCCACGGCACGGGAGGCATGGACGGACCACACCCCAGAGTGGGTGCGCCACAGCGGAAGCTCCGTCCACTGCTTCACACCGTGCGCGGTGAGCGTCGCAGCATCGGCCCACACCGGGCTGCCGGTGCTACCGGTGACGGCCAGGCATGTGGCGATGAAGTCGGCCCAGCTGATGCCCTCGGGGTGGGCGATGTTGAACGCCTGGCCGGGGCCATCGGTGCCGGCGGCCTGATCGACGGCGAAGGCGGCGACGTCCCGCACGTCCACGGGCTGGATCATCTGAACGGCTGGTGCCGGGGCGACGATCGGGCCGCCGCGCTGGGCGCGGGTGAGCCACCAAGGGAGGCGGCCGACGTATTCGCCGGGGCCCAAGATCACTCCAGGCCGCAGGAACACCACGTCGTCCCCGAAGGCGGCGCGCACGGCAGCCTCTCCGCCAGCCTTCTGGAACCCGTACTTCGTCGGGCTGCCGTCGGCGCCTGTGTGCCCGTAGGACTCATCGGCGTCCGGCGGGCACTCCAACAGAGGCGAGCCCTCGGTGAGCGGGTGGTGGGGCCAGCCCTGGTAGACGGACACCGTGGAGACGTGCACCCACCGGGCGGCGGACGGGCGCAGGATGTCGGCGGCGAGGAGTACGTCACGGGGTGGGAACTCGCTGCTGGACGTGTCGATCACGGCATCCCACGGCCCGTGCGAGGCGAGCCGCTTCAGATCATCGGGACTCGTCCGGTCACCCCGGACCGTGCCGACGCCCTCAACCGCACCGGAACGGCCCCGGTTGAACGTCGTTACCTCCCACCCGCGTCGAAGTGCATCGTCAACGACCGCTCGGCCAAGGAACCAGGTGCCACCCATCACCAAAATCCGCATGAGGGCGACCCTGCCACGAACGGCAATGCGACACCATCCCGCCTCTGATCTTGAAAGGCTGACCCCGGCGATACTTCGGATCGGTGCGGGCCGGCGGGTGCTCGTGGGTTTGCGCGTGTATGCCGCAGGCCCGGCCGTAGTTTCCGGCCGGGCCTGCGGCATGTGCGGGGATCCAGGGGCAATGCTGATGGGGGCGGTGGGCTGAGGGTTCAGGTCGGTGGGTGGAAGTGTGTGGCCGGTCAGTCCTCCGCGTGTTCGGCCCAGTATTCGAGGGTGTCTTCCGCGGTGACGATGGGGAGCAGGCGCTCGTACTCCGCGTAGTCCTCGTCGGTCATGATCGCGACGGCGTCTGGGACCACGGAGTCCTCGGGGAGCATGGCGAAGTACTTCAGGAGCAGGTCGACGAAGACCTGCCGCTTCGCGTCGATCTCGCGCAGCCAGTCGGCCTCACGTCGCAACTGTGCCAGCCCGGCGGCCTCCTCTTCCGGGGTGACGGTGGTGAGCAGGAGGTGCTCGGCGATAGTGAACGGACGCCCGTCGCGGTGGTAGGGGCGCGTGGGGTCGTCGAGGTGGCCGTACCAGTCGACGTCGGTGAAGAGGACGACGACGTCGGGGCGTATGGAGGGCTGGGGCATGGGCGGGTTCCTTGCATGGTGTCGTGTCATCGGATTGCTCTGGTGAGTGGTTCGGGGCGGTGTCTGTGGGCGGGGCTCGAGGCAGGGGCGTTGTGGGCATGGAGGTACTCCTCAAGGGGGTGGGGTGGGGCGGGGCTGTACTTCAAGGGTCTGGAGAATCCCCGGTTTGGCTGACCGGGGATCGTCGGCTACCTTCAGCCGCTTGTCCTCGGTCAGCGCCGACGGGTTGAATCGTTCGCTGGCCTGACCGCCGGTTGCGCGGCAGGCGCTGCGGTTGGTGTCCGCCGGTTGCCTCGGGCGGGCGGATCGTGCGGGGGCTCGGGGGCTGCGGGCAGGTGGGCGCTGCGGCGTAGGCGCCAGACGAGGACATCGCTGATCGAGGCAGCGGTATCGAGTTCACGTCGGCGGGTGGCTTCGGCGAGCAGAGCGGCCGGGTCATGGCCTGCGGCCTGGGCGTCGGTGAGTGTGGCGGCCAGGGCGGGCCAGCCGGGTTCGGCCAGGATCCGGTCGGCCACCTCCGGCAGTGCCTGGCGGACGAGTGCGGCCTGCCGCTGCTGAACCTGCCGGGTCAGCCGCTGGCCTCGCTGCTGGAGTACACCCATGGGCTGGGTGGCGGCTGCCTGGTAGGCGGCGCGCAGGTGTTCGGCAGCCTGTTGGGCGGCTGCCGCCTGCTGGGCGTGGTGCCTCCCCGCGTGCCAGTTCGCCGCCGTGATGGCGAGGAAGAACACCATGTCGATGAGCATGGCGGTGGTGGCGCCGTCCTCCCCGTGGCCGAGGGCGGGCCCGCTGCGGACGAGGTCGCCGGCGGCCTGCCGCAGAGCGCGGTCGTGCCCTCGTACGGCCTTCACGTGTGAGCGGGAGGCCCGCTCGAACGCGGAAGCGGCGTCACGGAGTTCTTTGCGGGTGTTGGCGGCGGAGGTTTTAGCGAGGGCGTCGAGGACTTCCGCAGCGGCGGCGATCTGGGCTGCTGCGGTGCCGTCGTCGCCGTGGTCGATGATCAGCAGCGCCTGCCAGGTGGCGGCGGTGGCGCGGCGGCGCGCGTATGCCGGTCCGGTTACCGGTGGCAGGGCGGGCTGCTCTGGCGCGCCGCCTTCGCCTGAGGTGGCCTGTGCCGACGTGGTCCAGCGTTCGCGGATGCGGGGCAGGGAGAGGTCGGGGGCGAGCTTGGACCCCGAGTAGTAGACGGGTTCGCCGTCCCTGTTGCGGTCGTCGGGCAGGGCAACGGTGTAACCGAGCAGGTCCCCGGACGGTGCCACGCGGCGTCGGGTGAGGAGGCCGGCGGAGGTGAGGCGGCCGAAGAACTCCTCCTCGCTCTGGGCGCCGGCCACCGCGCGTCGGACGGTCTCGCGGAGTTCCTCCCTAGGGGTGCGCTCTTTGTTGTAGCGGTTTGCTTTGTGGCGCTCCGCGCTGGTGGGGCGCTGAGCGGCGGTTCCGTCGCCGGTGTTGAGGCGGCGCAGGCCGTAGGCGGCTTCGACGCGGCGGGCCTCGACCTGGGAGCGCTTGGCTTCGTTGTGGCGGCGCGGCTTGCGGCCGGCTTCGCGGACGGTGGTGGCGATGATGTGGATGTGGTCCTCCGCGTGGCGGACGGCGGCCCACCGGCATCCGGCGCCGTCGCCGGGGTCAATGCCGGTCGCGGCGACCATCCGCCGCGCGATGTCGCCCCACTGGGCGTCGGTGAGGATCGGGTCTTCGGGTGCGGCGCGGACGGACAGGTGCCACACGTGCTCGGTGGGGCGGCTCGACGGGGGCAGGGCTTCGACGGGCTGGTCGAGGAGCTTCTGCAGGTCGGCGTATGTGGCTTTCGGGTTGCGGCCGGGGTCGGGGACCAGGCTGTCCCAGGCTGCGACGAGGTGGGGGTCGGTGTGTTCCTCGTGGGTTCCGGGCCCGTAGAGGTAGCGGATGAGGCCGATGGTGCGGGTGCCCATCTTGTGGATGCGGGGGATCATCCGGCGGGAGTCTCCGTTTCCACGTAGCGCTGGGTGAAGTCCTCCACACGTTTGGCGGTCCGCATCACGGCGTCGAGGACCGCCTTGGCGTGCGGGGCGTCGGCGCCGGAGTTCAGGACGGTGGTGACCTGGTTGAGGTTGTTGCCGATCTGGCCGAGGGCCCGGCGTAGTGCGAACAGCTCGCTGACCATCTCGCGGCGGGTGGCGATCTCGGCTTCGGTGTGTTCGAGGTCGCGCGCGGCCTTCAGGGCGGAGTGGGCGAGGAAGCCGGCGACGCTCATGCGGCAGACGGATGAGGCATGGAGGAGGAGCTGGTATTCGTCGTGGTTCATGCGGCAGCTGGGCTGGTGCATGCGCTTGTTCTCGGCGCGCAGACGCTCACGCTGGCGCACGTGCGGTTTCGACGGGGAGGCGTGGGTGCAGCGGGTGGTGTGGCAGGAGTGCTGTTTCTCCCTGCCAGGATGCGGTCCGTCCTCGGCCGCATCCCCGACCGGCGCCCCCTGGTGCCGGTCCTCCCCCGCCACCCTGGGGGCGGGGGAGCCCAGAGCATTGCTCCTGACGGGAGCAATGCTCTGGGTACAACTTGCTGCTCGGTTGGTGGCTGATGTGGAGGCAGATTGCTGCTGGTCGCGAAGGGTGACTATGTCGGGCTGGTCGTGAATGGAAGGAGCTCCTTGTGCGGAGGCGAATCGGACGAGGGGGGCGAGCAGCCTGGTGGCGGACTGGTCTCGCGGTGTTCGGGAGGAGGTATACGGCCCGGCCACTGCTCGCGTGGCCGGGCGAGTGGAATGTCTACGGACCAGCTGGCGCCGCTGGTCCGTAGTCCCAGATCAGGTGTTCCGTGGGATGACCGGATATCCGGTCAGTCGCTGGGAGCGCTGGTACCGGCGCTCTGTTCTTCGTGCAGGAGCGCCCTGAGCTCGGTGACCCGGTCCTCGGCGATGGTGAGTCCGGCGGCGTGCACGGCGTTCCGCAAGATGGCACGGGTGGCCTTTCCGTGCACCGCGATGGCGTGGCGGCCGATGACGAGCAGTTCGTCCATTTCGGCGCCGGGAGGGCGACCGTAGCGCTGCGCCGTCAGAACGCCTTCCCCAGCGGACGGCTCCGCGCCGTCGCCGGCGGGGCTCGTTTCGTGCAGGGGCAGGTGGGGCTGCACGGATGTAGGCGGTGGGTCCTCGGGGTGACCTTCGGGATCGGGGTGTTCCCTGCCTTCCGCCTCTTCCGTGCTGTTGTCGACGCCCGGTCGGCCGGGTGAACGCCGCGGCTCGACGGGAGGTGCGGCGTTCCGGGCCGGGCTGGGATCGACCCAAGGTGAAGGCAGCTCGATGGTCGCCAGCGCTACCGCGTGGCGGCGCGCGGCGAGCTGCTGGAGCAGGTCGCGGAGCTGGCGGTCGTCGATGCCCACCGCGGCTTGGGCGACGGCCCGTGACAACCGTCGTGCGATGTGCCGGCCTCGCCACCGGCTGCGCTGCTTCGGGGTGCGCTCGGCGAGGAGTGCGGCCAGGGCAACGGCCTTTCGGGTGGCGCGGTCGCGGGTGATCTGCGCGGCATCACGGTCGCGTTCGGCGATGCCCAGGCGGGAGAGAAGGCGTTCGCGTATCTCACGGCCGGCCCTGGCCAGGAGGCTGTGGGAGGAGGCTTCCGGCTTGTGGAGGCGTAGCTCGATGCCCATGGCCTGATGCCAGAGCAGTGCGGCCAGGACCGGCCCCACGAAGGCTCGCACGGTGCCGCCTACCGGGCCGGATTCGGCGTACGCGGGGATCACCTGCACGGTGGTGATCACCCAGGTCAGGGTTCCCGGCAAGCCGGGTGCCTGCTTGGGCCCGTGGAGGTTCTGCCGTGCCAGCAGCGCTGTGGCGAACAGGGCGAACTCCGCGGCGGCGAACATGGCGGCGCGTTCGGTCGTGCCGCTCATGTCCAGGTAGTCGGAGGCGAACCGCCAGCTGGTGTCGGCGCTGTAGGCGGTGCAGCCGACCGCGGCCAGCGCGGCGATGGTGACGGCGGGCGACGCAGGGTTGCGTATGCCGCCGTTTCGACGTGTGCGCTGCTGCGTCAGCCGCCTTATCAGCAGCGCGGAGCAGGTCAGTGCGAGGGCGACGAGAGTGAGGGATGTGGCGTTCCAGTGCCCGAGTGCGGGCAGGGCGAGTGGTGTCATGCAGGGGTCTCCGGAGACCCGCCCGCGCCATGCAGAGGCGCGGGCGGGCGGTGTGGTGATGGCGATGAGGTGGGGAGGCGGCGCCGGAGGCGGGCGAGGCCGTTGCGGCGAGACCAGGAGCACGGTGGGGTGGCCGACCCAGAGGCCGGACCGGCACGTGTGGGGGGCGGCTCAGCGTCTGCTGGAGCGAGCGGGACCCGAAGGGGGAGTGCCGATGCCACCCGCCACGCCGGTGGTCGGGCGCGGCGGGGCCGACTGCCGGGTGGGAGTCGTGGCGGTGGCGGCTTCGCGGCCGGCACGAACGGACCGGTAAGGCGCGAGCTGGGCGCGTGCCGCTGGAGGGATGACGGATCCGACGGAGCGCAGGCGGGCCTCGACGTCGGGGTGCGGGCCGGCGGTGAGCTCGTGGAGGGTGGACGGTGCTGTCTCGCCGACGGCGACGGCGCGCCGGTTTCCGCGCAGTTCGGATAGGTATGCCGTCACGTCGTCCGGGTCGGCGACCGGGAGGGGATCGGTGTGCCGCTCCAGGCGGTCGCGGCGGTAGGCGGCCCACTTGCGGGCGACGTCCACCGGCAGGATCCGGTATCCGGAGGTGCGGGTGTGTGCCCTTATCGCTTCGCGGACGTCCCAGCCTTGGGCGGTGAAGGGAACGTCGGCCAGGATCACGTGCCACTGGGCGATCTGGTCACGGGCAGTGCCGCTGTCCGTGTGGGCGGTGCGGGTGTCGAGGTGTCCGACGTAGGCGAGCAGGATGGCGATCTCTCGGAGGTCCAGGGTAGTTATTCCGTTCCGGTAGGGGTGTCGTGGGCTTCGAGTTCGGTGAGGGCGTCGAGCAGGGCGGTGGTGTGCTGCTCGGCGCGGGTCCTTCCGGTCGCAGGACCGGAGGAGGCGCCGCCTGGCAGGGAGCGCAGGTGCGGGCGGCCAGGAGCGGGAGTGTGTTCGCGGGTGATCCACTCGCGCCAGTCGGCGGACCAGGCGGCGGCGGTGCGCGGTCCCCAGACCGCCCGGTAGTTGCGCCACTTCTCGTCAGCCGCTCGCAGGGCGTGCTCGCCGAGCCGGTCGAGGTGGCCCTGTTGCCGCAGCCACGTCTGGGTGGCGTCGTCGATGTGCCACTGGGCGGCGGGGATGAGCGGAGAGCTGCTGCTCTTACTACCGTTCATCTTTGGTTCTCTACTGTTCTGGGGGTCGGATTCCGGTCCCCTTCCGGGTTGGAATCCGGTCCCCCCAGGGGTTGGATTCCGGTCCCCAGGGCCGGTTTCAGGCCCCCCTTCAAGTGGCTTCGACGGGCCGGATTCCGGCCCGGTGGGGGCCGGATCCCGGTCCCTCGCTGTGGCCTGCTCGGCGAGGAACCGGGCCGCATCGGGAAGGTGGTAGTACCTCTCGCCGCGAGGGCCCTTGCGATCCTCGATCCACACCAGCTCGCCGCTGGCGATCAGCTTGTCGAGGGCGTCCCGCACGGCGCTGCGGGACGCGTTGGCCCGCTTCATGAGGGCGGAGACCGAGGCGTACGCGATGCAGCGGCCATCGACGCATCGGTCGGCGATCAGCACGAGGATCAGGCGGGCGGTGCCCTTGCTGCGGCTGTGGTCCCACACCCATGCGCGGGCGTCGTGACTCATCGGGTGGCGGCTCCTTGGTGAGGGCGGGCAGGGGGTAGCCCGCTTCGGGTGGGGGAGGGGAGGGTGCGGTGTGACGGTTGCGGCCTGCGGGCGTGCGGTGCTGGCAGCTTCGCTGCCCGGCCTTGGAGTGCCGGAGCTTGCCGTGTCCCCCGGGATGAGCGTTCGGGGTGCATGGACAAGACAGCCACATTGGTTCGCGCAAGTCCAGCATTCCACCGAGAAAGCAAATAGCTCGCGGCGAACATGTTCCTGTGGGTGTGTAAAAACGGTAGACCCGAATCCCCGGTTGACCAAATAGCTTGGGAAATTGGCGGGACGAATAGGGCAATTCGCGACGCTTCGGCAATGTCTCCGCGCACCCCCGCCGTTACCTCCAGATCCTCCATCCATGCAGGTTGGAAGGGTGCAGCCTGCGGGCGGCCCTCCAGTCGACGAACCTGACGGGCCATTATTTGGTCAACCGGGGATCCGCTGCTATGTTTCGCAATTTTTCGGCGGCAGGGTAGGGAACCCGACAGCAAAGCGGCGGAATGTAGCAGCAGATCCCCGGTTACCCAAACCGGGGATTCCAAGTTACAAAATATGCATGCCCCCAACACCTCTGGAAATCGGTCCGGCCGGGAATCGAGTCGCCCGTGCCATCGAGCGAGCCCGCACCGCGCGCGGTGTCGCCCAGCGCCAGCTGGCAGCCCGTGCCACCGCGCTGGGCCACCCCATGACCGTCACGACGATTTCCCGCATCGAACGCCGACGCCGCCGCTGCGACGTCGACGACCTCGTCGCGATCGCCGCCGCCCTCGGCGTCTCCCCGCTCGTGCTGCTCCAGGCCCCCGCGTAGCCGCACGAGCCCGGCCTGCGGCGTGCCAGTGGCCGCCGGCCACTCCGCACAGGCCATCTGCCCACTCCAGAACCGCGGTCGAACCCTCGACCTACTCCGCCGTACCTGATGAGGATCCTTCTTGCGTCAATCGCCCATGGCCGCAGCCTGCTCCGACTTCTCAGCCCTCCCCCGACTGTTCCGCCCCGAGGAGGTAGCCGATGCCCTCGGCTGTTCCGCCTGGTGGGTCAAGGACCGGGCCAGCCGGGGACGCATCCCGTTCACCCGGGTCGGACGTTCGTACCGCTTTACCGCTGAACACCTCGCGGAGATCATCCGCCTGCACGAAGTACGGCCGACGATCGCACCCGAACCGGCCACACCCTCCGCCCGGATGGTGCCGACGCGCACGGCGGCCCCATCCGCCCGCCTCCGCGCCCGTCGACCCCGCCGCGCACGCCAGGACGACTTCGACACCACCGCGTAGCTGACGACGAACCAAGAGGGGAGGGAACAGTGGGCTTCGCGGAGAAGCGCATCAACTACTGGCGCGGTCGCTACAAGACGGCCCCCGGAAAGCACAACACGGTCGTCGACTCGACCGGAGCAACCATCAAGTTCGCCACCAAGCGAGAGGCCAAGCGGGCCGCCGACGAGGCGGAGATCGGCTTCCGGCGCGGCGACGTACGTGACCCGTCACTGGGCCAGGAGACGTTCGGCGAATACGCGAGCCGCTGGTACGAGGCCCAGGACCTGGCCGCGTCCACCATGCAGAACTACCGACGCCACATCGAGGAGCACCTGCTCCCCGACTTCGAGGACAAGGCCCTCGCCGGCATCCTCCGCACCGACGTCGCGCTGTGGGAGAAGAAGGAACGCGCCTCCTACGCCGCCTCCAGTGTCAAGACCTGGCGGGCCACGCTCCACCTCATCCTCGCCGACGCCGTGGACGAGGGACTCATCGACGCGAACCCCGCCGCCAAGCGCCGAGGGAGGGGCAAGCGGGCCGGCCGCTCCGCCGACCGAGGCCCGGAAAAGGTCGTCACGGACGCGCTCGGCGCCCTCCTGATCGCCGAGCGGGCTGCCCTGCTGTCCGGCCGGGACGATGAGTTCGTCGCGGTGATCCTGAAGGCGTACACCGGCATGCGGTGGGGTGAAATCGTTGGCCTGGAGTCCGAGTTCGCCCGCCGAGGCTCGGTGCGTGTGGAGTGGCAGCTGTACGAGCTCGACTCGGGTGTGATGGTCCGCTGCCCGCCCAAGGACGACAGCTACCGCACCATCGACGCTCCCGGCTGGCTCTCGGCCCTCGTGGCCGACCACATCGCCCGCACCAAGCCCAAGCCGTGCCCGTGCCATGGCAGGACGTACGTCTTCCAAGGCCAGGGCACCGCCCGCACCGGAGGCCACCAGGGTGCGAAGCTGGTCGACGTAGCCCGCCGCGCCGGCGTCTCCACGGGCACGGTGTCCAACGTCCTGAACCACCCCGACCGCGTGCGCGAGGCCACACGTACCAGCGTCGAACTCGCCATCACCGAGCTGGGCTTCGTACGAGGTGGTGCGCCCTCGGAACATGCCGCCCACTGGCGACGCAACGGCTTCGCCACCTGGCTCTTCCACCCGGCGACCACGGGCTGGTACCCGAAGAAGGCCCCACAGGAGCCCCGTCCCGTTCCGCTCCTCGGCGACCCGTTCCCAGGCCTACCGGTCCGGGGCCGTAACGCCCAGGGTCGCTCCGACGCCTGCTGGACGGCCATCGCCAGAGGCCTCACGCCGCACGGCCTGCGCCATTCCCACCGCACCCACATGGAGGACCTCGGCACGGAGAAGGTCCTCATGGACGAGCGCATGGGCCACTTCGACGGATCGGTCTCCGCCCGCTACGCGCACGTGACCCCGGGTATGCGCCACCGCCTGCTCGCGGGCCTCACCCAGCAGTGGGAGGCAGCGCTCGATACCCGCCTGTCGATGAGCCCGAGGTCCCCGGTGCGTGCACTGGACACGCTTCTGCGAGCTCGATCGGCCGCACGGTAGCCGCGACAGGGAGCGTGCCGCGCCCGGCAGCACGTCAGTTGCGCAGGAGACGCCGGAGGTCATCCAGCGGCAGGCGTGCTTCCCGAGAGGCGGCGCCCGCCTCGAAGCGAATGCCCTCGGTGCCGAGGACATCTGCGGCAGTTTCTGTGCGCGCCGGGTCGGGCCACTGGAAGCCGGAGCTGACGGCCCCCGACGTGGTGAGCACCCGCCAGGCGTTGGGGCACTTGCCGCAGGTTGCCAGGTGAGTGCCGACCGGGACGGCATGGCTCTCGATCACAGTCGCCACGTCTCCGTAGGTCGTCCATCGCCCGGACGGGATGGCTTCCAGGAGAGCGTGCAGACTCGACCAGTCCTTGCGGGTACCGCTGAGCTGCTTGGCTAGGTCCGCGAGGTGGCTGCCGGCCAGCGCTGCCCACTCGTCGGGGTCGACGGTGTTCGGGACGGGTTTGGCATCGACGTCCCACCAAGTGGTGCCCTGTATCCCGTCGGCCTTGCGACCGGTCACGGTAGTGAAGATGTGGTTGGCCAGCCCGGTCGGCGTGTACGGCTTGCCGTCGGCTTCCCAGGTCAGTGGCTCGGCGGTGTTGTTGCTCCATGTGACGCTCGCGCGTCTGCCGTCCTCATCCACCCAGGCCCGGATGTCCTCGCGGATGGATTCCGGCGCGCCATGCCTCGGTACCAGCCGCAGCCGAGCTCCGTCCGGCAGCAGCCCGGCGTCGACGAGGACGTGCACCGCGTTGCGGGCGCGTGAGCGTTCCTCCAGCTTCTGGGCCGCGGCCTTGGCCTCTATCCGGGCCGGAGCGAGCGTGAACTCCTCGACCTCCGGGGTCGGATAGACCTTGGTGAATCCGGCGACGAGCTGTCCCTTGACCTTCCAGAGGCCGACCTCGATGAGGTCGATGTCGAGGTTCATCTCCGACAGCCACACGACGGTGTGGGTGACTTGCTTGGGGAAGCCGGCCGCGATGATCACCTGTCGGGGGCGCTGGAGCAGTTCCGGACTCCAGTCCCCGTCCACGTGGTTCAAGAGGCGCTGTCGGCACTCGTCGAGTTCGACGCTCTCGCCCCTGCCCTTCAGGAAGTCGCGGTGCGCCTGGGCCAGGGTGTCGAGGTCGAAGCGGGACACCAGGGCGGCGTAGGTGATCGCCTGGAGGTGTACGTCTCGGTCGGCCGTTCCCCGCTTCAGCTCGACCACCACGAGGCGACCCGTGGCATCCAGGCCCAGGACGTCCAGTCGGTCCCGCGCCGGTACGCCGTCCGTGTCGGCCCACCGGTCGAACTCGGCGGTGATGACCAGCACCGACTCTCCGAGGACCTGAGGGTGCGCGATCACCCACTCCTGGAGGTGCTGCCGTTCAAGGAGCCCCTCCGCTGCGAGCGCGGTCGGTGCGACGGGCGCGGCCGAGGCCCCTTCGACGGTGAAGAGATGATCCACGCTGTCCCCCTGCCCCAGTCCGTCAGCCAGGCGCTCCCGCGCCGACTGCCCCGAGCCTACGTGCGGGCCCCGCCCCGGGGCAGTTGCTTGCGGTAGATCACGAATGGACTCGGGAGCCGGTTCTGAACCCGGCTCCCGACGTGATCTTGTCGGTCGGCACCTGGCGGCCTCGTCGACTTGGCGCAACATCGTAGGAGCTGCCGTCTCCGCCAGCGGCGCGGGTCAGCCTCGGGTAGTGGCGGCGACTGCCAAGCCGACGATGGTGGTCATGAACGCCATCGCGGCGAAAGCGCCGGCGAGCGGGGCAGACCACGAAGGCCGATGCAACAGCAGGGCCAGCACGCCGGCACCGACGAGCAACGCCACCACCCCGAGCAACATGACCAAGAGCAGGGAGGGGAGCGTCATGAGGGCCCTCCCTGCCAGATGGCAGGGGTTTCCTCGACGCGGCGAGTATGCCGCTCCCCGAGGCGCTTGAGCTTGCGGCGGACTCGTTCCCCCAGGGCGATGGGCAGGTGTCCGGCGCATCCTGAAGGGTCCAACTCGATCACGTGGGCTGCCGCGTCGGCCCAGCTGGTGGTCTGCGGATTGGCCCAGGCCATGGCCACCGCGCGCTCGGTCGGCGTAAGTTCAGCGAGCACGACGACGAGGCGAGCGTCCTCGGGTAGAGCGCCGAAGAGCACCTCGTACGGGTCCGGGCCGTCTGCGACCAGATCGTAGATTGTCAGGCCGTCACCGAGGGCGAAGTCCAGGCTCCGCAGCCGCTCACCCCTGCACTTGCGCTCCCACAAAGGGGTCAGCTGCCGGTGTAGCAGCCGGGCCTCGGCCTCAAGCTGCTCCAGCGCGCCGGGGAGGATCCTCCCGTCGGTGTGGAGGGAGCCAACCCAGTCTCCCAGCAGCGCAGTAGAGACGGGCTCGTGCCAGCGGGCTCCGCGCCACAATCCCAGGACCTCGGTCATGAATGTCTCGACCTGGGCCTCGCGTCCAGCCACGGCGGCTTGCCGTGCGGCGACGGCCCGAGCCGTGCGGAACACTGGACTGGTAGGGGGGAGAGACAGGGGGCGACGGGGTGGAGCGGGCTCGGGAATCGGGGCTGGGGCACCGTTGAGCCGGACGAAGATATCCACCTTCGTCTCCAGGTTCTGGGCACTGATTGTTCCGTCGGGGGCGATCTCCACAAGGCTGTTGTCGACAGACTCCTCGTGCTGAAAGGCAAAGATCGGGGTGTCACCGTTCGGGCCGCGCTTCACCCCGATGTACCCCAGCAGGTGCCCCTCCAGAGGCGCCCCAACGAAGGGGTATGGCTCGGGGGCTTTGGTTCTGGACTCCTTCTGAACCTGACGCACGGTGTTAGCAGTCATCAAATGGCTCCTTCGCGGCTTGAGCTTTCACCTCTCGGTCCTGGCGCGAAGGCGTTCCGGCAATAGATGCGCCATCCCCTGGTGTGACGCTCGTCACTGTGCGTGATTCAATGTCGCGATATCGGCTTCGTGGCGAGCTGGCTCGTCAATCCGGTTCGAGGTCCGGCGAGGGTGCGAGCGGGTGCTCGGTACGCATGCGTCGCGTCCCGCCGACGACTTCAGCGCGTACCTGGCGGCGTGCTGTACCGGGGGTCGGGAGCGCGAGTTGGCGATCGTTGAGGGGCAGCCGTGCATGTGATCGGCGCTCGACCGGCTCCCCGTGGGAGCCGAATTCCGAGGTCGGCTCCCCGATGGCTCCCAAGACAGGCCCGTAAACGCAGGAAGGGCCTGATCCGCGATGCGGATCAGGCCCTTGACCTGGTCTTACGAAGTCGGGGTGGCGGGATTTGAACCCACGACCTCTTCGTCCCGAACGAAGCGCGCTGCCAAGCTGCGCTACACCCCGATGTGCGACCGTTTCCCGTTTTTCGCGGGCTCCGGAGCAACGAGGACTACTTTAGCCGACTGGAGCCCGTAGGTGAAATCCGGTTCCGGAGGGCGCGCTGGTGGGGGCGTACGCGGTCGAGGAGGACGAGGGTGAGGGCCAGGGCGTAGAAGGCCAGGCCGAAGACGACGGCGTTCTGGGCGATGCCCGCGTAGCCGTGGAGATCGACGTCCAGGAAGGGGTACGGGTAGCGGCCTTCGGTGCCCGGGTCGAGGAGGGCGCCGCGGATCAGGGCGAAGGGGAGGTAGAGGAGGGGGTAGAGCAGCCACTGGCCGGCGTGGCGGAGGAGGAAGGCGCCGGGGGCGGTGAGGACGAGCCAGTCGAGGGCGGCCGCGAGGGGGGTCACGGTGTGGAGGAGATGGTTGGCGATCGATTCCAGGGGCGTGCGCTGGCTGGTCATGGCGAAGCCGCTGGAGTCGTTCGACAGCACGAAGTGGAAGACGAGACCCGTGATGGATATGTAGAGCAGCGCGCCGCCCGTGATCCGCGGGGAGAGGGCCGGGCGTCCGGTCCAGGCGCGGTGGGCGGACCAGGCGCAGGCGATCGCCAGCAGGATGTTGGACTGGATCGTGAAGTAGCTGAAGAGCCGGCCCAGGTCGCCGGAGTCGATCGTGTCCAGGGCGATGCCGGTGAGGGCCGCCAGCGCGATGAGCGCGCGGAACGCCGCCGCGACGGGGCGGCGGCCCGCCGGGGCCGCCGCGGACGCCGGGACGGCCTCCGTATCGGTCAGGCCGGTCCGCGCGGTGGTGGGGGATGTCGGGTCGGTCATCCCCCCACCGTACGTGTGGGCCCGGAATGTCCTCCGGTCAGTCGCGGGGGGCGAGGGTGAGCAGCGTGGCCTCGGGCGGGCAGGCGAAGCGGACCGGGGTGTAGCGGTTGGTGCCGCAGCCGGCGGAGACGTGGAGGTACGACTGGTGGCCGCCCGCGCGGTGGGTGGACAGGCCCTTCACCCGCTCGGGGTCGATGTCGCAGTTGGTGACCAGCGCGCCGTAGAAGGGGATGCACAGCTGGCCGCCGTGGGTGTGCCCGGCGAGGATCAGCGGGTAGCGGTCGGCCGTGAAGGCGTCCAGGACGCGCAGGTAGGGGGCGTGGACGACGCCCATGGAGAAGTCGGCGCCCTCCTCCGGGCCGCCGGCCACCCGGTCGTAGCGGTCGCGCTTGATGTGCGGGTCGTCGAGGCCGGTGAGGGCGATCTCCATCCCGTCGATCTTGAGGGAGCCCCGGGTGTTGGTGAGGTTGAGCCAGCCCGCCGCGTCGAAGGCGTCGCGCAGCTCCTCCCAGGGGTTGTGGATCGCGCCGACGATCGGGGCGTTGCCGTTGAGGCCGTGCCGCCCGGTGGTCCGCTCCATGAGGTAGCGGGCGGGGTTGCGCAGCTTCGGGCCGTAGTAGTCGTTGGAGCCGAAGACGTACGCGCCGGGGAAGCTCATCAGCGGGCCGAGCGCGTCGAGGGTCTCGGGCACGCCCTGCGGGTCGGAGAGGTTGTCCCCGGTGTTGATCACGAAGTCGGGGCGCAGCCCGGCGAGCGACTGGAGCCAGCGCTGCTTCTTGCGCTGGCCGCCGACCATGTGGATGTCGGACACCTGGAGCACCCGCAGCGGCCGCATGCCCTGCGGCAGGACGGGGACGGTGACCCGTCGCAGCCGGAAGGAACGGACTTCGAAGCCGGCGGCGTAGGCGAGGCCCGCCGCGCCGATCGCCGTGATTCCCAGGGGTACTCCGTATCGCGCACGCATGTCGTCCATCGTCGCAGACGGCCGGGGGTGTGGCTGCCACGGTCCCGGGCGGGCAAGGGAGTTCATAGGGGAGTCCATGAGGGATCCCAAAGGGCGTCCAATGGGAATCCAATGGGAGTTGACGTCGCGCAGGCGGTCGGTCCGGTGGTGGCGTGTCGTCCGGGCCGGAGGCCGTCCGGCGGTTAATACGGGGCGCGTGAGCGGGTGGGATGCGAAGATTGCGGCATGACCACGCTGAAGTCCAAGCTCCACGACGACCTCACGGCCGCCATCAAGGCGCGCGACGAGCTGATCGCGTCCACCCTCCGTCTCACCCTGTCCGCCGTCGCCTACGAGGAGACCGCGGGCAAGGAGGCCCGTGAGCTTTCCGACGACGAGGTGCTGAAGGTCATCGTGCGCGAGGCGAAGAAGCGCCGCGAGGCCGCCGAGGCCTTCGACAAGGGCGGCCGGGCCGAATCCGCCGAGCGTGAGCGCGCCGAGGGCGAGGTGCTCGCCGGCTACCTGCCGCAGCAGTTGTCGGACGAGGAGCTCACCGCGATCGTCGCGGACGCCGTGGCCCAGGCGAAGGCGGCCGGTGCCGAGGGGCCGAAGGCCATGGGCGCCGTGATGAAGATCGTGAAGCCGAAGGTCGGGGACCGCGCCGAGGGCGGCCGCGTGGCCGCCGCGGTGAAGAGCCTGCTCGCCGGCTGATCCGGGCCGCGTACACGTCACGCGGACCCGAGTACACGTCACGCGGACCCGCGTAAGCATCACGCGGACCCGCGTACGTACAAGGGGGCGCCCCGACCGTCACGGTCGGGGCGCCCCCTTGCCGCTGTCTGCCTCTTTACCGCTGCTGCTGCTCGTTCCCCGGGCCGCCGATCACGCCCTGGATCACCCCGGCGGGTGCCGTCGGCGTGTCCGGCTTGCCGTCGCCGGTGGTGTCCCCGGGCTGACCGCCAGGCTGGGCACCCGGCTGGGTGCCGGGCTTGGCGCCCGTACCCGGCTTTCCGCCGCCGGGCTTGCCGCCCGTGCCCGGCTTGCGGCCGCCGCGGCCGTTGCCGCGCTTGTCGTCACCGCCGGAACCGTCGCCGGAGCTCTTGTCGGTGCCCGGCATCGGGACGGTGCCGAAGGTGGGAGCGTCCTTGCCCTCGAGCGCGCCGGTCATGGCGTCGCGCCAGATGGGGCCGGGGGTGTCGGCGCCGTAGACCTTGTCGTGGTAGACGCCGCCGATGGTGATGTTCTCCATGTCGACGCCCTTGGCGCCGGGGCCGCCGACCCATACGGCGCCGGCCATGTTCGGGGTGTAGCCGACGAACCAGGCCGCCTGGCGCCCGTCCGTCGTACCCGTCTTGCCCGCGCTGTCCCGGCCGCTGAGGCCGGCCTCCTTGCCGGTGCCGTCCTCGACCACTCCCTGGAGCAGGGTGTTGACGGTGTCGGCGGTCTGCTCGGACATCGCCCGCGAGCACTTCGTCTTGGGAACCCGCAGGTTCTTGCCGTCGGGGCCGGTGGCCGACTCGACGATGACGGGGGTGCAGTACGTGCCGTGGTTGGCGAAGGTCGCGTAGGCGGAGGCCATGGTGAGGGGGGAGAGGCCCTCGGTGCCGAGCGCGATCGACGGCACCTGATCGAACTTGCCGCCGCCGGCGGGCTTGATGCCCAGCTTGTCCGCCATCTTGATCACCGGGCAGACGCCGGTGTCCTCGATCATCTGGATGAAGTAGGTGTTGACCGACTTCGCGGTCGCCTCCTTCATCCCGTACGGGCCGACCTCGCTGCGGTTCTCGTTCTGGACCATGTCGCCGCCGCTGTTCTTCCACGGCTTGCCGCACGTCTCCACCTCGTCCGGATACGGCATCCGGAACGGCGAGGAGTACGCCTTGTACGGCGACACGCCCTGCTCGAGCGCGGCCGCCGCGAGGATCGGCTTGAACGTCGAGCCGACCTGGAAGCCGTAGTTCGAGCCGCCCATGGCCTTGTCGGCGGAGAGGTTGATCTGCGTCTGGTGGTCGCCGAAGCCGTACGGGCGCGACTGGCCCATGCCGAGGATCTTGCCCGTGCCGGGCTGGACGATCGATACGGCGGTGGCCACCGAGTCGCTCTGGTAGACGTGATCGGTGATCGACTTCTGCACGGACTTCTGCGTCTGCGGGTCGAGGGTGGTGCGGATGACCAGGCCGCCCTCGTTCCAGCGCTTGGCCCGCGCCTCCTTCGTCTTGCCGAAGACCGGGTCGTTGAGGAAGGTCTCGCGGACGTAGTCGCAGAAGAAGCCCGCGCCGTTGACGGCGGTGATGCAGCCGCTCTTGGGGCGGCTGACCTTCAGTTCGAGCGGCTTGGCCTGTTCGGCGGCAGCCTGCGCCGGGGTGATGTGCTTCAGCTCGACCATGCGCTGGAGCACGGTGTTCCGCCGCTTGGTCGCCTCCTTGGGGGCGTTGACCGGGTCGTAGCGGCTCGGCGACTGGACGAGGCCGGCCAGCATCGCGGACTCGCCCAGGGTGAGGTCCTTGGCGTGCTTGCTGAAGTAGCGCTGGGAGGCGGCCTCGACCCCGTAGGCCTGCTGCCCGAAGAAAGTGATGTTCAGATAGTTGTTGAGGATGCGGTCCTTGCCGAGTTCCTTCTCGACCTGGATGGCGAACTTCAGCTCCTTGACCTTGCGGCCGATCGTCTGCTGGGTGGCCACGGCGACCTTGTCGGGGTCGTCGCCCGCTTCCTCGATGAAGACGTTCTTGACGTACTGCTGGGTGAGGGTCGAGGCACCCTCGGAGACGCCGCCGGACTGGGCGTTCTTGTTGGCCGCTCGGAGCACGCCCTTGAGGTCGATCGCGCCGTGCTGGTAGTAGCGCGCGTCCTCGATGTCGACGAGCGCCTGGCGCATGTAGGGCGAGATGTCGTTCAGCGGCACCACGGTGCGGTCGCGGGAGTAGACCTTCGCTATCTCGCTGCCCTCGGCGTCGAGGATGGTGGTGCGCTGGCTGAGGGGCGGTGTCTTGAGGTTGGCGGGGATCT
Organism: Streptomyces sp. NPDC037389; assembly: GCF_040636475.1. Taxonomy (NCBI): domain Bacteria; kingdom Bacillati; phylum Actinomycetota; class Actinomycetes; order Kitasatosporales; family Streptomycetaceae; genus Streptomyces; species Streptomyces sp. NPDC037389. The sequence goes on from NZ_JBEZUS010000004.1 coordinate 498,043, forward strand.
CGTCGAACCCCTCGACCGTGCCCTTGGCCACCAGGCCGAAAGCGCCGATGCCCGGTAGGGCCAGACCTGCCAGCACGACTCCCGAAAGCACGCTGACACTGAGGAACTTCGCGGCCTGTCGGGCCCTGGAGGGGCCCTCGTCCGAGCGCTGCATAGCCATAGGGGGAAGCCTACGTTCTCATTCGGCGGACAGACGCAGGTGTGTTCGCCTACGCTGTTTCACGCCAGTCACGGCGATGCTCCCCCGCATCACCTGCACTCTCACTCTTGTGAGTGATGAGAGGCGTCCATATTGCCACCCATGCCCCTTATTGTCCGTTGAGGGGTGGGTGGATCACCCCTCTATGGAGGGAATGGTCCGTGATGTCGTCGGCTCACTCCGTTGGGTGATCTGCCGCATACGCATAGTCCGTTCGGGCCATTCAAGATTGGGCCCGAAGGGGGTGTTGCCCCCTGTCCGCCTTCCGTAACGTCCTCAACTGGCAACGGTGAATATGCCGCTGCCGCCGTGGGGGAGCCTCGATTCGGGAGAGGACGGCGCCAGCATGGGCTGGGTAACCGACTGGAGTGCGCAGGCCGCCTGCCGCACGACCGATCCGGATGAACTATTCGTTCAGGGCGCAGCGCAGAACAGGGCGAAGGCGGTATGCACCGGCTGCCCGGTGCGCACCGAGTGCCTGGCCGACGCGCTGGACAACCGCGTCGAGTTCGGCGTCTGGGGAGGCATGACCGAGCGCGAGCGGCGGGCCCTGCTGCGGCGCCGCCCCACGGTCACGTCGTGGCGCAGGCTCCTGGAGACCGCTCGCACGGAGTACGAGCGGGGCGCCGGCATCCTGCCGCTGGGCGAGCCGGAGTACGACGAGTACGCGGCCGTCGGCTAGCGGGCGGACGCACCGCCGCAGGCCGGTAGCCGGTGGGCCGACGGGGTCGGCAGCCCACGGGTCGGCCAGGACGTCCGGCGGGTGCCCCCACGCCCACCAGGCGCGGAGCGGGTATGCCGCGGAGCGGTGGTGGCGTACGACGGTGGCGGTACGAGGCCCGGGTGGGCGCGACCGCCCGTGTGCTCGGCGCGGTACGCCCTTCGCCGCGCCCCCGCGCCGCACTGCCTCAGCGTGATACGGCCTCAGCGCGATACGGACACGCCCTCTCCGGCGCTCTCGGCACCTTCCACGGCACCGGAATCCTCCGCGCCGCCGTCTGTCTGATCGCCCGTCTGGTTCGCGAGGCGGTCGCCGATCGCCCGTAGCCCCGCCAGGTCGTGCACATCGCCGGGCAGCGCGGCGACCTTCGCTACCGGGACCTCCGGGTGCAGCGCGGTGAAGCGGTCACGCGTACGCCGCTCGCGCGCGAGCACCTGCATGCGCTCGGCGTGCAGCCGCAGCAGCCCGGCGGCGATCCGCGCCGGGGACGCCGCGGCCGACGCCACGGCCGAGGTCGAGGACATGGCGGAACCCGTAACGGAATCTGTAACGGAATCCGAATCCGTGGAGGAAGCCGTGGCCGCGTCGGCATCCGCGGCGGGGTCGGCTTCCCCAGCGGGTCGCGCCACCGACGCGGAGGTCACCGGCGCTGAGGCCACCGAGGCGGTCGCTCCTGCGGACGCGGCGGGCTGGGGGAAGCCGCTCTCGGGAGAGGACGTGTCCGTGGGAGTGAGGGTGCCAGGGTCGCCGGCGGTACGTGAGCCAGCCTGCCCGCTGCCACGATCCACAATGCCGTCGCCGTCAAGATTTTCTGCGTATTCCGGAGCCCCTCCCGAGGGCCCTCCCGCCGGGTCGCCGGCGGCGTCCGCCGTTCCGTTCGCGAGCGCCTCCGCCGCGGCGAGGGCGCGCTCCGCCGAGAGCCCCGCCGCACCGCTGCCGTGCACCCGGTTGAGCACCAGCCCGGCCAGCGGCATCCGCTCCGCCGCCAGCCGCTCGACGAAGTAGGCGGCTTCCCGCAGCGCGTCCCGCTCGGGCGCGGCGACGACCAGGAAGGCCGTACCCGGAGCTTGCAGCAGCCGGTAGGTGGCATCGGCACGGGTACGGAATCCGCCGAACATGGTGTCCATCGCGGCGACGAAGGTCTGTACGTCCCGCAGGAGTTGGGCGCCCATCAGTTTGTTCAGGGGGCCGCTCATCACCGACATGCCCACGCCCAGGAACTTCATCCCGGCCCGGCCGCCGAGCTTCGCCGGCGCCATCAGCACCTTGATGAACTTGCCGTCCAGGAACGAGCCCAGCCGGCCCGGCGCGTCCAGGAAGTCCAGCGCCGAACGGCTCGGCGGGGTGTCGACGACGATGAGGTCCCACTCGTCCCGGGCGCGGAGCTGGCCGAGCTTCTCCATGGCCATGTACTCCTGCGTGCCCGCGAAACCGGCCGACAGGGACTGGTAGAAGGGGTTCTCCAGGATCGCCCGCGCGCGGTCCTCGTCGGCGTGCGCCTCGACTATCTCGTCGAAGGTCCGCTTCATGTCGAGCATCATGGCGTGCAGTTCACCGCCGGCGGAGCCGTCGACCCCGGCCACCCGGCGGGGGATGTTGTCGAGCTCGTCGATCCCCATCGACTGCGCCAGCCGGCGGGCCGGGTCGATGGTGAGGACGACGACCCTCCGGCCGCGCTCGGCCGCGCGCAGGCCCAGGGCCGCCGCGGTCGTGGTCTTGCCGACGCCGCCGGAGCCGCAGCACACCACGATGCGGGTGCGCGGGTCGTCCAGGATCGGGTCTATGCCGAGCGGCTCCGCCGCCGGTTCCACGCTCACCCGCTCACTCCCTGTCGCTCGCTCGCCTCTCCCCGCGCGAACTGCTTCCTCAGCTCGCGCGCCATGCGGTACAGCCCCGCCAGGTCCACCCCGTCGCCTAGCAGCTCGAGTTCGTACGTGGGCAGGCCCAGCCGCGCCACGTCCGCACGCCCCCGGTGCTCGAGGGCCAGCCGCTCGGTGTGCTCGCGCGCCTGCCGCAACAGCGGGTCGACGAGCGGTTCGGCGAGCCCCGCGCGCCGTGCGCCACCGGAGCCCGTGCGCCCCAAGGCGTACGCGAGGGCGCGCGCGACCTCCGGGCGCCTGCCGTTGGCGGCGGCCTCCACGGCCGCCTCGTCGAGGATCTCGGGCCGCACCATGTTGATCACCACGCCGCCGACCGGCAGCCCCGCCGCCCGCAGTTCCGCGATGCCGTCCGAGGTCTCCTGGACCGGCATCTCCTCCAGCAGCGTCACGAAGTGCACCGCCGTCTCCGGCGACTTGAGGACGCGCATCACGGCCTGCGCCTGATTGTGGATCGGCCCGATCCGGGCCAGCCCGGCGACCTCGTCGTTGACGTTCAGGAAGCGCGTGACCCGTCCGGTGGGTGGCGCGTCCATGACCACGTAGTCGTAGACGAAGCGGCCCGTGCGGTTCTTCCGGCGCACCGCCTCGCACGCCTTGCCGGTGAGCAGGACGTCCCGCAGGCCCGGCGCGATGGTCGTCGCGAAGTCGATCGCGCCGATCTTCTTCAGTGCCCGGCCGGCGCTGCCGAGCTTGTAGAACATCTGGAGGTAGTCCAGGAGCGCCCGTTCGGCGTCGATGGCGAGCGCGTACACCTCGCCCCCGCCCGGTGCGACGGCGATCTTCCGTTCCTCGTAGGGCAGCGCCTCCGCCTCGAAGAGCTGCGCGATGCCCTGTCTGCCTTCGACCTCTACCAGCAGCGCCCGCTTCCCCTCGGCCGCGAGGGCGAGTGCGAGGGCCGCGGCCACCGTGGTCTTACCGGTACCGCCCTTGCCGCTGACGACATGGAGCCTGCTCATGATGCGGAGCCTAATTCGTTGGTAACGGGCGGGTGGAGCCAGGTGGGCAACATCCGGTCGTTCGAGTGGTGAGGGCCGTCACGCCTTTGTGGAGCGGGGCTCGCGAAGCCTCTGGCTAGACCGTGCGGACGGTCCTCACGCTCGGGGTGGTGGCGGTCGCGTGGGCGCCGGGCGGATGCCTAGCCAGTCGCCGCGCGGGCTACGCACGAGGCCGTCGGTATCAGGCATTACAGTCGGGCCCATGACCAAGAAGTGGGAATACGCCACCGTGCCGCTGCTCGTGCACGCGACCAAGCAGATTCTGGACACCTGGGGCGAGGACGGCTGGGAGCTGGTCCAGGTCGTGCCGGGGCCGAACAACCCCGAGCAGCTCGTGGCCTACCTCAAGCGGGAGAAGGCGTGAGCACGGTCGAGGCCCGGATCGCCGAGCTCGGGCTGACCCTGCCCGACGTCGTGCCGCCGCTGGCCACGTACCAGCCGGCCGTGCGCAGCGGCTCCTACGTCCACACCGCCGGCCAGCTGCCGATGGTCGACGGGGCCATCCCCGTGACCGGCAAGGTCGGTGCCGAGGTCAGCCCCGAGCAGGCCAAGGAGCTGGCGGCGCGCTGCGCGCTCAACGGCCTGGCCGCCGTGAAGTCGGTCATCGGCGACCTGGACAAGGTCGTCCGCGTGGTCAAGGTGGTCGGCTTCGTGGCCTCCGCGCCGGACTTCACCGGCCAGCCGGGCGTCCTCAACGGCGCCAGCGAGCTGCTGGGCGAGATCCTGGGCGAGAAGGGCGTGCACGCCCGCTCGGCCGTGGGCGTGGCGGTGCTGCCGCTGGACGCCCCCGTCGAGGTCGAGTTCCTCGTCGAGGTCCGGGACTGATCGTCCGGGCTGATCGTCCGGAACTGATCGTCCAGGCTGATTGTTCGGGCTGATTGTCTGGGACTGATCGTCCAGGACTGATTCCGGACGCCGGACGGGCACGGGTGCGGGCGGTCGCGCCCGTCCCGGCCCCTCTCGAACATCCGGGCGTGAGCGCATAGCATCCGGCCATGTCGACTTCGAACGGCCAGTGGTACCCGCCGGAGTGGCCGGACCGGATCAGAGCGCTCACCCGGGGCGAGCTCCGGCCCGTGGCACCACGCCGTGCCGCCACCGTCCTGTTGCTGCGCGCCCGGGAGGGCGGGCTCGCCGTTCACATGCTGCGCCGACGCGCCTCCATGGCTTTCGCCGGAGGCGCGTACGCGTATCCGGGGGGCTCCGTCGACCCGCGTGACGAGCGCGACGTGCCCTGGGCCGGTCCGGTCCCCGAGGAGTGGGCCAGGCGGCTGGGGACCGACGCCGTCGTGGCACAGGCCATCGTCTGCGCCGCCGTCCGGGAGACCTTCGAGGAGGCGGGCGTGCTGCTGGCCGGCCCCGCCCCGGACACGGTCGTCGCGGACACCACGGGGGAGGACTGGGAGGCCGACCGGGCGGCGTTGGTCAGCCGTGAACTGTCGTTCGCCGAGCTCCTCGAACGACGCGGCCTGGTCCTGCGCAGTGATCTGCTCGGGGCGTGGGCGCGCTGGATCACCCCGGAGTTCGAGCCGCGCCGCTACGACACGTGGTTCTTCGTCGCCGCGCTCCCCGAGGGGCAGCGCACCCGCAACGCCTCCACGGAGGCCGACCGCGTCGTCTGGACCGCCCCCGCCGAGGCGGCGGCCGGCTACGACCGGGGCGAGCTGATGATGATGCCGCCGACCATCTCCACGCTGCGTTCGCTGGGCCCCTATGGCACCGTCGACGAGGTGCTGGCGGCCTCGGGTGACCGGGATCTCACGCCCGTACTGGCGCGGGCGCGGCTCGTCGGGGAAGAGATCGTGCTGAGCTGGCCGGGCCACGACGAGTTCACCAAACACGTCGCCGCCAAACATGACAGCGAGCACATCGTCCCTGGACCCTCGGGAGCCGACGCATGACGCACACGACCGATCTGCCCGGACGGCCGCGCCCCGGCGCCATCGGCGGCCCCGCGACCGCCCGGGCGACCTGTGTGCTCGCGCCCAACCCGTCCGCGATGACGCTGGACGGCACCAACACATGGATCCTGGCCGAGCCCGGTTCGGACCTGGCCGTCGTGGTCGACCCGGGTCCGGCGGACGAGGCCCATCTGCGGAGGGTCATCGACACGGCCGGGGCGGCGGGGCTGCGCGTCGCCCTGACGCTGCTGACGCACGGCCACGCCGACCACTCCGGCGGCGCGGCCCGGTTCGCGGAGCTGACGGGCACCAAGGTGCGGGCCCTGGACCCGGCGCTACGGCTGGGCGGCGAGGGGCTCGGAGTGGGCGACGTCATCACGACGGGCGGGCTGGAGCTGCACGTGATCTCCACGCCCGGCCACACGGCCGACTCCCTCTGCTTCCATCTGCCGGCGGACGACGCCGTCCTCACGGGTGACACGGTGCTGGGCCGGGGCACGACGATCGTGGCGCACCCGGACGGCCGGCTCGGCGACTACCTCGACTCGCTGCGGCGGCTGCGCGCGCTCGCGGTCGACGAGGGCGTGCGGACGGCGCTGCCGGGGCACGGCCCGGTCCTGGACGACGCCCAGGGCGTCGTCGAGTACTACCTCGCGCACCGGGCCAAGCGGCTGGCCCAGGTGGAGACGGCCGTCGAGAACGGCCACCGCACGGCGGGGGAGGTCGTCGCGGCCGTCTACGCGGACGTCGACCGCGCGCTGTGGCCGGCGGCCGAGCTCTCGGTGCGGGCGCAGCTGGACTACCTGGACGAGCACGGGCTGATCTGACGCGCCCGTACGCGCCCGGAAACGGCAGGGCGGGGTTTCCCCAAGGTGTGTCACCCCGGGGAAACCCCGCCTGTTCGTCTTGGAACCGCTGCCGTCCTATGACCGCGTCAGCGCGACCGCTTGGCGAGGCGCTCCACGTCCAGCAGGATCACGGCGCGGGCCTCCAGGCGGAGCCAGCCGCGGCCGGCGAAGTCCGCGAGGGCCTTGTTGACGGTCTCACGGGAGGCGCCGACCAGCTGGGCGAGCTCCTCCTGGGTGAGGTCGTGCACGACGTGGATGCCCTCTTCGGACTGGACGCCGAAGCGGCGCGACAGGTCGAGCAGAGCCTTGGCGACACGGCCGGGCACGTCGGAGAAGACGAGGTCCGACATCGAGTCGTTGGTGCGGCGCAGCCGGCGGGCGACGGCGCGCAGCAGGGCGGTGGCCACCTCGGGCCGGGCGTTGAGCCAGGGCTGGAGGTCGCCGTGGCCGAGGCCGAGCAGCTTGACCTCGGTGAGCGCGGTCGCGGTGGCGGTGCGCGGGCCCGGGTCGAAGAGGGACAGCTCACCGATCAGCTCGCCGGGGCCGAGGACCGCCAGCATGTTCTCGCGGCCGTCGGGCGAGGTGCGGTGGAGCTTCACCTTGCCCTCGGTCACCACGTAGAGGCGGTCGCCGGGGTCCCCTTCGTGGAACAGGGCGTCGCCCCTCGCGAGGGTGACCTCGCCCATGGAGGCGCGCAGCTCAGCGGCCTGCTCGTCATCGAGCGCCGCGAAGAGCGGGGCGCGCCGCAGAACGTCGTCCACGAGTTCTCTCCTTGTCGACATGCACAGAGGACCGTGGTCCCCATGATGCCCGTCGGTAAAACTGTGTGATCAAACACAAGTGTGGCGCATCGTCGCCCGGAGCCCTACGGCAGGGGTCCGATTGGGCTGTGGTTTTCCTGCGGTCGGGGCGGATGTCAGTGCTGGGCTTTAGTCTGGCCGGGTGTCCAATACGCCGGTGAGAGCACAGGGCAAGGGGGCCGGAAGGGTGAGCGCGGCCCGTGATTCCGCTGTGGGCGAACGCCCCGCCGCGAAGAAGACGAAATCAGAAAAAACGAACAAAACGCCGGTGACGAGACCACCGGCTGAACGGGCGGTCGCGAAGGCCGAGTCGCGGACCGCGCTGGTGCGCCGTGCCCGCCGGATCAACCGTGAGCTCGCCGAGGTCTATCCGTACGCCCATCCCGAGCTGGACTTCGAGAATCCGTTCCAGCTCCTGGTCGCCACGGTCCTCTCCGCTCAGACCACCGACCTGAGGGTCAACCAGACCACCCCGGCGCTCTTCGCTGCCTATCCGACACCCGAGGACATGGCGGCCGCCGATCCCGAGACGCTGGAGCAGCTGATCCGGCCGACCGGCTTCTTCCGGGCCAAGGCCAAGTCCCTGATAGGCCTCTCCGCCGCCCTCCGTGACCGCTTCGGCGGCGAGGTGCCCGGCCGGCTGGAGGATCTGGTCACGCTGCCCGGCGTCGGCCGCAAGACCGCCAACGTCGTGTTGGGCAACGCGTTCGGAGTGCCCGGCGTCACCGTCGACACCCACTTCGGCCGGCTCGTCCGCCGCTGGAAGTGGACCGACGCGGAGGAGCCCGAGAAGGTCGAGGCGGAGGTCTGCGCCCTCTTCCCCAAGAGCGAGTGGACGATGCTGTCGCATCGGGTGATCTTCCACGGTCGTCGCGTCTGCCACTCCCGCAAGCCCGCCTGCGGGGCCTGCCCGATCGCCCCGCTCTGCCCGTCGTACGGAGAGGGCGAGACGGACCCGGAGAAGGCGAAGAAGCTGCTCAAGTACGAGATGGGCGGGCGGCCGGGCCAGCGCCTCAAGCCCCCGGCGGACTATCCGGGCCTGCCCGCGAGCCCCCTGGGAGCCGAGTGACCGAGCGTAGGCCGCAGAACCGCATGGCACGGGACCGCGCCCCGCAGGACCGGGGCGCGGCCGAGGAGGACCGGGGGAGACGGATGACGAGCACGTACGGCGCGGGCACCGGGGAGACCGGGACCGCGGGGACCGGAGCGGTCACCGTCACCGCGCGGGGGCTGCCCGAGTGGCTGGAGCCGGTGGAGCGCGCCGCGCGCACCGTGGAGCCGCGGCAGCTCAGCCGGTTCCTCCCGCCGGAGAAGGGCGGGCGGCAGTCCGCCGTGCTCATCCTCTTCGGCGAGGGCGCGCAGGGCCCGGAGCTGCTGCTCCTGGAGCGGGCCGGCGGACTGCGCTCGCACGCCGGGCAGCTGTCGTTCCCCGGTGGCGCCCTCGACCCCGAGGACGGCGATCCGGACGGTGACGGTCCGGTGCGGGCCGCGCTGCGCGAGGCCGAGGAGGAGACCGGGCTCGATCCGTCCGGGGTGCAGGTCTTCGGTGTGCTGCCCCGGCTCTACATCCCGGTGAGTGGCTTCGTCGTCACGCCCGTCCTGGGCTGGTGGCGCGAGCCCAGCCCCGTCGCGCCGGTCTCACCGCTGGAGACCGCCCGCGTCTTCACCGTCCCGGTGTCCCACCTCACCGACCCCGCGCACCGCGCCATGGCCGTCCACCCCAGCGGCCACCGCGGCCCCGCCTTCCGGGTGGGCCCCGCCCTGGTGTGGGGCTTCACGGCCGGAGTGATCGACCGGATCCTCCACTACGCGGGGTGGGAGCGGCCCTGGGACCGCGATCGGGAGGTCCCGCTGGACCGGCACTCCTGACGGGCATGAGACGGTGGCCCTCCGCCGGCCACGACGACACATCAATGCGAGGCATCTTTCGGTGAACGTGCTGGACATCGTGCTGCTGGTTGCCGCCGTGTGGTTCGCGGTCATCGGCTACCGCCAGGGGTTCGTCGTCGGCGTGCTCTCGGTGATCGGCTTCCTCGGCGGGGGGCTGGCCGCCGTCTACGCGCTGCCCGTGATCTGGGACAGCGCCACCGACGACGCCGAGCCGGGCACGATCGCGGCCGTCGCGGCCGTCGCCCTCGTCATCCTCTGCGCCTCCGTCGGCCAGGCCGCCACCACCCACCTCGGCAACAAGCTGCGCCGCCACATCACCTGGTCCCCGGCCCGCGCGCTGGACGCCACCGGCGGTGCCCTCGTCAACGTCGCCGCCATGCTGCTGGTCGCCTGGCTGATCGGCTCCGCCCTCGCCGGTACGACCCTGCCCACGCTGGGCCGGGAGGTCCGCGGCTCCAAGGTGCTGCTCGGTGTCGCCCGGGTGGTGCCCCCGCAGACCAACACCTGGTTCGCGGACTTCAGCACGGTCCTCGCGCAGAACGGCTTTCCGCAGGTCTTCGCGCCGTTCTCCGCCGAGCCCATCACCTCCGTGCCCGCCCCCGATCCCAGGCTCGCGGGCGGCCCCGTCGCCACCGAGGCCCAGCGCAGCATCGTCAAGGTCGTGGGCAACGCGCCCAGCTGCGGCAAGGTCCTGGAGGGCACCGGCTTCGTCTTCGCGCCGCACCGGGTCATGACCAACGCCCATGTGGTGGGCGGGGTCGACGAGCCCACCGTGCAGGTCGGCGGCAAGGGCCGTCTCCACGACGCGCGCGTGGTCCTCTACGACTGGAAGCGTGACATCGCCGTCCTCGACGTGCCGTCACTGGAGGCCCCCGAGCTGTCCTTCGCCCAGGGCGACGCGGAGACGGGCAAGAGCGCCATCGTCGCGGGCTTCCCGGAGAACGGCGCGTACGACGTGCGCGCCGCCCGCGTCCGCAGCCGGGTCCAGGCCAACGGTCCCGACATCTACCACCGCGGCAGCGTCCGCCGCGATGTCTACTCCCTCTACGCCACGGTCCGGCAGGGCAACTCCGGCGGCCCGCTGCTCACCCCGGACGGCGAGGTCTACGGCGTGGTCTTCGCCAAGTCCCTCGACGACGCCGACACCGGCTACGCGCTGACGGCGGACGAGGTCCACCAGGACGTCGTGTCCGGCCGTACGGCGACAGGCAGGGTCAACACCCAGAGTTGCGCCCTCTGACGCTCTCTGGCCCGCCCGGGCCGCCACAGCGCCTCACAGGGGTGTTCCAGGGGCTTCCCGGGGCGCTCGCTGCGCCATACACGTAACGCGTGTACGAGCGAGAGGCGCTCGGCGGCAGAAGCAGTCGGCGACGGAGCGGCCGGCGGTCAGCGGCCGCGGGGGTGCCGCAGCCTCGCCGACATCCAGCGGGCGCGCCGGCGGATGATGCGGGGAATGCCCATCCGGGGGTCGGGCCCGGCCTGTGGCCCGTGCCTGCCCAGCTCGGGTGCCTCCGTGACCACGAGCGCGGCATCGCCGTCGGCGCCGCGCTCCTGCGTCACATCGGTCACGTCCGTCACGTCACGGTAGTCGTGCGTCCAGCCCATACCGGAAGCTCTGCCCGGGCCCAAAGGTCGGTAATCGCCCATGGGTCCGGCAATTGGCCTATGCGCGAGGCAATTGGCCGTTCGGTGGACGGGTGTTCCGCCCGCCGTCCTAGCGATCCGGCTCGGGGTCCTTCAACCAGCCGATGAGCTCCGCCGAGAACGCCGCCGGGTCCTCCTCGTGCGGGAAATGGCCGAGCCCGTCGAAGAGCCGCCAGCGGTAGGGGGCCTCCACATACTCGCCGGAGCCCGCCGCGCTGCGCGTCCGCATCACCGGATCGAGGGACCCGTGCAGATGCAGCGTCGGCACCCGGACGGGCCGCTTCATCCGGCGGTTGAACTGCATGCCGTCGGGGCGGGCCATGGATCGCACCATCCAGCGGTACGGCTCGATCGAGCAGTGCGCCGTGGAGGGGATCGACATCGCCCGGCGGTAGGTCTCGACGGCCTCGTCGTCCGGCAGCCGGGGCCCCGACCACTCCCGGATCAGCCGCCCCACCAGCGCCGCGTCATCCGCGAGCAGCCGCCGCTCGGGCAGCCAGGGCTGCTGGAAGCCCCAGATGTGGGAGCTCGCGGCGCTCTGCCGGGGGTCGGCGAGCATCGCCGACCGCCAGCGGCGCGGGTGCGGCATCGAGGACACCGCGAGTCGGCGCACCAGCTTGGGCCGCATCACAGCCGCGGTCCAGGCCAGATATCCGCCCAGGTCATGGCCGACGAGGGCGGCGTCGGGCTCACCGAGGGAGCGGACCACCCCCGTGATGTCGAGGGCGAGGTTCGCCGGGTCGTAGCCCCGGGGCGTACGGTCGCTGCCGCCGACGCCGCGCAGGTCCATCGCCACCGCACGGAACCCGGCCTCCGCGAGGGCCGGCAGCTGATGCCGCCACGTCCACCAGAACTGCGGAAAGCCGTGCAACAGCAGCACCAGCGGCCCCTCGCCCATCTCGGCGATATGGAACCGCGCCCCGTTCGCCGCGACGTCCCGGTGGGTCCACGGACCTTCCGGCCGGACGACCGCGGTGGGCGAGGACGCCACCGGGGCCGCGGGTGTCACGGGCCGGCCGGGTTCGGGGGACGCGGGCGCTGCGGAGGTATCGGGCACCGTCATACGGTCGAGCGTGTCACAGATGCGTCCGCCTGGCTCGTGTCGGCCAGGGGACGCGGGTGCGGCTTGACGGTGCCCAGCACGGCCGCGGTCTCCTTCGCCGAGGCGATGCTCTTCTCCGGCTTCTTGATCTTCTTGAACTTGGCGACGGCCAGCAGCCCGAGCACCGCCGCGAGCAGCAGATACGCGCCACCGGTGATCAGGAACGACCAGGCGAGCCCGAGCCCGAGATTGTGGATGCCGTAGGCCGCCGCGAAGCTGAGGACCGGCAGCGAGAAGAGCGCCAGGACACCGGCCGCGGCGATGGCGCCGCCACCGATGCCGAGCCGCCGGGCGTCCTGCCGCAGCTCGGCCTTGGCCAGTGCGATCTCGTCGTGCACCAGCGCGGACAGCTCGGTGGTGGCCTGTGCCACCAGCTGGCCGAGGCTGCGGTTCGCGCCGTCGTCGGCTGCGCTCATCGCCTGCTCCCTCATCGTCGTCGGCTTCGTCCTCCGCGGGGCTCCGGTCCGGCTGGCCCGGGCATTACAGGGAGCGCACCGCGGATGTAAAGACTCTCAGATCATGCCGGACCGTCGTCGCTGGTGGTGCGCCCTGCCGCGACTTCCGCCAGCTTGCGGTGCGCGGCCGCCTTGGCCTCGTACTTCGAGGCCATGCGCAGGTGGTACTCGGGATTGTCCTGCTCATAGATGTCCGGGATGCCGTCCTCGTCCTCGTCGCGGTCCTCCTCCTCGCAGAGCTTCTTGTACTTGTTGTCGCGCAGTTTGAGGAGAGTGCAGGAGAGGACGGCGGCCATCAGCGAACCGACGAGCACGGCCGCCTTGACCTCGCTCGTGAGGACGGCGTCGCCGCTGAAGGCGAGCTCGCCGATCAGCAGGGACACCGTGAAGCCGATCCCGGCCAGCGAGGCCACGGCCAGCACGTCGGGCCACTTGAGGTCCGGATTGAGCTCCGCCCTGGTGAACCGCGCCGCCGCCCAGGTGCCGCCGAAGACGCCGACGGCCTTGCCGACGACCAGGCCGAGGACCACGCCCAGCGTCTCGGGCCGGGAGAAGACGTCGGACAGCGCCCCGCCGGAGACCGCGACGCCCGCCGAGAACAGCGCGAACAGCGGCACGGCCAGCCCCGCCGACAGCGGGCGTACCAGGTGCTCGATGTGCTCGCCGGGGGAGTGCTCCTCGCCGTCGCGGCGGGTGCAGCGCAGCATCAGGCCCATGGCGACGCCCGCGATGGTCGCGTGGACGCCGCTGTTGTACATCAGCGCCCAGTTGACGACCGCCAGCGGTACGTAGACGTACCAGCCGCGTACGCCCTTGCGCAGCAGCACCCAGAAGACGACCAGGCCCACCACGGCGAAGCCCAGGGCTGCGAAGTTCAGCTTCGACGTGAAGAAGACCGCGATGATGAGGATCGCGAAGAGGTCGTCGACGACGGCCAGGGTCAGCAGGAAGGCGCGCAGGGCGGACGGCAGGGCGGTGCCGATGACGGCGAGCACGGCCAGGGCGAAGGCGATGTCGGTGGCGGTGGGCACGGCCCAGCCGCTCAGGGAGCCACCGCCGGCCGAGGCGGTCAGGGCGTAGACGATCGCGGGCATGGCCATGCCGCAGAGCGCGGCGACGACGGGGAGGATCGCCGCCCTGGGGTTGCGCAGCTCGCCCGCCACGAGCTCGCGCTTGAGCTCGATGCCGGCGACGAAGAAGAAGATCGCGAGCAGTCCGTCGGCCGCCCAGTGCTGGAGGGACAGGTTCAGCCCGAGGCTGCCGGGGCCGAGGTGGAAGGAGCGGGCGGTCTCATAGCTCTCGCGCAGCGGGGTGTTCGCCCAGATCAGCGCGGCGACGGCGGCGACGAGCAGCAGGACGCCGCCCACGGTCTCGGTGCGCAGAGCGTCCGCGAGATAGTTCCGTTCGGGCAGGGAGAGCCTGCCGAGGAAGACGGAACGCTGGTTCTTGGACGCGGCCACGATGGTGGACCTCCTGGGGTCGGTCTGACGGTCTGAAAACACACGCGTACACGTGTGCTGTATTGCCGACCAGACTTCCCGGCGCGCCCTAGATTCTTGTCGCAATATTTACGCGACAGGTACTTACCTTAGCCGGAAAGAGTGAAGGGCGTCCGACGTGTTGTCGGGCGCCCTTCACTCATAGGTGCTTTGACCTGTGGTTATGCAGATGTGTTTTTGGGTTCAGTCCTCGCTGGGGGCGGCTGGGAGCTTGGCCTGGATGAGGTCCATGACCGAGGAGTCGGTCAGGGTGGTCACATCGCCGAGAGTGCGGTTTTCGGCCACGTCGCGCAGCAGACGGCGCATGATCTTGCCGGAGCGGGTCTTGGGCAGCTCGGCCACGGGCAGGACCCGCTTGGGCTTGGCGATCGGGCCGAGCTGCTTGGCCACATGGGCGCGCAGCTCCTCGGTGAGGCCCTCGGCCTCGGCGTCCACACCGCTGCGCAGGATGACGAAGGCGCAGATCGCCTGGGTGGTCTGCGGGTCGGCGGCGCCGACGACGGCGGCTTCGGCGACCTTCGGGTGCGAGACGAGGGCGGACTCCACCTCGGTGGTGGAGATGTTGTGGCCGGAGACGAGCATGACGTCGTCGACCCGGCCGAGCAGCCAGATGTCGCCGTCATCGTCCTTCTTGGCGCCGTCGCCCGCGAAGTAGCGCCCCTCGAAGCGGGACCAGTAGGTGTCCAGGTAGCGCTGGTCGTCCCCCCAGATGGTGCGGAGCATGGACGGCCACGGCTCGGTGAGGACGAGATAGCCGCCGGCGCCGTTGGGTACCTCGTGGCCGTCGTCGTCGACGACGGTGGCGGAGATGCCGGGGAGCGGGACCTGGGCCGAACCCGGCTTGGTCTCGGTCACGCCCGGCAGCGGGCTGATCATCATGGTGCCGGTCTCGGTCTGCCACCAGGTGTCGACGACCGGGGTGGTGTCGGCGCCGATGTGCTTGCGGTACCAGACCCAGGCCTCGGGGTTGATGGGCTCGCCGACCGACCCCAGGATCCGCAGGCTCGACAGGTCGAACTTGGCGGGGATGTCGTCGCCCCACTTCATGGCGGCGCGGATGGCGGTGGGGGCGGTGTACAGGATCGTGACGCCGTACTTCTGGACGATCTCCCACCAGCGACCCTGGTGCGGGCTGTCGGGAGTGCCCTCGTAGAGCACCTCCGTCGCGCCGTTGCTCAGCGGGCCGTAGACGATGTACGAGTGGCCGGTGACCCAGCCGACGTCGGCGGTGCACCAGAAGACATCGGTCTCGGGCTTGAGGTCGAAGACGGCGTGGTGGGTGTACGAGGCCTGGGTGAGATAGCCACCGGTGGTGTGGAGGATGCCCTTGGGCTTACCCGTCGTGCCCGAGGTGTAGAGGATGAAGAGCGGGTGCTCCGCGTCGAAGGCCTCGGGGGTGTGCTGGTCGGACTGACGCTCGACCAGGTCGTGCCACCACACGTCGCGGCCCTCGGTCCAGTCGATGCCCTCCTGGTCGGTGCGGCGGACCACGAGCACGCTGCGGACGTTCTCGGTGCCCGGACGGGTGAGGGCCTCGTCCACCGCGGGCTTGAGCGCGGAGGGCTTGCCACGCCGGTAGCCACCGTCGGCGGTGATGACGACGCGGGCGTCGGCGTCGTTGATCCGGGTGGCGAGGGCGTCCGCGGAGAAGCCGCCGAAGACCAGGGAGTGCGGGGCGCCGATGCGGGCGCAGGCCAGCATCGAGACGACCGCTTCGGGGATCATCGGCAGATAGATGGCGACGCGGTCACCGGCCTGGACACCCAGCTCCAGCAGGGCGTTGGCGGCGCGGGAGACCTCGCGCTGCAACTCGGCGTAGGTGATCGAACGGCTGTCGCCGGGCTCTCCCTCGAAGTGCAGCGCGACACGGTCGCCCAGCCCGTTCTCCACATGGCGGTCGACGCAGTTGTACGCCACGTTGAGCTTGCCGTCGGCGAACCACTTGGCGAACGGCGCGTTCGACCAGTCGAGGGTCTCGGTCGGCTCGGCCGCCCAGCTCAGGCGGCGGGCCTGCTCGGCCCAGAAGCCCAGCCGGTCAGCCTTCGCCCGCTCGTACGCCTCGGCGGTCACATTGGCCTCGGCGGCCAGACCGGCGGGCGGTGCGAAACGGCGCTCCTCCTTCAGAAGGTTGGCCAGGCTTTCGTTGCTCACGACATCTCCCTTTCCCAGGGGGCTCGTTACGTCCCGGCCATAGCTCATCAGGCCGGGACGCACCCTGACAAGGGGTGTGGACAAAAAGTGGTTTAGACCTTATGAAAACCTGATGTGCCGAGGTCAGAGGGGGTGGTGCGGCCGATGGGACGCGCTGGGGGCGTCGCGCCGGAGTGCCGGGCGGGGTGGGTCATACGGGGTGGGTCATACGGGATGGGTCATACGGGATGGGTCATACGGCGTCCAGGACGGCGGGCCGTACGGCGGTGAAGGTGCGCGAACGCCGGTCCAGGACATAGGCCTGGGCCTCGCCCACGTGGAAGTACATCCCCTGGAGCCGCAGTGATCCTTCGGCCACCCGACGCGCGACACAGGGGTGGGCCATCAGATGGTCGAGCTGCTGCAAGATGTTGACGAGCGCCAGCCGCTCGACGTCGTCCGCGACGGGACGGTCCGCCAGCGCCACCTCGCCACGCCCCAGTCGGCCGATCCGCTGCATTCGGGCCAGGCTGGGCCGGCCGTGCCGCAGCCAGCGGGTGAGCGGGGTCTGGACGGAGGCGAGGCCATGGCCGGCGGGGGAGGCGGACAGATCCAGCAGGGCCTGCATCGCACCGCATCCCGAGTGCCCGCAGACGGTGATGTTGCCGACTTTGAGCACCTCCACGGCGTACTCCACGGCGGCGCCGACCGAGTCGCAGCTCCCGTCGTCGCCGGGCGGGGGCAGCAGATTGCCGACATTGCGCACGGTGAACAGATCGCCGGGGCCGCTTGAGGTGATCATGCTGGTCACCAGCCGGGAGTCGGCGCAGGTGAGGAAGAGCTGGCTGGGGCGCTGTCCTTCCCGGGCGAGCCTGGCCAGCTCGTCGCGGACCAACGGGGCGGTGTCGCGCTGGAAGGTGCTCACCCCTCCGAGGAGTTGCCCGGTCTCGCCGGGCCCGGCCTCCTCCTCCGCGCGGTGGGCGCGGTCGAGATGGCGCCAGGGGGTCCAGGGGCGGTGGGCAGGGGAACCGGCGGGGTCCGTGGCGGGCTTGCCGCGGCCCCGGAGGGAGCGGGCGATCCCGGGCAGTGAGAGCAGGGCGGCGATCACCATGCCCACCACGACGCCCTGAAGCACTCCCAGCAGCAGCACCGACCCGAGCGTGGCCACGTACATGGGGAACTCCCTGTGTCGCGACATCTGCTTGACCTGCGCCAGGTCCGTCGCCCTCAGCCCGGCCGCGACGGCGAGAACGGCCACGGCGGACAGGGGGACCAGCTCCGGCACCGCAGCCGGCAGCCCCGCGCACAGCAGGACGCAGACGGCACACACCGCCGAGCCCGCGTGGGATCCGGGCCCTGCGGCGCCGGGGGGTACCGCGCCCCGGGGGCGCAGCCACTCCTGGACGGGGGCCGGCAGCAGGGACCGCAGCGACTGCGCGCTCGCGGCGAGCGTGAGCGTCAGCACCGCCGCGAAGATCCCGAGCACCGGGCCGTCCGGCAGGCCGGGCAGCACCCGTGGCCCCCAGGGGGCGAGGGAGATCCGGGGCGTGTCCAGGGAGAGACTCGCACCCATGGCCAGGGCGAGCGCGGCGAACGGGGCGGGGACGAGCCGCAGCAGCCGCCCCGCCCTGCCGGGCAGCCGGGGCCAGACCGTCAGCGTCACCGCCGTGACGGCGGCGGCCAGGAGCGCGGCGGGCCGTGGATGCGTCAACTCCGAGAGCAGGGCCCGGACACCTGCCGGCGCGGCCGGCTGAGGACCACCGCCCAGTACGACGGGCGCCTGGCCGAGGACGATCGTCGCTCCTGCACCGGCGAGCATTCCGCGCGCGACGGCGGGACTGAACGCCGACGCCAAACGGGCCACCCGTGGGGCGCCGAGGGCGAGCTGCGCCAGCCCGACGAGGGCGATGACCCCGCAGGTGACCTGCCAGCCCTGGCGCTGGACCAGCTCCGCGGTCACCAGCACCAGACAGGCGGCCGTGCCCCCGGCCCGGGCCGGGGCGGCGCCGAACACCGCTCCGGCGATCCCGGCGACGGCCGCCGCGATCAGGCCGGCCTGGAGGGGGACGCTCGCCGCCAGGGCGATCCCCAGGGAGAGGGGAACGGCGGCCAAGGTGACGGCGCCGGAGGCGGGGAGATCCCGGGACCAGGCGGACCGGCTCCGCCCACTGGGCTCAGGGGGGCCGTCCTGGCGGAGTGCAGGGAAGGAAGGGGGCGTCTGGGTCTGCTGAGCGGGCATCGTCGGTCCCGTCTTTTTCGTCGGGGCGGCGCGGTCGCGCTGGATGCGCGGCCGTGGTCACGGCGGGCAGCGGCGGGAGCGGCTGCGACGGACAGGCGTCCATCAACTCTCGGTAAACGGATCGTAATGCAGAGTAAAGGGCTGGCGAGGGAGTGCCCCGACCCTTCCCCTGATCGAGCGAATAAGTATTTTTAAATGCCTGCCTCCTTTGTTCAGTTTTGACCCCATGCGATGGTGGCGTCGCTTGAACGTCTGCCCGCCCCGCCGGACAGGCGAGTCGAACGGCGAGGTGGCTCATGGCTGCTGCATGGAGAATCGCGCTCGGCGGCCTGACTGCCCTGGCGCTGGCCTCGGGGGCCGCGACGCCCGACGCCTCCGCCCCCGCCGGCGGCCGCCGGGCGCCGGCCCGTCCGTACCCGGCCGGGCGGCCGGTCCGGCTGATCGGCGACGGCTCCACCGCCGAGACCGGCCCTCAGCCCGGGCAGCCCGTCCCGCGCCGTCTCAAACCCGGTGAACGGCCGCCGCAGTTCGTCGTCTTCTCATGGGACGGCGCGGGCGAGGACGAGCAGAAACTGTTCTCCCACTTCCGGGCCGTCGGCAGGAAGTACCACGCGACCATGACCTACTTCCTCAGCGGCGTCTACATGCTCCCCGCCGCCAAGCGGAAGCTCTACGCCCCGCCCCGGCACTCCGCAGGTGCCTCCGACATCGGCTTCAACGACGTCGAGGGCGTGCGGGACACCGTGGCGCAGATGCGCGCCGCCTGGTTCGAGGGCAATGAGATCGGCACCCACTTCAACGGTCACTTCTGCGGCGCCCACGGTGGCGTCGGCACCTGGACCAGCAAGGAGTGGATGAGCGAGATCCGGCAGGCGGAGTCGTTCGTCAGGCACTGGCGGACCAACGCCGGGCTCAGGTCGGAGCCACCCCTTCCGTTCGACTACGGCAAGGAGTTGGTCGGCGGGCGGGCGCCCTGCCTGGAGGGCCAGCGCAATCTCATCCCGGCGGCCAAGGCCATGGGTTTCCGCTACGACGCGAGTTCCATCGGCGGGCGGCAGGTCTGGCCCCGGAAGATCCGCGGCGTCTGGGACTTCCCCTTGCAGGACATCCCCGTCCCGGGGCGGGACTTCGAGACGCTGTCGATGGACTACAACTTCCTCGCCAACCAGTCCGGTACCACCGAGGGCGAGCCCGCCCGGCGGGAGGCGTGGGGCAGACAGATGCGCGACGGCCTGATGGCGGGCTTCCAGCGGGCGTACCGGGGAAACCGTGCCCCGTTCTTCGTCGGCGACCACTTCGAGTCCTGGAACGGCGGCACGTACATGCGTGCTGTCGAAAGCGTCATCAAGAAGGTCTGTGTGAAGGACGGCGTGCGCTGTGTCTCCTTCAAACAGCTGGCGGACTGGCTGGACGCCCAGGATCCCCGGTTGCTCACGGACCTGCGCGAGCTGGAGATCGGCAAGACGCCGAAGAACGGCTGGGCGCGGTTCTCCGGCGCCTCCGTCAGACGGGCTGCGCGGTAGCCAGCAGCTCTTCGTCCAGCACGAACGCGGGATCGACCTGCGCCGCCAGATCGGCACCCGTCTTGGCGTTGCCCCAGCTCTCCGCGTTCTTGAGGTGGAAGTGGACCATCTGGCGGGTGTAGCGCCGCCAGTCGCGCCGCTCGTAGGAGGCGTCCGCGGTCTCGCCCAGAACGCGCAGGGCCTGCCGGTTGACCTCCTCCAGCAGCTCGAAACGGGGCGGGCGGCCCTTCTCCATCGCCCGCACCCAGTCGGAGTGGCCGACCGTCGTGAGCAGGTCCTCGCCCACCTCGGCACGCAGGAAGTCGAGGTCGTCCTGCCCCTGCACCTTGTTGCCCACGACCTTCAGCGCGACGCCGAAGTCCCGCGCGTACTCCTTGTACTGGCGGTAGACGGACACACCCTTACGGGTGGGCTCGGCGACGAGGAAGGTCATGTCGAAACGGGTGAACATCCCGGAGGCGAAGGAGTCGCTGCCCGCCGTCATATCGACGACCACGTACTCGCCCGGCCCGTCCACGAGGTGGTTCAGGCACAGCTCGACCGCGCCGACCTTCGAGTGGTAGCAGGCGACACCGAGATCGGAATCGGTGAAGGGGCCGGTGACCATCAGCCGGACGGACGTGTCGTCGTCCAGCGCCACCGTACGGGCGCATGCCTCGTAGACCGGATTGTCCTCGGTGACGCGCAGCAGCCGTGATCCGTTGCCCGGCGGGGTCGTTTTGATCATGGTCTCCGCCGAGGCGATGCGCGGGTTGTCGCCGCGCAGATACTCCTTGATCAAGGGGAGCCGTGCGCCCATAGCGGGCAGAGCGGCGGTGTCCGCCTCGTCGAGCCCGAGCGCCGCGCCGAGGTGCTGGTTGATGTCCGCGTCCACGGCGATGACGGGGGCACGGCCGACGGCGAGGTGGCGGATGAACAGGGAGGACAGCGTGGTCTTGCCGCTGCCGCCCTTCCCCACGAAAGCGATCTTCATATTCACCAAGAGTAGGTGCAGGGGTGCGCTGAGTGAGAGCCGTGAGTGAAGAGGACCACTCTTTCGGGGGGTGTAGACCCGAAGTGCGTAGTGTCTTACCCATGAGTACGACAGCCGATCCGCTTGCCACCCTGGGCTCGCTCCCGGGCGTTGCCGACTCCGTGGACTCCGTACGCAAGGCGGTGGACCGGGTGTATGGCCACCGGGTGATGCGCCGCCGGAGCAATGAGGTCACCTCCGAGGCGGCGCTGCGCGGTGCGCGGGGCTCGGCCGCGCTGTCCGGCGCGGACTGGGCCCTCGAAGAGGTGCGCCGCCGCTCCGACTTCAGCGGTGAGGGGGAGCCGCGTGCGGTGGGCGCGGCGCTGCGGCTGACCGCCGAGGCGGGTCAACTGCTGAGCGTGTGGCGCCAGTCCCCGCTGCGGGTCCTGGCCCGGCTGCATCTGGTGGCCGCCGGTGGGGACCGGCCCGATGCCTCGGTCGGACGGCCGCGGCTGGCCGGTGAGCCGGTGGTGGAGCCGCTGGTCGAGCTGCCGCTGCCGGGCGCGGACGAGGTCGCGGGACGACTGGAGGGACTGGCGGGGCTGCTGATCGCGGGCAGCGCGGCCCCGGCGCTGGTGACGGCGGCCGTGGTCCATGGCGAACTGCTCGCCCTGCGGCCGTTCGGTTCGTACAACGGCCTGGTCGCGCGGACGGCCGAGCGCATCGTGCTGGTGGGCAGCGGTCTGGACCCCAAGGCCATCTGCCCGGCCGAGGTGGGGCACGCGGAGCAGGGCCGGGAGGCTTATGCGGCGGCGCTCGAGGGCTATGTCTCGGGTACCCCGGCCGGCCTGGCGGCCTGGATCGCGCACTGCGGCCGTGCCGTCGAGCTGGGGGTGCGGGAGAGTACGGCGGTGTGCGAGGCGCTTCAGCGCGGCGCCGCCTGACCGGCGGCCACCGGGTCGGCCGCCGCCGGCCCTCGGTCCGCCTCATCACCCTTGTGGTGGACATGGGTTGCGGCGGTACCTGTACTGCTCCGGTACCGCCGCTGGCACGTCCGCCGGGTTACCATGCGTGCACGAAATTCGCCCATCAGGCCGGGGACTTCGCCCGCCACCTGGTGCGACTGGCCCGTAATCGACGGGTCGGCGTCGCGTGGGTGCCCGGCTTTCATGCTCGGTCCGTGGGGCCTTGGTGCGTGAGGGGCGTCCTCCCGGATGTCCCTGGTCTCGCGGGCCGTTAAGTCCTTTCTACTCCTGTCGCCGTAGAAGCGGAAGCCTAAGCCACAGTTCTTTTGCTTTTGGCATCAAAAGCGGGCAAGGCGGGCATGGTCGCGCGGCGGCGGTTGGCGAACCACATCAGCCCCGCCGTGGCCGCCGCCGCGCCGATCGCGGCAGCCATGAGCAGCGCCGGACGGGATGGCATGGACAGCGCGGAAATGCGCTGCTTCAGGCGCACGGGACGGTTGAAGGAGAGGACCGGCCAGTCGCGTGACACCGCTTCGCGGCGCAATGCCCGATCGGGATTGACGGCGTGGGGGTGGCCGACCGCCTCCAGCATCGGAATGTCGGTGATCGAATCGCTGTATGCGTAGCAGCGGCTGAGGTCGTATCCCTCCGAGGCGGCCAGCTCGCGCACGGCCTCGGCTTTGGTGGGGCCATAGGCGTAGTACTCGATTTCCCCTGTGAAGGCGCCTTCCTCGACGACCATCCGGGTGGCCACGACCCGGTCGGCGCCCAGCAACGCCCCGATCGGCTCGACGACCTCGGCGCCCGAGGTGCTCACGATCACCACATCCCGTCCCGCGGCGTGGTGTTCCTCGATGAGCGAGGCGGCCTCGTCGTAAATGATCGGGTCGATGAGCTCGTGCAGGGTCTCGGCCACGATCTCGCGGACCTGCTGGACATTCCAGCCCCTGCAGAGGGCGGAGAGATACTGACGCATCCGCTCCATCTGGTCGTGGTCGGCTCCGCCGGCCAGGAAGACGAACTGTGCATAGGCGGTGCGCAACACGGCGCGCCTGTTGATCAAGCCGCCTTGGTAGAAGGACTTGCTGAAGGTGAGCGTGCTCGACTTCGCAATGACCGTCTTGTCCAGATCAAAGAACGCGGCGGTCCTGGGCAAGGAGTGGTTTTCCACGCCGCCGAGCATAGGGGCCCTCCATTCGGCGTAAGCTGAGGCGTGTGGGTTTGCCTGAGAAGGCTCTCGGGTACACCATGGAAGTCACGGATCGTTCGCGACCGTGTCTAACCCGGCCCGACTCCTCCCCCCCCGAGTCGGCCGTGGGGACGACCCCCGCTCTCCCCCCCGGCGGGGGTCGTCGCATGTCCGGATGCGTTTCGGTCGTCGTCATCGGGCCTCCCCCGTCCTCGCCCGCCCTGTTGAGCGCGTGGCCTCCCTCCTTCATACCCGTTACGCAGCGTAATCGCCACGCTGCTCTCCGGAAGTCACCGGTATAGGTGAGCGGGATATTCACAACCGTTGAGTTGTCCACAGTTTTTGACCAAGATCCACACGATTTCCCGGTTCGCTGCACGGTGATTCCCCGCGAGTTCCGCGATGTTCGCGGAGACGAGAGCGTGGAGTGAGAGGGGAGAGACCGTGACCGGATCCAGCACGTCCGATCGGCCCGCTTCCGGCGACGGCAAGCAACGGGGCCCGCTGATCGTCACGGAGGACGAGGCGCTGCTCGACGATCTGCTGAGGCTGTGCGCCGCGGCAGGTGCCGTGCCCGAGGTCGTCCACGGCCCGTTCGCCCGGGGAACCGGCTGGGACGGCGCGCCCCTGATCCTGGTGGGCGACGACAGCGCCACCGGACTGGGGGCCGCCGCCCGCGTCGAGGGCGTGGTGCTCGTCGGCAGGGATCCCGGCGACCCCGGCGTCTGGCGCAGAGCCGTCGGAATCGGCGCCCGTCATGTGGCCCTGCTGCCCGACGGGGAGGGCTGGCTCGTCGACCGGATCGCCGACGCCGTGGAGGGGGTGGGACGCCCGGCTCTCACGGTGGGCGTCGTCGGCGGCCGCGGCGGCGCGGGGGCCAGCACCCTGGCCTGCGCCCTGGCCGTGGGCGCGGCCCGCGCCGGGCGGCGCACCATGCTGATCGACGGCGATCCCCTGGGCGGCGGGCTCGACGTACTGCTGGGCGGGGAGAGGGCCGAGGGGCTGCGCTGGCCCGCCTTCGCCGACTCGCGGGGGCGAGTGGCCGGACAGGCACTGGAGGAGGCCCTGCCCGAACTCCACTCCCTGCGCGTCCTGAGCTGGGACCGGGGCGGCTGCCCGGCCGTCCCGCCCGAGGCGATGCGCGCCGTCCTGGCCGCCGCCCGGCGGCGCGGCGGAGTCGTGGTCGTGGATCTGCCACGCAGGCTGGACGAACCGGCCGTCGAAGCCCTGGAACAGCTAGACCTGGGCCTGTTGGTGGTCCCCGCCGAACTGCGGGCCGTCGCCGCAGCCCACCGGGTGGCCTCGACGCTGGGCATGCTGCTGAGGGATCTGCGGGCCGTCGTGCGCGGCCCGTTCGGCTCCGGCCTGGAGGCTGACGAGATCGCCCGCCTCTTGGGGCTCCCCCTTGCGGGTGAACTACCCCTGGAGCCCGGCCTGTCGGACGCGCTCGACACCGGCCGGCCGCCGGGCGGTGCCGAACGGGGGCCATTGGCCCGCTTCAGCGCGGAGTTCTGGGACAGGGCACTCCCCGAGGACGAGGGAGTACCGGCATGAGCCTCGCGCTGCTGGACGCCGTACGGCTGCGGCTGGCGGAGAGCGGGGCCGAGCCGACACCCGCCCGGGTCGCCGAGGCGCTGCGCCGGGAGGGACGGCTGCTGGGCGACGCCGAAGTCCTCGGCGTGGCGGCCCGGTTGCGCTCCGAGCTGGTCGGCACGGGCCCTCTGGAGCCCCTGCTGGCGGCGCCCGACGTCACCGACGTCCTGGTCACCGCCCCCGACCGGGTCTGGATCGACCGGGGCGCGGGCCTGGAGCGCACCGATGTGACCTTCCCCGACGCGGCGGCGGTGCGTGGCCTCGCCCAGCGCCTCGCCGCCATCGCCGGACGCCGGCTCGACGACGCCCGGCCCTGGGTGGACGCCCGCCTCCCGGACGGCACACGCCTGCACGCCGTCCTGCCTCCCGTGGCCGTCGGGTCCACCTGCCTCTCGCTGCGGGTCGTCCGGCCGCGCGCCTTCGCCCTGGCGGAGCTCGTGGCCGCGGGGGCGCTGCCCCCTGACGGGGAGCGGCTGCTGCGCGCCGTCCTCGACGCTCGGCTCTCCTTCGTCATCAGCGGCGGCACGGGCTCGGGCAAGACCACGCTGCTGTCCACCCTGCTGGGGCTGGTCGCGCCAGACGAGCGGATCGTCCTCGCCGAGGACTCCGCCGAACTGCGCCCGGACCACCCGCATGTGGTGCGGCTGGAGACCCGCCCCGCGAACCAGGAGGGCACCGGCCTCGTCACCCTGCGGGATCTGGTGCGCCAGGCGCTCCGGATGCGCCCGGACCGGCTGGTCGTCGGCGAGGTGCGCGGTCCCGAGGTCACCGATCTCCTGGCCGCTCTCAATACGGGCCATGAAGGAGGCTGTGGCACGGTGCACGCCAATGCCGCCGCGGACGTCCCGGCCCGGCTGGAGGCGCTGGGCTCTACGGCGGGCCTCGACCGGGCGGCGCTGCACAGCCAGCTCGCGGCCGCCCTGTCGGTGGTGATCCATATGGTCCGTGACCACCGCGGCCGCAGAAGGGTCGCGGAAGTCCATGTGCTCGACCGGGATTCCGCCGGTCTGGTGACGACCGTCCCGGCAGCCGTGTGGGGCGAGGACGGCTTCGAGCGGGCGCGGGGCTGGGACCGGCTGGCCGAGCTGTGCGGGCGCGCCGGAGGTGCGCCATGACCGGGTGGCCGTCCGGGGCGCAGGCTTCCTCCGGGTGTGCCGCGCTGTTGTTCTTCGTCCTGGCGCTCTGCGCCCTTGCCGTGCGGCGGGCTCGGCCGGGGCCGGGCGTGCGGCGGGCCCGGCTGCTGCTGGCCGGTGGTGGGACGGCCGGGGGTGGGAGAGCTGGAGATGGGCCGGGTCTCGCTCTGCCGGGTCGGACCGGTGAGTGGGTCGGCCGCTTGCGACGGGTGGTGCGGCAGAGACGGGAATTGCTCTGTCTGCCTGTCGGCTGCGCGGTGGCGGTGCTGGGGAAGTCGGTGCTGCCGTTGATCGTGGGAGCGCTGGCCGTGCCGCTCGTACGGCGGTGGCTGGCGGCGCGGGAGCGGCAGCGTGAGCGGGAGCGCCGGGAATCCGCCGTGATCGACATGTGCGGCACCGTCGCGGGTGAGCTCAGGGCGGGGCGCCAGCCCGGTGCGGCGGTGTCCGGGCTGAGGGAGGCGGGGCTGGGCCCGGGGTGGCCCGCGGTGCCGGCGGCGGCGAGGTTCGGCGGGGACGTACCGGACGCGCTGCGCAAGGCGGGGCGACAGTCGGGGGCCGAGGGGCTCCAGGGGGTGGCCGCCTGCTGGCGGGTCGCGGTCGACGGCGGGGCCGGTCTGGCCGCGGGCCTGGAGCGGGTCGCGGCGGCTCTGGGCGCCGAGCGGGATCAGCGGGAGGAACTGCGCGCCCAGTTGGCGGGCACCCGGTCCACCGCCGTGATGCTGGCGCTGCTTCCCGTCCTCGCCCTGCTGATGGGTGTCGCGCTGGGGGCCGAGCCGCTGCGGGTGCTGCTGCACACCCCGACCGGGCTCGGGTGTCTGGTGTTCGGCGGACTGCTGGAGTGCGCGGGGATCGCGTGGACCCGGCGGATCGTCCGGGTCGCCGAAGGGCCGGGGAAGACGAACGGGAGGGAGCGGGAGAAGTGAACGGGGGCGTTGTTGTCCACAGCCTGTGGGCGGTGGTGCTGGCCGCGATCGCGACGGTGTGCGTGGCGGCGCTGGGGAGAGGCGCGCGCGGAAGGCGTACGGTACGCGGCCGGTTGGTGACCCTGCTCGGGAGCCATGGCCCGGCGGCGGGTGAGGCGGCGGAAGGCGAGGGCCGGTCGCGCAGCCGGTCACGGCGCGCGGTGAGCGGCCTGGACGGGCGGGTGGCTGTGGCGGCGGCCGTGACGGTGGGGATCGCCGGGCTCGGGCTCGTCTGGCTGGTCGCGGGTGTCACCGGATGCGTGGCGGGAGTCGCCGCGGCCTGTGGTGTCTGGCGATGGTGCCGGAAGGCCGAGGAGGCCGAGGGAAAGGTGCGGGCCGAGGAAGTGGGGCGGCAGTTGCCCCTGGCGGCCGATCTTCTGGCCGCCTGTCTGGCCGCCGGTGCCGGGCCCAGGGAGGCCGCCGAGGCGGTCGGGGGCTCGCTGGGAGGCCCGGTCGGGTCCCGGCTGGCCCAAGCGGCGGCGGAGGTACGGCTCGGCGGCGATCCGGGCACCGCCTGGGGGCGGCTGGGGGGCCTGCCCGGGGCCGCCCCGCTGGCCGGCTGTCTGGAACGGGCCCAGGCCACCGGAGTCCCGGCGGTGGAGCCCATGGCGCGGCTGGCGGCACGGCTGCGCGCGGCCCAGGGGAGATCGGCGGCGATGAGGGCCCGTCGCGCGGGGGTTCAGGCGACGGCACCGCTGGGGCTCTGCTTCTTGCCCGCGTTCCTGACGGTCGGGGTGGTGCCGGTGGTGGTCGGGCTGGCAGAGGGACTCATGCGCGGAAGCTGAACGCGGTCTGGCGCATGGGCAGCGAGCAAAACAAGCACGTGAAGAAACACGTGAAGAAAAAGGAAAGTGACGGTGCGACGGATGAGGCCGCGCACCGCGCACATCACAAGAGATGGGGGATCGGTCATGGCAGTGGTGGCGATGAAGACCACGTCGTGGTGGGCGGCGCGCCGGGCCTGGGTGAGGGGTGCCGGTGAGGCCGGGATGACGACGGCGGAGTACGCGGTGGGCACGCTCGCGGCGTGCGCGCTGGCGGCTGTTTTGTACAAGGTGGTCACGAGTGGGGCCGTCAGCTCGGCCCTTCAGCAACTGATCGTGAAGGCGCTCCATGCGACCTTCTGACGGGGCGTCCGGGGCATCCGAGGCGTCCGGGGCGCGGTCCGACGGAGGCTATGTGACGGCCGAGGCCGCGGTGGCGCTGCCGGTGCTGGTGTTGTTCGCCTTGGCCCTGCTCTGGGGGCTGATGGCCGCGTCCGCGCAGATCCAGTGCGTGGACGCGGCCCGGGCGGGGGCGCGGGCGGCGGCCCGGCAGGACCCGCCTCCGGCGGCCGTCGCCGCGGCCCGGTCCGCCGCTCCGCGCGGGGCCCGGATCGGGCTGACACGGGAGGGCGATCTCGTCCGGGTGCGGGTCGAGGCCCGGGCCGCCGGGCCGGGGCCGCTGGCGGTACGGCTGAGCGGTGAGGCGGTGGCCCTTGCGGAGGAGACGGTGGGATGACGGAGGTCTGGCCTCGGTGTGGGTGGCGGCCGTCGCGATGGCGTCCTGTGTGGTCTTCGCGGCGCTGCTGGCCATGGGGCAGGTGGTGATCGCTCGTCATCGTGCGGGCGGGGCGGCGGACCTGGCGGCGCTCGCCGCCGCCGACCACGCCCTCCAAGGGGAGTCGGTGGCCTGTGGCCTCGCCCGGAAGGTCGCCTCGGCGCAGGGCGTGAGAGTGGTGCGCTGTGGGGTGAGGGGCGAGTTCGCGGAAGTGGCGGCGGAGGCCCGGGCCGGGCCGTACGCACTGAGGGTTCGGGCCCGCGCCGGGCCGCCGGAGGCGGCGTACGCGCCGTGACGCCTCTCCGTACGTAGCCCGTGACGCCGCCCGGTCCGTTCTCCCGCCCAGCCCGCTGCCTGGCCCCGCTGCCTGGCCCCGCTGCCTCCCGGGCCGCACCGCCTCCCGCCTCGTCCCGGCGCTCAGTCCGTCTCCGTCGGGCCCTCCGAGTCCTTCAGGGCTTTCGGGGCCGTCGGGGCCTCCGAGTCCTCCGGGGCGGCGGAGAGGAGGCGGGTGAGGAGGCGGATGGCGGCCTTCTTGTCCAGTGGGTCGTTGCCGTTCCCGCATTTGGGGGACTGGATGCAGGAGGGGCACCCGGCGGCGCACTCGCAGGCCGCGATGGCCTCGCGGGTGGCGCCGAGCCAGCGGGCGGCGGTGTGGAAGGCGCGCTCGGCGAAGCCGGCGCCGCCGGGGTGGCCGTCGTAGACGAAGACGGTCGGCAGGAGGGTGTCGGGGTGGAGGGGGACGGAGACGCCCCCGATGTCCCAGCGGTCGCATGTGGCGAAGAGGGGGAGCATGCCGATGGAAGCGTGTTCGGCGGCGTGGAGGGCGCCGCCGAGGGCCTCGGGGGAGATCCGGGCGTCGTCGAGCTGGTCCTCGGTGACGGTCCACCACACGGCGCGGGTGCGCAGGGTGCGGGGCGGCAGGTCCAGCTTGGTCTCGCCCATGACCTCGCCGGTGATGAGTCTGCGACGGAGGAAGGAGACGACCTGGTTGGTGACCTCGACGGAGCCGAAGCACAGCCGCGCGTCCCCCCAGGGGACCTCGGTGGTGGTCTCCAGGATGGAGACGGCCGTGGTGTCGCGGGCCGTCGTGGAGTAGGGCGGGTCGGCCTGTTCCACCAGGGCGACGGAGTCGTCCAGGTCGAGGTGGCGCACGAGGTAGCTGCGGCCCTGGTGGAGGTGGACGGCGCCCTCGTGGACGGTGGTGTGGGAGGCGGACCGGTCCACGGTGCCCAGCAGCCGTCCCGTGCCCTCCTCGACGACCTGGACGGGGCGGCCGCCCCCGCCCCGGATGTCGGTGAGGTCGGCGGCGCGCTCGCGGCGGGTCCAGTGCCAGGCGGTGCCCCGGTGGCGGAGGAGCTTGCGGGCCTCCAGCTGGGAGATCACGGCCATGGCCGCGGGTCCGAAGAGCGACAGGTCGGACTCGGTCAGGGGCAGCTCCTCGGCGGCCGCGCACAGGTGGGGCGCGAGGACGTAGGGGTTGTCCGGGTCGAGGACGGTGGACTCCACGGGCTGCTGGAAGAGGGCCTCGGGGTGGTGGACGAGGTAGGTGTCCAGCGGGTCGTCGCGGGCGATCAGGACGGCGAGCGCGCCCCGGCCGGTGCGGCCCGCGCGGCCGGCCTGCTGCCACAGGGAGGCGCGGGTGCCGGGGTAGCCGGAGAGGAGGACGGCGTCGAGGCCGGCGACGTCGACGCCCAGTTCCAGGGCGGAGGTGGCGGCGAGGCCCAGCAGCTCGCCGGTGTGGAGGGAGCGCTCGATGGCGCGGCGCTCCTCGGGGAGGTAGCCGCCGCGGTAGGCGGCGACGCGGGAGGGGAGGGAACGGTCCACGGCGGCGAGCCGCTCCTGGGCGATGAGGGCCACCAGCTCGGCGCCGCGCCGGGAGCGGACGAAGGCGACGGTGCGCACGCCCTGGACGGCGAGGTCGGTGAGGAGGTCGGCGGTCTCGGCGGTGGCGGTGCGGCGGACGGGGGCGCCCCGCTCGCCGTGGAGCTCGGTGAGCGGGGGCTCCCAGAGGGCGAAGACCAGTTCGCCGCGCGGGGAGGCGTCCTCGGTGACCTCCGCGACCGGCAGGCCGGTGAGCCGGCCGGCGGCGGGGCCGGGCTCGGAGGCCGTGGCGGAGGCGAGGAGGAAGACGGGATCGGAGCCGTAGCGGGCGCACAGGCGGCGCAGCCGGCGGAGCACCTGGGCGACGTGGGAGCCGAAGACGCCCCGGTAGGCGTGGCACTCGTCGATGACGACATAGCGCAGGGTGCGCAGGAAGGAGGCCCATCGGGGGTGGGCGGGCAGGATCGAGCGGTGGAGCATGTCCGGGTTGGTCAGCGCGTAATTGGCGTACTGACGCACCCACTCGCGTTCCTCGAAGGGGGTGTCCCCGTCGTAGACGGCGGGCCGGACGCCCTTGCCGAGGGGGCCGGCGAGGGCGCGTACGGCGCGGCGCTGGTCGGCGGCGAGGGCCTTGGTGGGGGCGAGGTAGAGGGCGGTCGCGCCACGCCCGTTGGGGGCCTCGGAGCCGTCCAGCAGGGCGCTGAGGACGGGGGCCAGATAGGCGAGGGACTTGCCCGAGGCGGTGCCGGTGGCCACCACGGCCGACTCGCCGCGCAGCGCGTGCTCGGCGACGCGCGCCTGGTGGGCCCAGGGCCGTTCGATACCGGCGGCCCGAATGGCGTCGATCACTTCCGGCCGGATCTTCTCGGGCCAGGGGGCATGACGTCCGGGACGAGGGGGCAAGTGCTCCGTATGAGTGATGCGTGCAGACCGGCCCGGCCCGGCGGCGAGTCGGTCGAGGACTGTCCGGGGAGCGGGGTGCACGCCCGCCTCCGGCGGGAGTTGATCGTTGGCCATCGACACCGAGTGTGTCACCGGCTTGACGGACAATGGCGCCAAGGCGTCGTGCGCGCCTGCCGGTAAGTGATTGAATGCCATCGCGGCTGCCGATCCATGGGGGGCGACCGCTCGATGCAAGGTGCTGGAGGATCCGTGGACCTGTCCCTGTCGACCGAGACCGTAGGCGACCGTACGGTTGTCCGGGTCGGTGGCGAGATTGATGTGTACACCGCGCCCAAGCTGCGTGAGCAGCTGGTCGAGCTTGTCAACGACGGCAGCTATCACCTCGTCGTGGACATGGAAGGCGTCGACTTCCTCGACTCCACCGGGCTCGGCGTCCTGGTCGGCGGGCTGAAGCGCGTGCGTGCCCACGAGGGTTCGCTGCGGCTGGTCTGCAACCAGGAGCGCATCCTGAAGATTTTCCGTATCACCGGCCTGACCAAGGTGTTCCCGATCCACACCTCGGTCGAGGACGCGGTGCAGGCGACCGACTGACGGCCGGGTGGCGGTCGGTCGGCGCCGGTTGGCGGCCGCCCGCCCGTCGTACGGCCGTGGCGCCACACGCGTACAGCCGCACAGCCACATAGCCGCGCCGGGGGTGACGGGCTCACGGGCCCGGCCCCTCCGCGAGTTCGCCCTGTGTTCCGGCAGTGGGGACGAGGGCACGTACCACCGAGGGGGATGGCATGGCCACCGTCGAACTGCTCTTCAGCGCCCTTCCCGAGCATGTCCGCACGGCCAGGCTCGTGGCGGCCGCGGTGGCGCGCCGGGCAGGGGTGGACGAGGCCGTGCTGGACGAGGTCCGCCTCGCCGTCGGCGAGGCGTGCTCACGCGCCGTGAGCCTCCACCGGAGCCATGAGATCGACGGCCCGGTGAAGGTGGTGCTCACGGAGGACGAGAAGAAGTTCTCCATCGAGGTCGCCGACGATGCCCCCCACCCAGGTGTCATGGCCGCGACGGCCGCTGCCGCGTCCGGTTCCGCAGCCCCCGCCGGTTCCCCGGCGTCCCCCGCTTCCACGGCCCCCGCCACGCCGGACGACAGCGGTGCCGACAGCGAGGACGACATGGGGCTCGCCGTGATCAGCGGCCTGGTCGACGACGTCGAGGTGACGGCGAGCGAGACGGGCGGCCTGATCCGGATGAGCTGGCCGACGACATCGTCGTCCGTGACGCCGTAGTCCGGTAGCCGCTTCGCGCTGTAGCGCGGGCCTGACGCCGGTCGTAACCGTGCGTCGCCGGCTGGGGTGGGAACGCCGCCCATGTCCCCATTTTCGCGCCCTCGCGCTATGCCGGTTCTTCACCGGCCGGTCGATGAATGATCGATTCTCCGGAGATCCTCCGGAAAACAATTCTTGATCTTCACCATTCCACCCGGTGGGCTCCGTACGGGCTCCGCATGGGCTCGGTTCGCGAGAAGTCTCATTCCGTTTGCCGCGCTCTGTTTTGATCTCGCCATGCTCCCTACAATCCGTCCATCTTGAGCTCAGGACGCCTGAGCGTGGCGGCTGGACGAATGGCCGCACGCCCATGTGCCAAACGTCTAAGGAGGACGAATGGCGGGGCCTTTCACCCCTGAACAGGTGGACTTCACTCAACGACTCGCCGTCGAGCTCACCGACGGCAATCGAAACCTCGTCACGGTGATCGCGGTGGTGGCGGTCGCGGCGCTCGTGGTGGCCGTGGTGCTGGTGCGTCAGGTGCTGGCGGCCGGTGAGGGAACCGACAGCATGAAGAGAATCGCCGCGGCGGTGCAGGAGGGCGCGAACGCCTATCTCGCCCGGCAGTTGCGCACCCTCGGCGTCTTCGCCGTGATCGTGTTCTTTCTGCTGATGCTGCTGCCGGCCGACAACTGGTCGCAGCGCATGGGACGTTCCCTGTTCTTCCTGGTCGGTGCCGTGTTCTCGGCGGCCACCGGCTATATCGGCATGTGGCTCGCGGTGCGCAGCAATGTGCGGGTGGCGGCCGCCGCGCGGGAGGCGACCCCTGCGAAGGGCGAGCCGGAGAAGGACCTGACGGCCGTTGCCCACCGGGCCATGAAGATCGCGTTCCGTACGGGCGGCGTCGTCGGCATGTGCACGGTCGGCCTCGGTCTGCTGGGCGCGTCCTGCGTGGTGCTGGTCTACGCGGCCGACGCGCCCAAGGTGCTGGAGGGCTTCGGCTTCGGGGCGGCGCTGCTGGCCATGTTCATGAGGGTCGGCGGCGGCATCTTCACCAAGGCCGCCGATGTGGGCGCCGACCTGGTCGGCAAGGTCGAGCAGGGCATCCCCGAGGACGACCCCCGCAACGCGGCCACCATCGCCGACAACGTCGGCGACAACGTCGGCGACTGCGCGGGCATGGCGGCCGACCTCTTCGAGTCGTACGCCGTGACGCTCGTCGCCGCGCTGATCCTCGGCAAGGCGGCCTTCGGCGACTCGGGCCTGGCCTTCCCGCTGCTCGTGCCCGCCATCGGCGTGGTCACGGCGATGATCGGCATCTTCGCGGTGGCGCCGCGCCGCAGTGACCGGAGCGGGATGAGCGCGATCAACCGGGGCTTCTTCATCTCGGCCGTCATCTCGCTGGTGCTGGTGGCGGTGGCCGTGTTCGTCTATCTGCCCTCCAGTTACGCGGATTTGAAGGGAGTCGGCGACGCCGCCATCCAGGGGCACGGCGGCGACCCGCGCTTCCTCGCCCTGGTGGCCGTGGCCATCGGCATCGTCCTCGCGGCCCTGATCCAGCAGCTCACGGGCTACTTCACCGAGACCGCCCGGCGCCCCGTGCGGGACATCGGCAAGACGTCCCTGACCGGCCCGGCGACCGTCGTCCTCGCGGGGATCTCCGTCGGTCTGGAGTCCGCGGTCTACTCGGCCGTGCTGATCGCGCTCGGGGTGTACGGGGCGTTCCTGCTCGGCGGCACCTCGATCATGCTGGCCCTGTTCGCGGTGGCCCTCGCCGGCACCGGGCTGCTCACGACCGTCGGCGTCATCGTGGCGATGGACACCTTCGGGCCGGTCTCCGACAACGCGCAGGGCATCGCCGAGATGTCCGGTGACGTCGAGGGCGCGGGCGCGCGGGTGCTCACCGACCTGGACGCGGTGGGCAACACCACCAAGGCGATCACCAAGGGCATCGCGATCGCGACGGCCGTCCTCGCCGCGTCCGCGCTGTTCGGCTCGTACCGCGACGCGATCGCGACGGCCGTGACGGACGTGCACGCCAAGGCGGGGGAGCTGGGGCTGAGCCTGGACATCTCGCAGCCCAACAACCTGGTCGGGCTGGTCCTCGGCGCGGCCGTCGTCTTCCTCTTCTCGGGGCTCGCGATCAACGCGGTGTCGCGGTCGGCGGGCGCGGTGGTCTACGAGGTGCGGCGGCAGTTCCGCGAGCATCCCGGGATCATGGACTACAGCGAGAAGCCGGAGTACGGGCGCGTGGTGGACATCTGCACCAAGGACGCGCTGCGCGAGCTGGCCACCCCCGGTCTGCTCGCGGTGCTGGCCCCCATCGCCGTCGGCTTCTCGCTGGGCGTCGGGGCGCTCGGTTCGTACCTGGCCGGGGCCATCGGCACCGGGACCCTGATGGCCGTCTTCCTCGCCAACTCCGGTGGCGCCTGGGACAACGCCAAGAAGCTCGTCGAGGACGGGCATCACGGCGGCAAGGGCAGCGAGGCGCACGCGGCGACGGTCATCGGCGACACGGTCGGCGACCCGTTCAAGGACACCGCCGGTCCCGCGATCAACCCGCTGCTGAAGGTGATGAATCTGGTGGCGCTGCTCATCGCGCCGGCGGTGGTGAAGTTCAGTTACGGTGCCGACGCCAACAAGGGGCTGAGAATCGCCGTGGCGGCACTGGCCGTTGTCGTCATCGTGGGCGCGGTCTACGTCTCCAAGCGGCGCGGCGTCGCCGTGGACGGGGGCGACGGCGCGGAGCGGGCGGCGTCGTCGGCGGACCCGGCGGTGGTGGCTCCGTCCCCCCGGCTCTGACGGCGTCTCAGCCGGAGCGGTACCCCGTACGGAAATGAGCGGAGCACACCGTCCGCACCCCCGCCCAGGTGCGGCGAACGCCACGCCAAGCTTGGTGCAAATGGCTTTAAAAGGGTGCATACGGTGTGCTCGGCTCCCGGCCCTTCGCGAGCGGACGTGTAAGTTCCCGGGCCGAGAGCCATCGAAGGGACCAATCCGGTGAACAAGAAGCTTGTGGCCGCACTGTCCGGCGGGGCGGCACTCGTCCTGACGCTGACAGGCTGTGGCGGCGACGACAGCGGCAACAAGAAGAAGCTGGATGACTGGGCCAAGCAGGTCTGCGACCAGATGCAGCCTCAGGTGAAGAAGATCACCGACGCCAACGCCTCCATCGCGACCGTCCAGAACGAGCAGGACTCCAAGAAGATCCAGCAGACCGACTCCGCAGCCTTCCAGGCCAACGTCGATGCGTACAAGGCGCTCGCCACCTCCGTCCAGAACGCGGGCGCGCCGCCCGTCAAGGACGGCGAGAGCAGCGAGAAGAACGCGGTCAAGGCGCTCAACGACCTATCCGGGGCGTACGCCGAGCTGAAGAAGCGGGTGGACGCGCTGGACACCGGCGACAGGTCCAAGTTCGGCGACGGCCTCAAGGTCATCGCGGGCGACATCGCCAAGCTCAGCGGCCGGAGCGACGACGCGCTCAAGAAGCTCCAGTCCGGCGACGTCGGCAAGGCGATGTCGAGGACGTCGGCCTGCCAGAAGCCGGTGGGCTCCCCGCCGCAGAGCAAGAAGCCGTAGCGAACCGGAAGCAGACCAGGAAGGCACAGCCGGCGGCCGGGAAGGCGCCGCGGCCCCGGTGCGCCCCGTTCGGCGCGCCGGGCCTTCGTCGTTCCCCGGCGCCGCCCCCGACAATGGTCCCGTGAGTACGCCCCGCCTTCCCGACGCCGATCCCACGCGCACCGCACGCCTGCGCGAATCCCTGCTGGCCGCCGCCTTCACCGCCGACGGCCTCCTCGACCTGCTCGGCGCCCCCGCCTACGCCGCCCTCGCCCGCAGCGAGACCGTTCCCGCCCTGCGCGCCACTCGCGGGGACGGCCCGCTGGAGACGCTGACCCGGCTCTTCCTGCTCCAGTGCCCCGTCGCGTACGGCCGGGTCGCCGCCGCGCTGCCCGTGGCCGACTGCCTCGCCGACGGCTGGCTCGTCCGGGACGGCGACGAGGTACGGGCCACCGTCGACGTCCGCCCGTACGGCGGGCCCGACGGCCAGGACTGGTGGATCGTCTCCGACCTCGGCTGCGCCGTCGGCGGCGCCGGCGGGATCGCCGGGGGCGGTGGCCCGGCCGGGGTGGACCGCTCGGAGCTCGTCCTCGGCGTCGGCGGGGCCTCCACCACGCTCGCCGGGATCACGGTCCGCACGCCCGTGGGCAGCGCCCTCGACCTCGGCACCGGCTCCGGCATCCAGGCGCTGCACGCCGCCCAGCATGCGACCAAGATCACGGCCACGGACCTCAACCCGCGCGCGCTCCACATCGCACGGCTCACCCTCGCGCTGTCCGGCGCGCCGGAGGCCGATCTGCGCCAGGGCTCGCTGTTCGAGCCGGTCGCGGGGGAGACCTTCGACCTGATCGTCTCCAACCCGCCCTTCGTGATCTCGCCCGGCGCCCGGCTGACCTACCGCGACGGCGGCATGGGCGGCGACGACCTGTGCCGCACGCTCGTCCGGCGTTCGGCCGACCGGCTCAACGACGGGGGCCACTGCCAGCTGCTGGCCAACTGGCAGCACGTCGAGGGCGAGGACTGGCGCGAGCGGCTGTCCTCCTGGGTGCCGCGCGGCTGCGACGCGTGGATCGTCCAGCGCGAGGTCCAGGACGTCGCGCAGTACGCCGAGCTGTGGCTGCGCGACGCCGGTGACCACCGCACCGCGCCCGAGGAGTACGCGGCCCGCTACGACGCCTGGCTGGCGGAGTTCGAGGCACGGAAGACCAAGGGCGTCGGATTTGGCTGGATCACGTTGCGCAAAACAGGCAGCGACCGCCCGTCGGTGATCGCGGAGGAGTGGCCGCACCCGGTCGAGCAGCCGCTCGGCCCGTCCGTAACGGCTCATTTCGAGCGACAGGACTTCCTCCGGACGCATGACGACGCGGCGCTGCTCGCGGCCCGTTTCACGCTGGCCGACGAGGTCGTCCAGGAGCAGGTCGGGCTGCCGGGCGCGGAGGACCCCGAGCACGTCGTGCTGCGGCAGAACCGGGGGATGCGCCGGGCCACCAAGGTGGACACGGTCGGGGCGGGCTTCGCGGGCGTCTGCGACGGGACGCTCCCCGCGGGCCGGATTCTCGACGCCATCGCGCAGCTCGTCGGGGAGGACGCGGTGTCCCTCCGCGACCGTACCCCGGACGCCATCCGCACCCTCGTCGAGCAGGGCTTTCTCTCGCCGGCCGGCGACTGACGGCCCTCCGCCGGCCCCTCGCCGCCGCCTTGCCCCCACACCGGTCCGGGCCCCGGGAAGCCGTCGTCCGACTCATGGGAAGGGCGGACGGAGGGGTCGTGTTCGCGTCATGTTTCCGCCGCCCGTCCCGTCCGCCCGGCAGGGCCGGTGCGGCGGGCGGCGGCCGTGGGGCCGATGGGGCCTTCCTGACAGTGGTGTGACGGTCCGGGCGGCAGACAGGACGCTTGTCGGGTTACCGTTCGAGTGGCGTTGCGGGCTTTTTCCGTTTGACACGGGGGCGGGATGTACCGTCACACTCCGCAGCGTCACGCAACGCCCAGACCGAAACACCCACCGAGTGTCGACCGGAAGAAGAGCGAAGTTGTCCCCGACCAGCGAGACCGCACAGGGCGGCCGCCGACTCGTCATCGTCGAGTCGCCTGCCAAGGCGAAGACGATCAAGGGCTACCTCGGCCCCGGATACGTCGTCGAGGCGAGCGTCGGGCACATCCGTGACCTCCCGAACGGGGCCGCCGAGGTCCCGGCGAAGTACAAGGGTGAGCCCTGGGCCCGGCTCGGCGTCAACGTGGACAAGGACTTCCAGCCGATCTACGTCGTCAACGCCGACAAGAAGGATCAGGTCAAGAAGCTCAAGGGCCTGCTGGCCGAGTCCGACGAGCTCTTCCTCGCCACCGATGAGGACCGCGAGGGCGAGGCCATCGCCTGGCACCTCCAGGAAGTCCTCAAGCCCAAGGTCCCGGTCCGCCGGATGGTCTTCCACGAGATCACCAAGGACGCCATCCAGGCCGCCGTCGCCAATCCGCGCGAGCTGAACAAGAAGCTCGTCGACGCCCAGGAGACCCGCCGCATCCTCGACCGCCTCTACGGCTACGAGGTCTCGCCGGTCCTCTGGAAGAAGGTCATGCCGCGGCTGTCCGCCGGCCGGGTGCAGTCCGTGGCCACCAGGCTGGTCGTCGAGCGGGAGCGGGAGCGCATCGCCTTCCGGTCCGCCGAGTACTGGGACCTCACCGGCACCTTCGGCACCGGTCGTCCCGGCGACAACAGCGACCCCTCGACCGTGATCGCCCGGCTGTCCTCGGTCGACGGCCGTCGCGTCGCCCAGGGCCGTGACTTCGGGTCGAACGGGCAGCTCAAGGACCGCTCCCAGGTCCTCCACCTGGACGAGGCGACCGCCCGCGGGCTGGCCGCCGCCCTCGCCGACGCCGCCTTCGCGGTGCGCTCGGTCGAGTCCAAGCCGTACCGCCGCTCCCCGTACGCGCCGTTCCGCACCACCACGCTCCAGCAGGAGGCCTCGCGCAAGCTGGGCTTCGGTGCCAAGGCGACCATGCAGGTGGCGCAGAAGCTGTACGAGAACGGCTTCATCACCTATATGCGTACGGACTCCACCACGCTCTCGGACACGGCGGTCAACGCCGCCCGGGCGCAGGTGACCCAGCTCTACGGCGCCGACTACCTGCCGGAGAAGCCGCGCACGTACGCCGGGAAGGTCAAGAACGCCCAGGAGGCGCACGAGGCGATCCGTCCTTCGGGTGATCGTTTCCGCACCCCCGCCGAGACCGGTCTGAGCGGCGACCAGTTCCGGCTCTACGAGCTGATCTGGAAGCGGACCGTCGCCTCCCAGATGAAGGACGCGACCGGCAACTCCGTCACCGTGAAGATCGGCGGCCGGGCGAGCGACGGCCGGGACGCCGAGTTCTCCGCGTCCGGCAAGACCATCACCTTCCACGGCTTCATGAAGGCCTACGTCGAGGGCGCCGACGACCCGAACGCCGAGCTCGACGACCGCGAGCGCCGGCTGCCGCAGGTCGCCGAGGGCGACGTGCTGTCGGCCGAGGAGATCACCGCCGACGGCCACGCCACCAAGCCCCCGGCCCGCTACACCGAGGCCTCGCTGGTCAAGGAGCTCGAGGAGCGGGAGATCGGCCGCCCGTCGACCTACGCGTCGATCATCGGCACGATCCTCGACCGCGGCTACGTCTTCAAGAAGGGCACGGCGCTCGTGCCGTCCTTCCTGAGCTTCGCCGTGGTCAACCTGCTGGAGAAGCACTTCGGCCGGCTTGTCGACTACGACTTCACCGCCTCCATGGAGGAGGACCTCGACCGCATCGCCCGCGGCGAGGCCCAGGCCGTGCCGTGGCTGCGCCGGTTCTACTTCGGCGAGGGCCCGGAGGGCGGCGCCGCCGACGCCGGCAACGGCGACGGCGACCACCTCGGCGGTCTGAAGGAGCTCGTCACCGACCTGGGCGCGATCGACGCCCGTGAGGTGTCCTCCTTCCCCGTCGGCAACGACATCGTGCTGCGCGTGGGCCGCTACGGCCCGTACGTGGAGCGCGGCGAGAAGGACTCCGAGGGCCACCAGCGCGCCGACGTCGCGGCCGACCTGGCCCCGGACGAGCTGACCGTCGAGTACGCGGAGGAGCTGCTCGCCAAGCCGAGCGGCGACTTCGAGCTGGGCGCCGACCCGGGCACCGGCCACCAGATCGTCGCCCGCGACGGCCGCTACGGCCCGTACGTCACCGAGGTGCTCCCCGAGGGCACCCCGAAGACCGGGAAGAACGCCGTCAAGCCGCGTACCGCGTCGCTCTTCAAGTCGATGTCCCTCGACACGGTGACGCTGGACGACGCGCTCCGGCTGATGTCCCTCCCCCGGGTGGTCGGCAAGGACGCCGAGGGCGTGGAGATCACCGCGCAGAACGGCCGCTACGGCCCGTACCTGAAGAAGGGCACGGACTCGCGCTCCCTGGAGACCGAGGACCAGATCTTCAACATCACGCTGGACGAGTCCCTGGCGATCTACGCGCAGCCCAAGCAGCGCGGCCGCGCCGCGGCCAAGCCGCCGCTGAAGGAGCTGGGCACCGACCCGGTCAGCGAGCGTCCCGTCGTGGTCAAGGACGGCCGCTTCGGCCCGTACGTCACCGACGGCGAGACCAACGCGACGCTGCGCCGTGACGACGACGTCGAGACGATCACCCCGGAGCGCGGCTACGAGCTGCTCGCGGAGAAGCGCGCCAAGGGGCCGGCCAAGAAGACGGCGAAGAAGGCGCCCGCGAAGAAGACCGCCGCCACGGCCAAGAAGGCCCCGGCGAAGAAGACCGCGGCCAAGAAGACGACGGCCGCGAAGAAGACCACGG
This sequence comes from Streptomyces sp. NPDC037389, assembly GCF_040636475.1. Classification (NCBI taxonomy): domain Bacteria; kingdom Bacillati; phylum Actinomycetota; class Actinomycetes; order Kitasatosporales; family Streptomycetaceae; genus Streptomyces; species Streptomyces sp. NPDC037389. The sequence goes on from NZ_JBEZUS010000004.1 coordinate 538,537, forward strand.
CGACGAAGAAGACCGCCGCGGCGAAGAAGACGACGGCCAAGAAGACGACGGCCGCGACGGCGGCCGCGACGGCCGACGCCGAGTAGGCCGGACGGGCTGCCCCTGTCGGGGGCGGCCCGGTCCGTACCGGTCGGGGGCTGGTCCGTACCGGTCGGGGCGGCCTGGTCCGTACCCGGCCTCGGTGGGTGGCGCCGGACCCGGACGTAAGTTCGTATATACGTTCGTATTGACAGTCGGCATCCGGACAACTCCGGATAGGCTGGCAGGATGACGCGAGCCGACCAGCCACCTTTGGAGAGCCCCGTATCCGGAGCACTGGCCGCGGACTCCCGCGAGCGTGCCGTACGGGCCCTGCTGCGCTTCCGTCCGCTGCGGCGGCTGTGGAGCGCCCAGTCCGCCGGGGCCGTCGGCGACGGCCTCGCCGTTTTCGTCCTCCTGCTGCTGGCCCTCCAGGCCGCGGTCGAGGCGGGGTCCTTCGGCGGTGGCTACCGCGGCGCCGCCTTGGCGATCGCCGCCGTGATCGGCGCGCGGCTGCTGGGCACCCTCCTCCTCGGCGCGGTCCTGCTGGACCCGCTGTCCTCCCTCTTCGCTCCGGCCGGCCGGCTCGACCGCCGCTGGACGATGATCGGCGCGGACGGGCTGCGGTTCGCGCTGCTCGCCGTCGCGCCCCTGTGGGCCGACTGGACCGGGCACCAGGCCGTCGTCTGGCTGCTGGTCACGGCCTTCGCCGTCGGCGGCGCCGAACGCGTCTGGACGATCGCCAAGGACGGCGCCGTCCCCGCCCTGCTGCCCGCCCCGCCGCCCGAGGGTGGCGCGGTGCGCCCGCTGCCGGACCACCAGGACGCGCTGCGGCGGCTGTCGCTGCGCACGACCTACCTCGCGCTGCCCGTCGCGGCGGCCGCGCTCCTCGTCATCACCCTGATCGGCAATCTGCTCGGCTCGGGCATCGACTGGTTCCACCTCCACCAGGCGGCCCTCGGCTCGTTCCTCGCGGCCGGGCTCTTCGCGACGTCCGGCGCGGTGCTCCACCAGCTGACGCTGCCCGCGCTGCCCGAGGGCGTGAAGGCCCCCCGCGCGCACTCTCCGCTGGAGGGCCTGCGCCGCCCCAAGACCGCCCACGGCGCCGCCGACAAGGGGCGCACGGGCGCGATCCCGGTGCTCGTCCTGTCCTGCGCGGCCATCGCGGGCGCGGTCGCCGCGGCCGTCGGCGTCGCCGCGCTCCAGGCGGCCGACCTCGGTGGCGGCCCCGTCGGCTTCGCACTGCTGGCCCTCGCGCTCACCGGCGGCCCGGTCCTGGGCATCCGCGGCGCCCGGAAGGTGCTGCCCGGCTTCTCCCGCCGCCGGCTGCTCGCGCTGGCGCTCGCCCTGACGGGCGCCGCGCTGCTCGCCGCCGGGCTGGTGCCCGACACGACGACCGTGCTGCTGCTCGTCCTGCTGGCGGGCTGCTCCGCCGGCGTCGTCGCCAACACCGGGCACTCCCTCCTCGATCAGGAGACCGAGGAGGCCCGCCGGGCCCTCAACACCGAGCACCTCCACGCGGTCGTCCGCCTCACCGTCGCCCTGGGCGCGGTCGTGGCACCCGTCCTCGCCGCCGTCATCGGGCCGCACCGGCTCGTGTCCGGCTCCTTCGTCTTCGCGCACGGCGGGGCGGCGTTCACGCTGATGCTCGTCGGCGCGCTGCTGCTGCCCGTGGGCGCGCTCGTGCTGGGCCGGACCGACGACCGGCACGGGGTGCCCTTCCACCGCGACCTGCTGGACGTGGTGCGCGGCGGCGACCCCGCCGAGGGCACCGCCCCCGCCGGCTTCTTCATCGCCTTCGAGGGCGGCGACGGCGCCGGGAAGTCCACCCAGGTGCGGGCGATCGCCGAGTGGATCCGCGCCAAGGGCCACGAGGTCGTCGTCACCCGCGAGCCGGGCGCCACGCCCATCGGCAAGCGGCTGCGCGCGATCCTGCTGGACGTCGCGTCGGCCGGCCTCTCCGACCGCGCCGAGGCGCTGCTCTACGCGGCCGACCGCGCCGAGCACGTCGCCTCCGTCGTACGGCCCGCCCTGGAGCGCGGCGCGGTCGTCATCACCGACCGCTACATCGACTCGTCCGTCGCCTACCAGGGCGCCGGGCGCGACCTCTCGCCGACCGAGATCGCCCGCATCTCGCGCTGGGCCACGGACGGGCTCGTCCCGAACATGACGGTGCTGCTCGACGTCTCGCCCGAGACCGCGCGCGAGCGCTTCACGGAGGCGCCGGACCGGCTGGAGTCCGAGCCGGCGGAGTTCCACCAGCGCGTCCGGACCGGGTTCCTGACCCTGGCCGCGGCCGACCCGGCGCGGTACCTCGTGGTGGACGCGGGGCAGGAGCCCACGGCCGTCACCGAGGTCGTCCGCCACCGGCTCGACCAGATGCTGCCGCTGTCCGCCGCCGAGATCGAGGCCCGCGAGGCCGCGCGCGCGGCCGCCCTGGAGGCGGCGCGCCAGGCGGCCGAGGAGGAGGCCCGCCGCAAGGCGGAGCGGGAGGCGGCGGAGGCCGCCGCACGTGAGGCGGAGGCCGCCGCCCGCAGGGCGGAGGAGGAGCGCCGCCGGGTCGAGGAGGAGCGCCGTAAGGCGGAGGAGGCGCGGCTGGAGCGCGAGCGTCAGGAGCGGTTGCGCGCCGAGGAGGAGCGCGCCCGGCGCGAGGCCGAGGAGGCCGCGCGCCGTGAGGAGGAGCGCCGCGCCCGCGAGGCCGAGGAAGCCCGTCAGCGCGCGGAGGAGGAGCGCGTCCGCCGCGAGGCGGAGGAGCGCGCCCGCGCCGCCGAGCAGGAACGCCTGCGCGAGCAGGCCGCCGAGGAGGCCCGGCTGCGTGCCGAGGCCGAGGAACGGCGCCTGGAGAAGCAGCGCAGGGCAGAGGAGGCCCTGCTGAAGGCCGAGCAGGCCCGGGTGGCGGCGGAAGCCGCGACGGCGGGGGCGGCGGAGGCGGCGGGGGCCGCCGAGGCGGCTGGTGCGGCGAAGCCCGGTGGGGGTGCGGGTTCCGGTGCCGCTGCCGCGGGCGCCGCCGGTGGCGACGCCGACGAGGCGCCCACCGTGCCGCAGCCTTCGCTGCGGAAGCCGGAGGCGGACACCGGTGACAGCGGCGATCGTGGTTCCGTGCGTCCGCCCGTCGTGGGGACCGTTGCCTTCCGCAAGGACGCCAAGGACGCCAAGGACGCCAAGGACGCCGGCGACGCGCCGACCGTCGAGACGCCCCGGCCCCCGGCCGGCTCCGACGATCAGACGGCCGTGCTACCGCCCGTCGTCGCGCCGATGCCGCCGACCCCGCGGGTCACCTGGGGCGTCGAGCCGCAGGACGCCCCCCGTGGCCAGGGCTCGGAGTCGGAGGAGACGGCCGTGCTGCCGAAGCCGCCCGCGCGGCCTACGCGGTCGGAGCGGCCGGAGCGGCCGGAGAACCCGGTGGACCGCGTCCCCGACTGGCTCTTCCGCAAGGACGACGAGGCCGCTCCGGAGGTCGAGCGCACGCGTGAGCTGCCGCGGGTCGACGACGCGGAGGCCGAGGGTGCCGATGGGTCCGGCCGCCCCTTGCGGAAGGCGCGGCGCCATCGCCCCGAGTGGGCGGACGACGCCCCCACGCTGGCGGACGACCTGCTCGGCAAGCGCGACGCCGGCAAGGACGAGCAGAGCTGAGCGCTCTGCTGCAACCCTGGTCCGGTCACCTGCGGGCCGGTGGGGGCTGGTCGCGCAGTTCCCCGCGCCCCTTACGGGGCGCGCCCACGCGGCGGTAGCCGCATGTCGACACTGCCCCGCGCCCCTTGCGGGGCCCCTTACGGGGGCGGACCTGTCAGTGCCGTGGCCCACAATGGGAAGCCGCAGGACCGACGGCGCGCGGAGGAACAACCATGGCGGTGTGGGACGACCTGGTCGGCCAGGACCGGGTGATCGAGCAGCTCTCCGCTGCCGCGTGGGACGCGGACGCGCTGGTCACGGTCGCCGGGACGGATCCCTCGGCGGTCCCGGAGGCGGCGGCCGCATCCCGGATGACGCACGCGTGGCTGTTCACTGGGCCGCCCGGCTCCGGCCGGGCCACCGCCGCCCGTGCCTTCGCCGCCGCGCTCCAGTGCGTCAGCCCCGACCGCGCGACGGGCGGCGCCCCCGGCTGCGGCTTCTGCGAGGGCTGCCACACCGCCCTCGTCGGGACGCACGCGGACGTGGAGATCGTCCGTACGGACCTGCTGTCCATCGGCGTCAAGGAGACCCGTGAACTGGTCCGCCGGGCCCAGCTGTCGCCCGCCGGCGGCCGCTGGCAGGTGATCGTCCTGGAGGACGCGGACAGGCTCACCGAAGGCGCGGGCAACGTGCTGCTCAAGGCCGTGGAGGAGCCCGCCCCCCGCACGGTCTGGCTGCTGTGCGCGCCGTCCCTGGAGGACGTGCTGCCGACGATCCGCTCCCGCTGCCGGTCCCTGACGCTGCGCACGCCCCCCACGGCGGCGGTGGCCGACATCCTCGTCCGCCGGGACGGGATCGAGCCGGAGCTCGCGGTCCGCTCGGCCCGCGCCACCCAGGGGCACATCGGCCGGGCCCGTCGCCTGGCCATGGACGAGCGCGCCCGGGCCCGCCGCGCGGCCGTGCTGAAGATGCCGCTGCGCGTGGCCGACATGGGCGGCTGCCTCAAGGCGGCCCAGGAGCTGATCGACGCCGCCGCCGAGGACGCCAAGCAGGTCGCCGAGGAGGTCGACACCAAGGAGACCGAGGAGCTGCGGGCCGCGCTCGGCGCGGCCGCGGGCACGGGCGGCCGGCTGCCGCGTGGCACCGCCGGCGCCATGAAGGAGCTCCAGGACCGCCAGAAGCGACGCGCGACCCGCACCCAGCGCGACAGCCTCGACCTGGCCCTCACCGACCTGACCGGCTTCTACCGCGACGTGCTCGCGATACAGCTCGGCTCGCGCGTCGAGCTCGCCAACGACGACGCGCGGGACGCCCTGGAGCGCATCGCGCGCGGCTCCCGGCCGGAGGCGACGCTGCGCCGCATCGAGGCGATCAGCGCCTGCCGGCAGGCGCTCGACCGGAATGTGGCGCCGCTGCTCGCCGTCGAGGCCATGGCGGTCGCGCTGCGCGCCGGCTGACCGCCCGCTGTCGTACGGGGTGTCGTACCGGGTGTCGTGCCAGGTGTCGTCCGGGCGCGGTCCGTCCGGGTGACAGGGACCGTGACAGGGGCGGTGACAGGGGCCTCGTCCGGGTGACGGGGGGAACGGGTGAGCTGGGCCGGGGAGGGTGAGTAGTACGAGGAATGCCGGGCACACCGCAGGTTGGGTGATTCCTCACTCGTATGAGGACTAGTGGGCCGTAAGGCTGGCCAAGTCGGGTATCCGTCCGGATACGCTCCGTATGCCCGCGTGGTCCTGTGCATGTCGCATGTCCGTATGTCCTATGGATGTCCGAATGCCGTACGCCCACCTGTCTCCCACACCGAGGGGCCAGCCGATGGACACCAGTCGCCTGTTCCGCACCTCCGGCACGCTCGCCGCGACCGCGGCCCTGCTGATCTCCGCCGCCGTCTCGGGGACCGTGGTGCCGGGCGCGGCGGCGGCCAGACCGCGGCAGGTGGGCGACCCCGGCTCCTTCGCCTCCCTCCTCCCGCCCGAGGCGGCCGAGGCGGCCGACGAACAGGCGGCGCCCCCGGAGCTGGCCCCGCTGCCCGTCGCCATGCCGCCCGTCCTCCGGCCGTACTACGACCAGCGGCTCGCCTGGCACTCCTGCGGCGGCAAGCGCGCGGACTTCGAGTGCGCCACGCTGCGCGCCCCGCTCGACTACGACGCCCCCCGCTCCCACGAGGACGTGAAGCTCGCCGTCTCCCGGAAGAAGGCCACGGGCCCCGGCAAGCGCCTCGGCGCCCTGATGGTCAACCCCGGCGGCCCGGGCGGCTCGGCGATCGGCTTCCTCCAGGAGTACGCGGCCTCCGGCTACCCGGCCGCCGTCCGCGCCCAGTACGACATGGTCGCGATGGACCCGCGCGGCGTCGCCGCCAGCCAGCCCGTCACCTGCCTCTCCGACAAGGAGATGGACGCCTACGCCCAGGTCGACACCACCCCGGACGACCCCGCCGAGGTCCGCGAACTGGTGGCGTCGTTCAAGAAGTTCGCCCAGGGCTGCGCCGCCCGTTCGGGCAAGCTGCTGGGCCATGTCTCGACCGTCGAGGCGGCCCGCGACATGGACGTCCTCCGCGCGGTCCTCGGCGACGACAAGCTGCACTACGTCGGCGCCTCGTACGGCACCTTCCTCGGCGCCACCTACGCGGGGCTCTTCCCCTCCCGCGTCGGCCGGCTCGTCCTCGACGGCGCCATGGACCCCAGCCTCGACGCCCGCCGGATCAACCGCGACCAGACGGCGGGCTTCCAGACGGCCCTGGCCTCCTTCGCGGCGGACTGCGCCCAGCACGAGGACTGTCCGCTGGAGGGCGGCCGCCCCGATGTCGCGGGCGTCCGCCTCAAGCAGTTCTTCGACCGGCTCGACCAGCACCCGCTGGCCACCGGCACCTCCCGCCGGCTCACCGAGAGCCTGGCCACCACGGGTGTGATCTCCGCCATGTACGACGAGACCACCTGGCCCATCCTCCGCAAGGCCCTCCACAACGCCCAGACCGGCGACGGCGCCCTGCTGCTGCGCCTCTCGGACCTCTACTACGAGCGCGACCAGCGCGGTCACTACACCAATCTGATGCCCGCCAACTCGGCGGTGAACTGCCTCGACCTCCCGCCCGCCTTCCGCGGCCCGGCCGCCGTCCGCCGCGCCGTCCCGGACTTCGAGAAGGCCTCCCCAGCCCTCGGCGCCAGCTTCGCCTGGTCCGCCCTGAGCTGCGCTTATTGGCCCGTCCGGGCCACCGGCGGCCCCCACCGCATCCCGGCCCGGGGCGCCGCCCCCATCCTCGTCGTCGGCACCACCCGCGACCCGGCGACGCCCTACCCCTGGGCCCGCGCTCTCGCCTCCCAGCTCTCCTCCGGCCGTTTGCTCACCTACGACGGCGACGGCCACACCGCCTACACCCGGGGCAGCCGCTGCGTGGACGGCGCGATCAACGACTACCTCCTCACGGGCACCCCGCCGCCCGCCTCCCGCAAGTGCTCCTGACCTGCGAGGTCCTCGCGCGAAGAACCGTGTACGGAGCACCCCTGGGAACCCTGTAGACTTAGGCGCGCTGCACACGCCACCCTGTGGGTACGCAGCTTGCCGCCTTAGCTCAGTTGGCCAGAGCAACGCACTCGTAATGCGTAGGTCTCGGGTTCGAATCCCGAAGGCGGCTCCGCCGAAGCCCAGGTCACCTAGTCCGTGATCTGGGCTTCTTCTTTTGCCGAGACTCGGCGGCGCCGGAACTCAATGATCTTTGCGCCTTCCTGCGTGCCCATCGCGTGCCCATCGCGTGCCCGTCGGTGCTTGCGGCTGCCTCAGCTGCTTGCCCCGGTACGACCTGCACCGGCACCTCGGCCTGAGCGCTCCGGACGCTGCAAAGCCTGATAGGTAGGCGGCATCACGAGTGCATGCCGGGGCCCCGGTCGTCCGCTTGTGCTGCGGACGACCGGGCCCCTGCTGTGCGTCCTGCTCTACAGTTTGGCCTTCCACGGTCCTCGGGCGAGGTACGTCGAGCCGTCGGGCTTGATGTAGACCTTGGCCCCTCGTACCGGTAGTTCACCGTTGGTGAGCCAATAGGCCCGGATCTCGTCGAGGGTGTCCCACAGGCGGCGCGGGCCGCCCTGGTGGACCCTGGGGGGCTCGTCGGCGCGAGCGGTCGCCCGTGCCCATGATCCATCGGCGTGCGCCATGACGGCGACGCGCTGCTCGTCGTCCTCGCTGTACTCGTGCTCGATTCCGGGCGCCACGATGTCAAGCATCGAAGCGAGGTCCCAAGCTTCGGTCACGTGCACGACTGGATAGCGACCGGTGCCGACCTCGTCGCCGTCATGCTCGCGGGCGAGGGCGAGCAAGGCGGCGAGACGTGGCGGATAGCCGGCGCCGTGGCGGGCGTGCATGAAGCCGGCGCGATCCCATTCGACACGCCCTGTTGCCCCGCCCTCCTCGTCCTTCTCGGCAGTGATCAGAAGCGACGTGCCGGCGATCGTCGTCAGCAGCCGGCCGCCGGAGGTCAGCACGGCGAGCCAGCTCGCGGGGATCGGCCGGACGGAGACAGTGGCGACGATTCGGTCGAACGCGCCGGGCAGGTCGCCGGTGGCATCCACGCTCATGACCGTGGGGTGCAGCCCCATCTCGCCGAGGCGCGCTCGCGCGGCGTCGACGAGGTACGGGTCCACATCCATGCTCGTGACCTGCTTGTCCCCGAGGCGGCGGCAGGCGAGAGCGTCGGCGTAGCCGGGGCCGGTGCCGATGTGCCCGAGGGCGTCGCCGTCGCCGATCCGGGCGTGCTGGAACATGCTGACGTTCAGGCTCGGCAGGGTCGAGGATGACGTCGGCAGGCCGATGGGGCGGTCTTCGCCGGTCGCGTAGTCGGCGTGCAAGCCACCCACACGGGTCACGATGGTCTTGTCGCTGTATGAGGCCTCGAGCCATCGCGCTTCATCAGACGGCCCGTCCCGAAGCGTCCAGCCGTCGGGACTGCGCTCCCACCACCGTGGTGCGAGCAGATGCCGGGGTGTCTGCGCCACGGGAGCGCGCCACCGTGACGCGCGGTGGGTGACGCGTTCGGCGAGTGCCGCGGCGCGTGGTCCGATGTCAGAGGATGTCCGTGCCCGGGTCGAGGCCCAGCAGGACGCGGCCCTGGACCTCCATGTTCACGTTGATCTGGGCCAGGGCGTGGAGCGTGAAGCCCAGGATGTCGCGGTGGAAGCGCTGGAAGGGGACGTCGCGCTTGATCACCGAGGCGCCGCTCGCGGTCTGGAGGAGCTCGACGGCCTCCTTGGCGAGCTGGCCCGCGAAGGCGGTGCGGCCGCGGACGATCGCGCGCTCCTCGAGGGTCGGGTCCTCGCCCGCGTCGGCCCGGTGCTGGAGGAGCTCCAGCCACTTCGACGAGAGCGCCTCCGCCGCGTCGATCTTGTTGGCGGCCGTGGCCACCTGGATCTGGGTGAGCGGGTGCTGCTTCTGGTCGGTCCAGGAGGTGTAGGTGATGCCGCGGCCCGGCAGGCGGTCGAGGAAGAGCTCGTAGGCGCCGCGGGCCACGCCGATCGCCATCAGGGCGTAGGCGGACATGATGAACGGGACGACGCCGTACTCGCGGCCCTTCGCGGTGCTGTTCCAGCGGTCGGCGACGCCGGTGGTCATGATGTCGCCGTAGGAGGCCACGCGGTGCGCCGGGACGAAGACGTCCTTCGCCGTGGTGGTGGCGCTGCCGGTGCCGCTGCCGGAGGTGACGTCCCAGTCGTCGGTGATGGACAGCTCGGACATCGGCACGAGGACGAGGAACTCCTCGGTGGTGCCGTCGGGGTGCTCCAGCATGGCGGCGAGGCCGTCCCAGTCGGCGCCGTGGCAGCCGGTGTTGTAGTTCCAGCGGCCGTTGAGGAGGTAGCCGCCCTCGGTGGGGACGAGGGTGCCCGTGGGGGCGAAGCCGATGGAGACGCGGACCGAGCCGTTCGCGAAGACCTCCTCCTGCGCCTTGTCCGGGTAGAAGGCGGCCATCCGGGCGCCGGTCAGCCAGACGGTCATGGCCCAGCCGGTGGACGGGCAGGCCCTGGCGATCTCGGAGACGATCGCGCCCTGGTCGGCGATGCCGAGGTCGAGGCCGCCGAAGCGGGCCGGTACGGCCATGCGGAAGACGCCGGCCTTCTCCAGGAGCTCGAGGTTCTGCTCGGGCACCCGGCGCTTCTCCTCGGCCTCCAGGCCGTTCGCCCGGAGCACGGGGCGGGCCTGCTTCATCGCGGCGAGCAAGGCGGTGAGTTCCGAATTCGTGACCATGAATGTTCCTCCGGCAATTGGTGTTTCGTGCCTTCGAGGTTTGCAGCAGCCTGGCCATTTTTCGCCCACCGGGTCAACCGGAAGGGCATTCGCCGGTAATTCCGCGACGATGAACGCCCGTTGGTCGAGGGATGATCGGTGGAGGATCGAGCGCGGGCCGAAGACGGTGCTTACCTGGTGGTAAGTACACACTTTCAAGTGGGTACTTCCCTGGTGACGGCCCGTGAGTGAATCTGAGTGGGCAATGAATTTCGTCCTTGGATAGGAGCTGTGATGGCGGGCAACGACAACGCACCGGTGACGGTCATCGGTCTGGGGCTGATGGGGCAGGCGCTGGCCGGGGCCTTCCTGAAGGCCGGGCACCCGACGACCGTGTGGAACCGCTCCGCGGAGAAGGCCCAGGAGCTCGTGGGCCGGGGTGCCGTGCTCGCGGCCTCGCCGGCCGAGGCCGTGGCCGCCTCCGAGCTGGTCGTCGTGTGCGTCTCGGACTACGACGTGATGCACTCGGTCCTCGACCCGCTGGGCTCCGCGCTCTCCGGGAAGGCCCTGGTCAACCTGACCTCCGGCTCCTCGGAGCAGGCCCGGGAGAAGGCCGGCTGGGCAGCCGGTCACGGCGCGAGCTACCTGGACGGCGCCATCATGACCGTCCCCGCCCTCATCGGCGGCGCCGAGACCGTGCTCTTCTACAGCGGCCCGGCCGACGTCTTCGCCGCCCACGAGACCACCCTCAAGGTCCTCGGCGGCAACACCACCCACCTGGGCGCGGACCACGCGCTGGCCGCGCTCTACGACGTGTCGCTGCTCGGCGTCATGTGGGGCACCCTCAACAGCTTCCTCCACGGTGTCGCGCTGCTGGACACCGTCGGTGTGAAGGCGAGCGAGTTCCTGCCCTGGGCGACCGCCTGGGTCGACGCGGTGAAGGGCTTCGCCACGGACTACGCGGGCCAGATCGACGCGGGCGACGGCAAGTTCCCCGCCAACGACGCCACCATGGAGGTCCACGCCGGCGCTCTCGAGCACCTGGTGCACGAGAGCGAGGCGCAGGGCATCAACCCCGAACTGCCCCTCTTCGTCCAGGGCCTGATGGCGCGTACGATCGCCGCCGGTCACGGCAAGAACAGCTACGCCAGCATGGTCAAGGTCTTCCAGCAGCCCAAGGCGTAAGGCCGCCCAGCCTCCGGGGGCCCGCCCCCGTCCCCCGGTGAGAAGGGCCCGGATCCGCGCACGCGGGTCCGGGCCCCTTCGGGCGCGCCCTGGCCCGCGTCGGCGGTCGGGCCGGGGCCGCCAATTCCGGATCGGGCAAGGGTGTTAAGGATTTATCAAACCGACCGTCCTGTATGTCATGATCGCTGCCATGACTCTTTCCTGGCACGAACTCGTGACCGCCGCCACCGACTCCGCCACCGCGCTTCTCGAGAAGTCCGAGGGCGACTGGTCCCGCCCCGCGGGAAATCTGGAATGGAGCTGTCAGCAGACGGTCTCCCACCTTTCCCAGGCGCTCGTCGGATACGCCGGCCTGCTGATAGCCCAGCCGACGGACCGCTACATCACGCTCATGACCCACATCGACGCCGGGGCGCCGGCCGCCGCGAAGGCGGAGGGCATCCGGATCGCGGGCCGGCTGCTGACCGGTGTCGTGCGCGACGCGTCGCCCGAGGCGCGGGCCTGGCACCCGTGGGGCACCAGTGACGCGGCGGGCTTCGCCGCCATGGGCGTCGCCGAACTCCTGCTGCACAGCCGGGACGTCGCCCTCACCTTCGGGCTGGACTGGGAGCCCTCGGACGAGCTCTGCGCCCCCGTGCTGGAGCGGATCTTCCCGGGCGCGCCCACGGGCCACGGCGCCGCCGGGACGCTGCTGTGGAGCACCGGCCGCGGTGATCTGCCCGGCCTCGCCCGCCCGGCCGAGTGGCGCTGGTACGGCGACGTCCGCTGACGGCGTCCGCTGACGGCGTCCACGAGCGGCGGTCGGGTGAACGGCAGTGGTGCCCGGGCGGAGGAGTGTCCGCCCGGGCACCACTGTCACGGACCGCGCCGAGGCGTCAGCCCGTCATGGAGGTCATCCACAGCGGTGTCACGGCCCGTGCGTCGCGTGGTGCGGTGACCCGGCTGAGCGAGGTGACCTCGGACGGCTCCGGGTTGAGCACCTCGCGCTGGAGCCGCTGGAGCTCGGGCGAGGGCTCCAGGCCCAGCTCGTCGTTGAGGATGCGGTAGAGGTTCTGGTACGCCTGGAGCGCTTCCGCGCGGCGGCCCGAGCCGTGGAGGGCGGAGATCAGCTGGCCGTGGAACCACTCGTTGAGGGGGTAGGCGTGGACGAGCAGGCGCAGTTCGGGGATCGACTCGCGCTGCCGGCCGAGCTGGGTCTGGCCTTCTATGCGCAGCTCCAGCGCCCGGATGCGCAGCTCGTCGAGGTGGGCGATGGAGCCCGCGAGGAGGTCGCCGGAGGGGATGCTGGAGAGCACCGGGCCGCGCCAGAGCCCCAGTGCCTGGTTGAGGTGATGGACGGCCGACTCGGGGTCGCCGTCCTGGAGTTCGGAGTGTCCCCGGGCGATCAGCTGCTCGAAGATCTTGATGTCGACCTCGGTGTCGTCGACCTGGATGACATAGCCCGGCGCGCGTGTCGCGAGGAGGGTCCGGCCGGCGGCGGCCAGTTCCTCACCGACGAACATGCGCCGGGCGTGGTAGATGTACGTCTGAAGCGTGGTGAGGGCACTGCGTGGTGGCTTCTGGCCCCAGAGCTCCTGGATCAGCGAGTCCGCCGTGACGATCTCGTTGGGCCGGGTCAGGAGAAGTGCCAGTGCCTGACAGACCTTCGGGGTGCTCGGTACGTAGGTCCGGCCGTCGTCCGCGACGATCTCGAACGGCCCGATGAGGTTGAACCTCACTGCGCACACTCCTGTTCCCGGCGCGACCGATGAACCCTGCGCCGATCACCTGAAAGGGTGATTCTGACAGTAGGCATGGCAGGTACGGATTCCTACCGAAGGGACCCAAGAGTGTCATGTTACCTAACGGTAGGTATTTTAATAAGGGGCTACTTTGATGACGCTCCGTCCGTTGTGCCCACCGGCCGGGCGGCCGGTGGGGTGCCCGGGGTGCCCCACTACTGAGGCTGGTTGCCGTGCTTGCGGGCGGGCAGGGCGGCGTGCTTGTTGCGCAGCATGGTGAGGGCCTCGATGAGCGTGGCGCGGGTGAGCGCCGGGTCGACGACGTCGTCCACGAGGCCGCGCTCGGCCGCGTAGTAAGGGTGCATCAGCTCGTCGCGGTACTCGGCGATCCGGGCCTGCCGGGTGGCCTCCGGGTCGTCGGAGGCGGCGATCTCGCGGCGGAAGACGACGTTGGCCGCGCCCTCCGCGCCCATGACGGCGATCTCGTTGATCGGCCAGGCCAGGGCGAGGTCGGTGCCGATGGAGCGGGAGTCCATGACGATGTAGGCGCCGCCGTAGGCCTTGCGCAGCACCAGCGAGATGCGGGGCACGGTCGCGTTGCAGTACGCGTAGAGCAGCTTGGCGCCGTGGCGGATGACGCCGCCGTGCTCCTGGTCGACGCCGGGCAGGAAGCCGGGCACGTCGACGAGGGACACCAGCGGGATGTTGAAGGCGTCGCACATCTGGACGAAGCGCGCGGCCTTTTCGGAGGACTCGATGTCCAGTACCCCCGCCATCCGCTGCGGCTGGTTGGCGACGATGCCGGTGACCTGGCCGCCCATCCGGGTCAGGGCGCAGATGATGTTGGGCGCCCAGCGCTCGTGGACCTCGAAGTACTCGCCGTCGTCGACGATCTCCTCGATGACCGCCCGCATGTCGTACGCCTGGTTGGGGTCGGCCGGGACGAGGTCGAGCAGGGCGTCGTTGCGCCGGTCGACCGGGTCGTACACCGGCTCGGCGGGCGGCAGTTCGCGGTTGTTGGAGGGCAGCAGCGTCAGCAGGTGGCGCACGTCCTCCAGGGCGGACTCCTCGTCGTCGTAGGCGTTGTGCGCCACTCCGGAGGTCTCGGCGTGGACGTCCGCGCCGCCCAGCCCGTCCTGGGTGATCTTCTCGCCGGTGACCGCCTGGACGACGTCCGGGCCGGTGATGAACATCTGCGAGGTGCCGCGCACCATGAAGACGAAGTCGGTGAGCGCGGGGGAGTAGGCCGCGCCGCCCGCGCAGGGGCCCATGATGACGCTGATCTGCGGCAGCACGCCGGAGTTGCGGACGTTGCGCTGGAAGATGCCGCCGTAGCCGGCGAGGGCGGTGACGCCCTCCTGGATCCGGGCGCCGGCGCCGTCGCACAGGCCCACGATGGGCGCGCCCGCCGTCTCGGCCAGGTCCATCAGCTTGTGGATCTTCTGGGCGTGGGCCTCGCCGAGGGCGCCGCCGAAGATGCGGAAGTCATGGGCGTAGGCGAAGACCGTACGGCCCTCGACCTTTCCCCAGCCGGTGATGACGCCGTCGGTGTAGGGCTTCCTGTCCTCCAGGCCGAAGCCGGTGGCGCGGTGGCGGCGGAAGGGCTCGGTCTCGGTGAAGGTGTCCTTGTCGAAGAGGAGTTCAAGGCGCTCGCGGGCGGTGAGCTTGCCCTTGGCCTTCTGGGCCTCGGTGGCCTTGGCGCTCGGTCCTTCGAGGACCCGCGTCCGGAGGTCCGCCAGCTCCGCGACGCGTCCGGTCATGTCCGCGGGGACGGTGGGAGGCGCGGCGGCCGCCTCCGGGGACGGCCGGTCGCTGACGTTCAGCGGCTTATCCTCGACGATGCTCACGGGTGCCTCTCTCCGGTCGGGAACACGCGGGCGCGCCCTGGCTGTGGCCAAGGACGCCCGGCGGTCCCAGCGTGGCGCCCGGCGCTTGAGGTCAGCTCGAACGGGCCTGGACCCGGAGGCGTGACACCGGGCCTCCACCGGGCCTCGATCCGGTCTCGAGCCCCGCGAGCCCCGGCGACAGGGCGCCCCTCGACCCTCGCTCTAGGGGTTCCGCACAGTCTTGGGGCGTGCTCACAGAGACGATTTCCCCCGACCTGTTCCGCGCCGCGCTCTCCCGCTGGGCCAGCGGCGTCACCGTGGTGACCACCACCGATGCCGACGGCCGGAGCCACGGATTCACCGCCAGTGCGTTCTCCTCGGTCTCCCTGGACCCCGCACTGGTCCTGGTGTGCCTGGACAACCGGGCGAACTGCTTCGACGCCTTCGACCAGTCGGAAGGCTTCGTCATCCACCTGCTGGCCCAGGGCCAGGAGGGCCTGGCCGGCAAGTTCGCCAGCAAGGGCGCCGACAAGTTCGCGGGGACGGACGTGCGGCTCTCCGAGCGCGGGCTGCCGCTGCTGCCCGGCGCGCTGGCCCGGCTGGAGTGCCGCACCGAGCGGCGGATCCCCGGTGGCGACCACCTGATCCTCATCGGCGAGGTCCACCACGCCGACCAGGGCGACGGCGAGCCGCTCGTCTACTACCAGCGCGGCTTCCACGAGCTGATCCCGGCGGGGGCGTCGCTCGCCTGACGGCTCGCCGTGGCGGCGCCTTGCCGGGGCGGCTTCTCGCTGTGGCTGTCCCCCTCGCCGGGGCTGCCCCCCCGCTCGGGAGACCGTTCGGTCAGGCGGCCGTGCCGGCCGAGTCGGACGGGCCCCGGGAGGCCACGCCGCCCTTCGTTGGCGCGGCGGCCCCGGGGCCGTCCGTGACCTCCGGCGCGGCCTCCGTCGCGCGCGTGGCCGGGAAGGCCTCGGTGCCTGCCATGACCACGGCGAGATGGGCGGCCGACGCGAGCGTCACATGCCGGTGCCAGCCCTGGAACGAGCGGCCCACGAAGTCCCGCATGCCCACCTGGTCGGCGATGCGCCGGGCGTCGCGGTCGGCGACGGCGGTCAGCCGGGTCAGCCTCAATAACGCCCCGATCGGCAGCTCGGTCGCGTCGGTGAGCCACAGCCGGGCCTGCCGGCGCTCGCCGCCGGCCCATTCGCCGATCAGCCGCATGGGCCGCCAGGGGGTGCCGTCCGGGAGCCCGGCGCGGTCGCGCCGGGGGCGGGGGAGCAGCACGGGAACGGTGGTGGCCACGGTGTCGCGGCGGTCGTCGCGCGTGAGGGTCCACTCGGTCGGGCGGCGCAGCCGCTTCACGGCCTCCAGCAGCTGCCCCGCGGTCGTCGTCCGCTCGCTGTAGCCCTGGAGGGCGGAGCCGTCGGCCCGCAGCCGGGTGGCCGCGTCGACGCGCATCAGCAGCGGGGCGCCCAGCGACTCCAGCCGGCGGGCGCACTCGGCGGCGTCCAGCCCGTCGACGTTCACCACGACGGGCACCCGTCCCGGCGACTCGCCGCCGGCCCGGGGCGCCAGTTGGCTGACGCAGTCCTCTGGGGTGGCGGTGCGCACGGTGGCGGGGATTCCGGCGCCCCGGCGCCGCTCGGCGTCGGCCAGCCAGCTCTCGGTCAGCAGCAGCCGCCAGTCGACGGGCACGGCGTGCGTGCCGGAGACCATCCAGGCCCCGTACGCCTGCTGGCTGTTGACCGTCTGGCCCAGGTCGGGCAGGAAGCGCGGCTCGACCCCCACCGAGTGCACCCCCGCCTTGGGGATCACCGTGGGGCGTACGACCCAGGCCTGTGGCTCCAGGAGCCGCTCGGTGTGGCGCGCCAGGGCCTGGCGCACCGGCCGCCACTCCCAGGACGAGTCGCTGATGAAGTGGTGGACGCTCTGCCGGGCGGTGGCCCCGCCGATCTGCGCCGCGATGTTCCGCAGCGTCTTGCGCCCCTCGGCGGCCAGCAGGCCGCGTACGTACTGTTCGGCCCGGAGGCGCTGGTCGCTCCGCTGGAGCGACGCGAAGAGCGTGGTGCGCAGCTCCGCCAGCACCTGTTCCGGCGCCCGGTCGCCCAGGACTGGACGGCTCGAGTCCGTTCCCATCATTCCCCCCACTGCGATGGCCGGACGGCCGACCTCCGAAGCATGTTGATCCGCTGTGCGTGTTGGTTATGCGTAACGGGCCTGGTACGAGCAGGCGGATATCCCCCCAGCCCGGGACTTGTCACTCCTCGGGCTGACTACTGTAAATAAACCATACGAACGGTTTCACCGGGTGAAGGTTTGGCCAATGGTCAGGGTCCGTTGGGCCCGCCCCCCTGGCGAGCCGGTGGGCCCCGTCCGTCGGCCGCCGGGCTCAGGCCCCGGCCGTGTCGCCTTCGCCGCCCTCGTCGGGGCGGACCGCCTCGAACAGCCGCAACGGGCGGTCCGGCGCGACGTCGAGCCGCGCCAGAACGGCCGGAACGGCGATGTTCGGCAGCAGCATCTGATACATCAGGGAGATCTCGTGCACCAAGGCGTCGCCCCGCTGGTGGGGGACCTCCTCGGCGATCAGCTGGACGCCCGTCCAGGCGCCGACGAGGAAGCGCGAGGTCTCGTACGGGTCGACGTGGGCCAGCAGCTCGCCCCGGGCCTTGGCGTCGGCCAGCAGATCGGCGCCGACCGTGATCCAGTCCGGCCGCTTGGTGCCGAACAGCTTCCGCGCCCGCTGGTCGACCGACAGCCGCAGGGCGGCCCGCAGCAGGGGCTCCCTGGGCATGCGGTGGGCGAGCAGCAGGGAGGTGTCGGCCAGCTCCTGGAGCTTGAACTGCTGCGGCATCACGCCTTCCGTGGTCACCGCCGAGTCCAGGACGCCGCGCGCCAGGTCTTCCTTGGAGCTGAAATGGAAGTAGAGGGCGCCCCTGGTCACCTCGGCCCGGGCCAGGATCTGGGAAATGGTGGCCGCTTCATAGCCGCACTCGTCGAAGACGATTCCGGCGGCTTCCAGAATCACTTGACGGGTCCGCTTCGCGCGCTCCTGCTGTGCCACGGAAACCCCCTCCTTCTGTTCGGCTACCCCAAGGTTGATTTGTACCAATGGGTAGGTATCCTCGGCGGCGAGTGCCCGCCCAGGCTCAATCCCACGCATCGGCGACCCAGGGGGGATCATGTCCGTAACGGTGCAGCAATCCTGCACGCTGGAGCCCGGAATTCCGAAATCGGCCGGGGCTTCGGAGGCGGCAACCGTACCGTCCCCCCGGTCTCCCGCCGAACAGGCCGTGGAACCGCGCGGCGAACCTGCCGCCGGACCGGTCGTCCTGCCTGACCGCAAGAGAATCGCCAAGGAACTGGTCCACCTCCACGACGAGGCCTCCGTCCTCGTGGTGGACTGGGTGCGCCGGGGCCCGGCGGAATTCACGCTCACGGTGGAGTGGCCCGCCTCGGCGTCCGGCGACCGGCCCGATCCGGAACTTGCCGCGCATACCCTCCGGCAGTGCGGACTGGCTATTTCGCACGCCGAGTTCGGTGTTCCGCTCGACCATCAGTCGCTCTTGCGGAACCTGGACTTCAGCATTGCGCCGACGGCACGACCGGAAGGAAATGATCCACTCCTTCTCAGCGTCGATCTGCGGTGCTCACCCGAGAATGGCCGCGATGCCCGGGGCCATGGTTGCGAAGCCATGGATTTCACGGTCCGAGCCGGTGCGCGGACCATCATCAGTGCCCGGTCGCTCGCCACCTGGATTTCCCCGGGCGTCTACCGCCGGCTGCGCGGCGCCCACCTCTCGCCGCGCTGGGGCGACTGGGAGATACCCGCGCCGGTGGCCCCCTCGGCCGTCGGGCGTTCCGGGGCCGGCGAGGTGGTCCTGGCCGCCACCGATGCCCCGGACCGCTGGCTGCTGCGCAATGACCCGGACAACAAGGAGATGTTCGACCACCCCGTCGACCACGTGCCCGGGCTGGGCCTCTTCACCGCCGCGTGCCAGGCGGCCCGGGCCGCCCGGACGGCGGCCTCGGCCGGGGACCTCCCGGCGGGCACGGTCGATGTGACGATGGCCTACAGCCGGTACGTAGAGTTCGACGCGCCCTGCTTTCTGGAGACGGCGCCTCTGGAGACGGCGTCCGTCGCGGAGGGCGTCGAGGTCACCGGGGTGCAGGAGGGCGAGGTCGCCTTCCGGATAGGGCTGAGGCACGGAGCCGGCTCCGTCACTGGTTGACGAAGCCGCCGTCCACCGGCATCACCACGCCGGTGAGGAACGGCGAGCGGTCGCTGAGCAGCCAGGCGGCCGCCTCGGCGATCTCCTCCGGGGCCGCGGTGCGGCCCTGCGGGGTCATGCCGTTCACCGCCTCCTCCAGGCCCGGGTTGCGGTCGAACCAGTCGGCCGTGATCTCGCTGCGCGTGGTGCCCGGGGCGAGGGCGTTGACCCGGATGCCCTGCTTCGCGTACTCGTCGGCCGCGGCCCGCGTCAGCCCGACGACCGCGTGCTTGGCGGCGATGTAGGGTGCGGCGGCCGGGATGGCGACGAGCCCCGCGACGCTGCTGTTGTTGACGATCGCGCCGCCGTCGCCGGTCGCCAGCATGGCGGATATCTCATGACGCAGGCAGTTCCAGACGCCGCGGACGTTGACGTCCATGATCGTGTCGTAGACGTCGTCGCCCATCAGATGCATCGGGGTGCGGTCGCCGCCGATGCCGGCGTTGTTGAAGGCGGCGTCCAGGCGGCCGTACCGCTCCACCGCGAACTCGACCGCGCGCCGGGCGTCGTCGGGGCGGGTGACGTCGGTGACGACGTACGAGGCCTCGGCGCCCTGCTCGCGGAGCTCGGCGGCGAGGGCGGCGAGGCGGTCCTCACGGCGGGCCGCGAGGACGACGCGGGCGCCCTCGCGGGCGAAGACGCGGGCGGCGGCGGCGCCGATGCCGCTGCTGGCGCCGGTGACGAGGGTCACCTTGTGGGGGAGGAGTGAGTTCTGGCTGGTCATGGTGGGGAGTTTGCCAGCCCTTGGGTTCCTTCCCGAAGTCCTGGGGCGGAGCCGCCGGGACCCCGCTTTCGCGAACGCCGGAGGGGCTGAACACTCAGCCCCTCCGGCGCCCGAGCGGACTAGCCCACCGGAACCGGCGGGAAGTGGCCCTCCTCCACGAAGAAGCCGACGTACTTCTCGAAGAGCTCGCGCGTCAGCTCGGGGCAGCTGATGCCGCTGCCCTCCAGCGCGGCTTCCGTCTCCTCCACGCCGATCGGCGGGTAGAAGGCGTCGGTGTCCGACGTCATCATCTCGAAGGCGTGGAGCAGCGGGTACAGGGCGTTGTCCCGGTCCGTACGGACGGACTCGCTCCACTCGTCCCAGCCGCGCTCGCCCAGCGGGTAGCCCAGGTCGCGCAGGTAGGCGACGCAGGTGCCCAGGGAGAGCGAGCTCTGGTTGAAGAGGTGGAACGTGCCGCCGGCGCTCTTCTCCTGCCGGGAGATGCCCACGATCGCGGCGCTCACATAGTCCACCGGCAGCAGGTGGAAGCGGCCGCCGCTGGTCGTGGGCACCGAACCGGCCTGGAGCAGGCCCTTGAGGCTGAGCCAGACGAAGTCCGCCGTCTGGCAGGCGCCGTTCTCCTGGTCGCCGGAGATCACGTCGACGCGGTAGACCGAGACCGGCAGACCGCGGTCGCGGGCCACGCCGATGAGCTGCTCCGCCACCCACTTGCTCTGGAGGTAGCCGCTCGGCAGCGCCTCGGCGGGGCCGGTCGGGTCGGTGACCTTCAGCGGGACGCCCTCCTCGCGCACGCCGTCGAAGACGCCGACGGTCGAGACGTAGTGGACGGGCACCGTGCGGTGCCGGGCGGCCAGCCGCAGGACCTCCTCCGTGCCCAGGACGTTGGACGCCTTGAGCGAGGTGTACGGGTGGAGCCAGTGGACGCGGGCGCCGTTGTGGTAGACCACGTCGACCTCGCGGGCGAGGGCGTCGAAGTCCTCCGGGGCGAGGCCCAGGCCCGGCTCGGAGAGGTCGCCGAGGACGATCGCCAGCCGCGCGGGGTCGACCTCGTCCCAGACCCGGTAGTACTCCATGTTGGCCCGCAGCCGCTCCAGGGCGGCGGCCTCGTCCGTGCCGCGCACCAGGCAGTGGATCCGGCCCGTGGTGGTCCGCATCAGATCGCGGAGCAGGAACGCGCCGAGGAAGCCGGTGGCGCCGGTGAGCAGGATCTCCTTCGGGTCGGCCACGGCGCGTACGACCTCGTCCGCCGGGCGGATGTCCTCGGCGAGGACGATCTCGGCGGCGAAGTCCACGCTCCCGGCGGCCGTGGTGTCGCCCGCGGCCAGTGCTTCGGTCAGCAGGAACGCGGCCAGGCCCTCCGGCGTGGGGTGGTCGAAGACCACCGTCGCCGGCAGCTTGACGCCGGTGGCGGCGCCCAGCCGGTTGCGCAGCTCGACCGAGGTGAGCGAGTCGAAGCCGAGGGAGGGGAAGGGCTGCGAGATGTCGATGCCGGTGCCCCCGGAGTGCCCGAGCACCCCGGCGATCTCGGCGGTGACCAGCTCCAGCACGGCCTGCCGCTGACCGTCCACGTCCAGCCCGGCGAGCCGCTCGGCCAGCGAGCCGTCCACCACGTCGGAGTTGCGGGCGGCGCGCCGCGCCGGGGTGCGCACCAGGGCGCCGAGCACGGTGGGCGCCTGGGCCGGCTGGGCCCGCAGCGGGGTGAGGTCGAGCGGGGTGGCGACCAGGGCCGCGTCCCCGAGCTCCAGGGCCAGGTCCAGCAGCGCGGTGCCCTGGACGGCGGTGACCGGGCGGAAGCCGCTGCGGGCGATCCGCTTGAGGTCGGTGTCGTCCAGGTGGCCGCTCATGCCGGCCTCCTGCTCCCACAGGCCCCAGGCCAGGGAGGTGGCGGCCAGGCCGTTGGCCCTGCGGTGCTCGGCGAGGGCGTCCAGGAAGACGTTGGCCGCGGCGTAGTTGGACTGGCCGGGGCCGCCGACGATGCCCGCGATGGAGGAGAAGAGGACGAAGGCGGCGAGGCCGTCGCCCGGGAGGCCCTTCGTCAGCTCGTGGAGGTGCCAGGCCGCGTCGACCTTGGGGCGGAGGACGGCGGCGAGGCGCTCGGGGGTGAGGGAGGTGATCAGGCCGTCGTCCAGCACGCCCGCCGTGTGGATCACGGCCGTGAGGGGGTGCTTGGCCGGGACGCCGGCCAGCAGCTCGGCCACCGCCGTGCGGTCGGTGACGTCGCAGGCGGCGACGGTCACGGCGTCGGCGCCGAGTGCCTTCAGCTCGGCGGTGAGCTCCTCGACGCCGGGGGCGGCGGGGCCGCGGCGGCTGGTGAGGAGCAGGTGGCGGACGCCGTGGTTCACCACCAGGTGGCGGGCGAAGAGGGCACCCAGGGAGCCGGTGCCGCCGGTGACCAGGACGGTGCCGTCGGGGTCCGGGCCGGAGCCCCGGGAAGCAGGAAGGGGCGGGACCGGGGCTTCCTCCGCTCGTGCCAGGCGCGGCACTCGCAGTTCGCCGCCCCGCAGCGCCAGCTGAGGTTCGCCCGAGAGCGCGGCCGATGCCAGCAGGGCGTGGTCCGAGGTGTCCGCGTCGACCAGGACGAAGCGGCCCGCGTGCTCCGACTGGGCCGAGCGCAGGAGGCCCCAGACGGTCGGGGCCGCCAGGTCGGTGACGTCCTCGCCGGCGGTCGTCGCCATCGCGCCCGACGTGACGACCGTCAACGGGATGTCCGCCAGGCGCTCCTCGGCCAGCCACTCCTGGACCAGGCCCAGCGCGCGCAGCGCCGTGGCGTGGACGCTCGCCGGGACGTCGTCCGTGGGCTCGGCGGTCAGGGGCAGCAGCACGGTGTCGTAGCGCGCGCCCGCCGCCACCGCCGTCGCGACGGCGGCCACGTCGGCGAATCCGTCGGGGTCCAGGACCGCGTACGAAGGGGCGGCGTCCCGCGCGGGGAGCGCGACCGGCGTCCAGTCCATGCGGAACAGCGCGTCGTGCGGGCGGGCCAGGGCGCCGGTGATGGCGGCGGCCGTGACCGGGCGGGTGCGCAGCGCCTCGACGGAGGCGACGGGCCGGCCGGACAGGTCCGCCAGCCGGAGCGACAGCGCGCCGTCGGCGGTCGGTGTGACCCGCACCCGTAGGGCGGTGGCGCCCGTCGCGTGGAGCCGTACGCCCTGCCAGCGGTCCACGAGGGCGCCGGCGGGGGCGGCCGCGTGGAGGGCCGCGTCCAGGAGGGCCGGGTGGAGGGCGAAGCCGTCGAGGCCGGTGCCCTCGGGCAGCCGGACCTCGGCGAAGGTCTCCTCGCCGTGGCGCCAGGCGGCGGTCAGGCCCCGGAACGCCGGGCCGTACGTCAGCCCGGCGGCGGCCAGCCGCTCGTACGCCTCCTCGGGGGCGAGTTCCTCCGCGCCCTGGGGCGGCCAGGAGACCAGCTCGAAGGGTTCGCCCGCGAAGCCGGAGCCGGGGCCGGTGGCGGTCAGCGTGCCGTGGGCGTGGCGGGTCCACGGCACGTCCAGGCCGTCGGGCCGGGCGTGGACGGTGACCGTCCGGCGGCCCTCGGCGTCGGCGGCGCCGACGTGGGCCTGGAGCTGGACGTCGCCCTTGTCGGGCACGGCCAGCGGGGCGTCCAGCGCGAGGTCCGCCAGGACGCTCGCGCCCAGTTCGTCACCGGCGCGGATCGCCAGTTCGGCCAGGGCGGCGGGCGGCATCACGGCCGTGCCCAGCACGCGGTGCTCGCCGAGCCAGCAGTGGGTGCGCAGCGAGATCCGGCCGGCGAACAGGGCCTCGTCGGCGCCCGCGACGGGCAGTGCCGCGCCCAGCAGCGGGTGCCCGGCGACGGCCAGGCCGAGCCCGGCGGCGTCGGCGGCCCGTGCCGCCGACTCCACCCAGAAGCGCTGGTGCTGGAAGGCGTACGTGGGCAGGTCCACCCGGCGCGCGCCGGTGCCCTCGAAGAACGCCCGCCAGTCCAGGGTCGTCCCGTGGTTGTGCAGCCGGCCGAGGCCCTCGACGAGGGCGGCGGGCTCGGGGCGGCCGCGGCGCAGCAGCGCCACCGCCGCGCCGGGCTCGACCGTGTCCTGGACGAGCGCGGTCAGCACGCCGCCGGGGCCGGCCTCGACGAACGTGGTCACACCGTGCGCGGCGAGGGCGCGGACGGCGTCCGCGAACCGCACGGCCTCGCGGACGTGGCGCACCCAGTAGTCGGGCGAGGTCAGTTCCTCGGCGGTGGCGAGGGTGCCCGTGAGGCCGGAGACGACCGGGATCGTGGGCGGGTGGTAGGTGAGGCTCTCGGCGACCTTGCGGAAGAGCGGCAGCATGGGCTGCATGTGCGGGGAGTGGAAGGCGTGGCTGACGGTGAGCCGCTTGGTCTTGCGGCCCTGCTCCTTCAGCCGTGCCGCGATCTCCTCGGCCGCGCCCTCGTCACCGGCGATGACGACGGCGGAGGGGCCGTTGACGGCGGCGACGGTCACCTCGTCCTCGCGGCCCGCCAGCAGCGGCAGGACCTCGTCCTCGGTGGCCTGGACGGCGATCATCGCGCCGCCCGAGGGCAGTTCCTGCATCAGCCGGCCGCGCGCCGCGACCAGCTTGGTGGCGTCCTCCAGGGAGAGCACCCCGGCCACGTGGGCGGCGGCGATCTCACCGATGGAGTGGCCCGCCAGGTAGTCGGGGCGCAGGCCCCAGGACTCGACGAGGCGGTAGAGGGCGACCTCGACGGCGAACAGCGCGGGCTGGGTGTAACCGGTGTCGTCCAGGCCGGCACCGGAGGCGATCACCTCGCGGATCGGCCGTTCCAGCAGCGGGTCCAGGACGGCGGCCACCGCGTCGAAGGCCTCGGCGAAGACGGGGTACGCCGCGTACAGCTCCTGGCCCATGCCGGGGTGCTGGGCGCCCTGGCCGGTGAAAAGGACACCGGTCCTGCCCTTGCCGCGCGCGCCCTGGACGACGTACGGGCTCTGCCCGCCCTCGGCCAGAGCGGTGAGGCCCGCCCGGAGCTCGTCCGCGTCGGCGCCGGTGACGACGGCCCGCTGCTCCAGGGCGGAACGGGTCGTGGCCAGCGAATACGCCATGTCCAGAGGTGACTTCGACGAGGCGGCGTCCAGCAGCCGGCGGGCCTGCTCGCGCAGCGCCTCGGCGCTCTTCGCGGACAGCAGCCACGGCAGGACGGGCCGGACGGCCGGCTCGGCGGCCGGCGCGACGGGCTCCTCGGCGGGAGCCTGCTCCAGGATCAGGTGGGCGTTGGTGCCGCTGACGCCGAAGGCGGAGACGGCGGCCCGGCGCGGCCGGTCGGCCTCGGGCCACGGCCGCGCCTCGGTGAGGAGCTCGACGGCCCCGGACTCCCAGTCGACCATGGGAGTGGGCTCGTCGACGTGGAGCGTCCGGGGCAGCAGCCCGTGCTCCATCGCCTGGATCATCTTGATGACGCCGCCGACGCCCGCCGCGGCCACGGTGTGGCCGATGTTGGACTTCAGGGAGCCCAGGTAGAGCGGGCGGTCCTCGGGGCGGTCCTGGCCGTAGGTGGCGAGCAGGGCCTGCGCCTCGATGGGGTCGCCGAGACGGGTGCCGGTGCCGTGCGCCTCGACGACGTCGACGTCGGCCGTGGACAGCCGGGCGTTGGCGAGCGCCTGCCGGATCACCCGCTCCTGGGAGGGGCCGTTGGGCGCGGTCAGGCCGTTGGACGCGCCGTCCTGGTTGACGGCGGAACCGCGGATCACCGCGAGGACCTTGTGGCCGTTCTTCCGCGCGTCCGACAGCTTCTCGACGAGGACGAGGCCGACGCCCTCGGACCAGGACGTGCCGTCGGCGGCCGCCGCGAAGGACTTGATGCGGCCGTCGGGGGCGAGGCCGCTCTGCCGGGAGAAGTCGACGAAACCGCCCGGGGTCGCCGTGATCGTCGACCCGCCGGCCAGCGCCAGCGTCGACTCGCCCTGCCGCACCGACTGAACGGCCAGGTGGAGGGCGACCAGCGAGGACGAGCAGGCCGTGTCCACGGACAGGGCCGGGCCCTCGAAGCCGAAGCTGTAGGCGATCCGGCCGGAGGCCACGGAGTTGAGCTTGCTGGTCAGCAGGTAGCCCTCGAACTCCTCGGGCCCGTCGAGCCCGAGGTAGCTCTGCTCGATGACGCCCGCGAAGACGCCGACCTGGCTGCCGCGCAGCCCGGCCGGGTCGATGCCGGCCTGCTCGAAGGTCTCCCACGCGGTCTCCAGCAGCACCCGCTGCTGGGGATCCATCGCCTGCGCCTCGCGCGGGGAGATCCCGAAGAAGCCCGCGTCGAACTGGGCGGCGTCGTCGAGGAAACCGCCCTCACGGGTGTAGGAGGTGCCGGGGGTGGCCGGGTCCGGGTCGTAGAGCCGCTCCAGGTCCCAGCCGCGGTCGGCGGGGAACGGCGAGATGCCGTCCACGCCGCCCTCGACCATCCGCCACAGGTCTTCCGGCGAACGCACCCCGCCGGGGAACCGGCAGGCCATGCCGACGATGGCGACGGGCTCCTGGGTGCCCGCCTCCAGCTCGGCCAGGCGCGCCCGCGCCTTCTTCAGATCGGCCGTCACCCATTTGAGGTACTCGACCAGCTTCTCTTCGTTGGAGGGTTGATTGGTCATGCTGAATCTCTCCTGGAGATACGGAAGTCGGTGAGTGCCCTCAGCCGGAGGAGCGGCCGAGCTCGTTGTCGATGAAGCTGAAGATGTCCTCGGCCGAGGCCGACTCCAGCTGGTCGGTGACGTCCTCCTCCGCGACCGCCGCCGTGGACTCGTTGAGCTTGGCGAGCAGCGTCTGGAGGCGTACGGAGACGGAGGCGCGGGCCGGGTCGTCCGCGGCCATGCCGGGCAGCAGCGCCTCCAGCTTGTCCAGCCCCGTCAGCACCGGATGCGGCGCCTCGGCGCCGTCCGGCACCAGCTGCCGGAGGAGGAACGCGGTGAGCGCGGCGGAGGTGGGGTGGTCGAAGACCAGCGTCGCGGGCAGCCGGGTGCCGGCGGCCACGGTGAGCCGGTTGCGCAGCTCCACGGCCGTCAGCGAGTCGAAGCCCAGGTCCGAGAAGGCCCGTTCGGGCTCGATGCCCGCCGGGTCCGCGTGGCCCAGCACGGCCGCGACGGCGGTGCGTACCAGGTCCAGCACGACCGCCTCCCGCTCCGGGGCGGCGAGCTCCACCAGCCGGTCGGCCAGTGACTCGGTCTGCTCGGACTGCGACTGCGCGGTGCGCCGGGGCGTCGCGGGGCTCACCAGGGCGCGCAGCAGCGCGGGGATGCGCTCCTGGGCGCGTACGGCCGCCGCGCCGACGGGGGTGCCGACCAGGGCCGCGCTGTCGTGGGCGAGGGCCCGGTCGAACAGCGAGTGGCCCTCGGGGCGGGCGATGGGCCGGAAGCCGTCGCGGGCGAACCGGTTGAGGTCGGCCTCGTCCAGGTCTTTGTTGATGCCGCCGGGCACCGACCACAGGCCCCAGGCGAGCGAGGTGCCGGGCAGGCCGCCCGCCCGGCGGTGCTCGGCGAGCGCGTCGAGGAAGGCGTTGGCGGAGGCGTAGTTGGCCTGGCCGGGGCCGCCGAGGACGCCGACGGCCGAGGAGAACAGCACGAACGCGGCGAGGTCCAGCTCCTTCGTCAGCTCGTGGAGGTGCCAGGCCGCGTCCACCTTGGGGCGGAGGACGGCCGAGAGCCGCTCGGGAGTGAGGGTGGGCAGCAGGCCGTTGTCGAGGACGCCGGCGGTGTGCACGACACCGGTCAGCGGGTGCTCGGCCGGGATGGCCGCCAGGAGCTTCGCGAGGGCCTCTCGGTCGGCGACGTCGCAGGCGGCGACGGTGACCTCGGCGCCCAGCGACTGGAGGTCGGTGACGACCTCGGTCAGCCCCTCGGCCGCCGCCCCGCCCCGGCTCGCGAGCAGCACCCGCGAGATGCCGTGCTCGGCCACCAGGTGGCGGGCGAACACCGCGCCCAGGGCGCCGGTGCCGGTGATCAGCACGGTGCCGTCGGCCTTCCACTCCGGGCGCTTCGGCTTGTACTCCGGCGCGAGGAGGCGCTGGAGCCTGGGCAGGAGCGCCTTGCCGCCGCGCACGGCGGCCTGCGGCTCGCCGGAGGCGACGAGCGCCGCCAGCAGCTCGGGGGTGTGGCTGCCGTCGGTGTCGACGACCACGAGGCGGTCGGGGGCCTCGGACTGGGCGGTGCGGATGAGGCCCCACAGGGCCGCCGCGGTGAGGTCGGTGACGTCGTCGCCGTTGGCGACGGCCATGGCGCCCTTGGTCAGGACGACCAGGGGGGTCGCCGCGAGGCGGTCCTCGGCCAGCCAGCGCTGGAGGATTTCGAGGGTGCGGGCCGTCTCGGTGTGGACGGTTGCGGGCAGTTCGGCACCGCCGGGCTGCGCCGTCGTGACCGGCGCCAGGACCGCGTCCACCGGGGTGCCCGACTGCACCGCCGTGGCCACCTGGGCCGGGTCCAGGAAGCGCTGGGCGTCCAGGTCCTCCGTCGTGTCGCCGAGCGCGCCCCACAGGGGGGTCTCGTCCGCCGGGGCGAGCTGGGCGGGGACCCAGTCGACGCGCAGCAGGGAGTCGCGGCCGGTGCTGTCGACGTGCGGGGTGAACTGGCCGTTGGGCACGTCGCGGAAGACGATCGACTCGACGGTGGCGACCAGCTCGCCCGCCGTGTCGGTCAGCTCCATCGCGACGCTGTTCGCGTCGAGCTCGGTCACCTTCGCCTTGACGGCCGTGGCGCCCGTGGCGTGCAGCCGGACGCCGTACCAGTCGGCGGGCACCGGGATGGTGCCGTTGGCCGGGTCGGCGGGGCGGACGGGGACGGCCGCGTTCAGCAGCACGGGGTGGAGACCGTAGCGGCCCGCCTCCTCGTGGAGCTCCTCCGGGAGCTGGAACTCGATGGTCTTGCCCTCGCCCTCCGGGCGAGCGGCGGGCTCGGCGGTCTCCGGCAGGTAGTAGCCCTCGACGTGCATGGTCCAGGGCCCGTCGGAGGAGTCCGGCCGTGAGTACAGGCACAGGCAGCGGCGCTCGGAGTCGTCGTGGGTGCCCGCGCGCACCTGGAGCTGGAGGGTGCCGTCCTCGGGCAGCACCAGCGGCACCATGAGGTTGAGCTCGTCGATGACCGGGTAGCCGATCATGTCACCGGCGTGGACGGCCAGTTCGACGAGCGCGGAGGCCGGCAGCACCGGCGAGCCGAGCACGACGTGGTCGGCGAGCCAGGGGTGGGTCTTCAGCGACAGACGGCTGGCGAACAGCAGCTGGTTGGCACCGGCCACGGTGATCGGTGAGCCGAGCACCGGGTGCTGCTTGCCGTCGGTGCCCGCGGCCACGCCGAACGGGTCGGTGGCGGTCCGCAACTGCTCCAGCCAGTAGCGCTGGTGCTGGAAGGCGTACGTGGGCAGGTCCACCCGGTGCGCGCCGGTGCCGGCGAACACGCCGGCCCAGTTCACGGCCGTGCCCCGGGCGTGGAGCCGGCCGAGCGCGGCCAGCGCGGTGACCGCCTCCGGGCGGCCGGCGCGCAGCGCGGGCACGGCGGCGACGGCGTCCGTGAGGGCGGTGGCGGCCATGGCCGTCAGCACCGGGTCGGGGCCCAGCTCCAGCAGCGTGGTGACGCCCTCGGCCTCCAGCACGCGGACGGCGTCCACGAACCGGACGGCGCCGCGCACCTGCCGCACCCAGTAGTCCGGGGTGCGCAGGTCGTCGCCGGTGGCGATCTGCCCGGTGAGGGTGGAGACGACGAGGATCTCCGGCGCGCGGTAGGTCAGGCCCGCCGCGACCGCCCGGAACTCCTCCAGCATCCCGTCCATGTGCGGGGAGTGGAAGGCGTGGCTGACGGTGAGCCGCTTGGTCTTGCGGCCCTGCTCCTTCAGCCGCGCCGCGACCGCCTCGGCCGCGTCCGCGTCGCCGGAGACCACCACGGCGTCCGGGCCGTTGACCGCCGCGATCGCGAGCCGGTCCTCCAGGCCCGTCAGCAGCGGCAGCACCTCGTCCTCGGCGGCCTGCACGGCGATCATCGCGCCGCCGCCGGGCAGTGCCTGCATCAGCTTCGCCCGCGCCGCGACGAGCTTCGCCGCGTCCGCCAGCGACAGGACGCCGGCCACGTGGGCGGCCGTCAGCTCGCCGATGGAGTGCCCGGCGAGGAAGTCGGGCCGTACGCCCCAGGACTCGACGAGGCGGTGGAGGGCGACCTCGACGGCGAACAGCGCGGGCTGGGTCCAGCCGGTGTCGTCCAGACCGGCACCGGAGGCGATCACCTCACGGACCGGACGCCCCAGCAGCGGGTCCAGCTCGGCGGCCACCGCGTCGAAGGCCTCGGCGAAGACCGGGAACGCCGCGTACAGCTCCTGGCCCATGCCGGCGCGCTGGGCGCCCTGGCCGGTGAAGAGGAAACCCGTACGGCCGCCGCCGCGCACATCGGAGACGACGCCCGCGCCGGGCTCGCCCTCGGCCAGGGAACGCAGGCCCGCGACGAGCTCCGCGCGGCCGGTGCCTGTGACCACCGCGCGGTGCTCCAGCGCCGAACGGCCCGTGGCCAGCGAGAAGCCGATGTCCGTGGCGGACGCGTCGGGGTTCGCCTCGACGCGGTCCAGGAGCCGGCGGGCCTGCGCGCGCAGCGCGTCGGCCGTGTGACCGGACACCGGCCAGGGCACGGCGGGCAGCTCGGTCGTCACCACGGGCGCCTCGGGAGCCGCGGCGACCGGGGCCGTGTCCTCGCCCTGCTCGCCGTCCTCGGCGGGCGGTTCGGGAGACGCCTGCTCGATGATGACGTGCGCGTTGGTGCCGCCGAAGCCGAACGAGGAGACGGCGGCACGGCGCGGCCGGTCCGTCTCCGGCCACTTGCGCTCCTCGGTGAGGAGCTCGATCGCGCCCGCCTCCCAGTCGACGTGCGAGGACCGCTCGCCGAGGTGGAGGGTGCGGGGCAGCACCCCGTGATCGATGGCCTGGACCATCTTGATGACACCGCCCACACCGGCCGCCGCCTGCGCGTGGCCGATGTTGGACTTCAGCGAACCCAGGTAGAGCGGACGGTCCTCGGGGCGGTCCTGGCCGTAGGTGGCCAGCAGCGCCTGCGCCTCGATCGGGTCGCCCAGCGTCGTACCGGTGCCGTGCGCCTCGACGGCGTCGACATCCGACGGCTTCAGGCCCGCGCTGGCCAGGGCCTGGCGGATGACGCGCTCCTGGGCCGGGCCGTTGGGGGCGGTCAGGCCGTTGGACGCGCCGTCCTGGTTGACGGCCGAGCCGCGCAGCACGGCCAGCACGTGGTGGCCGTTCTTCCGGGCGTCGGAGAGCCGCTCGACGAGGAGGAGGCCCACGCCCTCGGCCCAGCCGGTGCCGTCGGCTGACGCCGCGAAGGACTTGCAGCGGCCGTCGGCGGCCAGGCCGCGCAGCCGGGAGAACTCGATGAACGCCACCGGCGTGGACATCACGGTCGCGCCGCCGGCGAGCGCCAGGTCGCACTCGCCGCGCCGCAGCGCGTTCGCCGCCAGGTGCAGGGTGACCAGCGAGGACGAGCAGGCGGTGTCCACGGTCACGGCCGGGCCTTCCAGCCCGTAGCTGTAGGCGAGCCGCCCGGAGGCGATGGAGCCCGCGCTGCCGCTGAACAGATAGCCCTCGAAGCCCTCCGGGGGCAGGTTCGGCCGGGAGCCGTAGTCGTTGTACATCACGCCGGTGAAGACACCGGTGCGGCTGCCCTTGAGAGTTGCCGGGTCGATGCCGGCCCGCTCGAAGGACTCCCACGCGGTCTCCAGCAGCAGCCGCTGCTGCGGGTCGGCGGCGAGGGCCTCGCGCGGCGACATCCCGAAGAACGCCGGGTCGAAGAGGTCGGCGTCGTGGAGGAAGCCGCCCTCACGGGAGTACGACTTGCCGACCTGCTCCGGGTCCGGGTCGTAGAGGCCGTCCACGTCCCAGCCGCGGTTGGCGGGGAACTCGGAGACGGCGTCGACGCCGTCCTCGACCAGCTTCCACAGGTCCTCGGGCGAGGTCACCCCGCCCGGGTAGCGGCAGGCCATGCCCACGATGGCGATGGGCTCCTGGTCCTTGCCCTCCACTTCGCGCAGGCGCTTGCGGGCGTCCCGGGCGTCGGCGATGGCCCGCTTGAGGTATTCGCGGAGTTTTACCTCGTCAGCCACGTGTGTTCAGCTCCTGGTGAGTGCGTTCGGCAAGTACGGGTGAGGTCCGGGCGGTGTGCGGGCCGGTCATTCGAGACCGTCGAAGAGTGCGAAGAGCTCCTCGTCGCTGGCCGCGTCGAGGTCCTTGTTTTCCAGATCGGAGCCGGCACCGGCGTCCTCCGCCTCGGCGGGTGCGTCGCCGGCCGCTTCCGCGGCCTCCAGCAGCTCCCGCAGCCGGGCGGTGATCCGGGCGCGGTCGTCCTCGCCCGTGGCCGCCGCCGACTCGATCGCCGCCCGCAGGCCGTCCAGCCCCGCCAGTACGGGCTCGGCCGGCGAGACCTCCTCGATGACCAGCTGGTCCTGGAGGTGGGCGGCGAGCGCGGCCGGGCTCGGGTGGTCGAAGACCAGCGTCGTCGGCAGCCGCAGACCGGTGGCCTTGTTGAGGAGGTTGCGCAGCTCCACGGCGGTCAGCGAGTCGAAGCCCAGGTCCGAGAAGGCCCGGTCGGCGGTGACGCCGCCCGCGTCGGAGTGGCCCAGCACCTGGGCCACCTGCGCCCGGACGAGGTCGGTCAGGGCCCGGCCCCGCTCCAGCGGGGACAGGGCCGCCAGCCGCTCGGTGAGCGACGGCCCGGCGTCCGCGCCGCCGCCCGCGGCGGCCGCCGCGCGCTTGGCGGGCGTCCGCACCATGCCGCGCAGCAGGACCGGCGGCTCGCCGCGCCGCAGCGCGGCCGTGTCCAGCCGGGTGACGCCCAGGACGGCCTCGCCGGTGGCGGGCGCCGCGTCGAACAGCTCCATGGCCTCCTTGGAGTTCAGCGGCAGCAGCCCGGAGCGGGCCAGACGGCGCAGGTCCGCCTCCGCCAGGTGCCCGGCGATGGAGCCGGTGTCCGCCCACAGGCCCCACGCGAGGGACACGCCCGGCAGCCCGTTGGCCCTGCGGTGCTCGGCGAGGGCGTCCAGGAAGGTGTTGCCCGCCGCGTAGTTGGACTGGCCGGCCGTGCCGAGGAGACCGGCGACGGAGGAGTAGAGGACGAAGGAGGAGAGCTCCGGCAGGTCCTTGGTGAGCTCGTGGAGGTTCCACGCCGCGTCGATCTTGGGGCGCAGGACGGTGGTGAGCTGCTCGGGCGTCATCTGGGCGATGACGCCGTCGTCGAGGACGCCGGCGGTGTGGACGACGGCCGTGAGCGGGTGCTCGGCCGGGATGTCCGCGATCACCTTCGCGAGCGCGGGGCGGTCGACGACGTCGACGGCGGCGAGCGTCACGGTGGCGCCCAGCTCGGTCAGCTCGTCCCGCAGCTCCGCCGCCCCGGGGGCGTCGGCGCCGCGCCGGCTGAGCAGCAGCAGGTGGCGTGCGCCGTGCTGGGTGACCAGGTGCCGGGCGAGGATGCCGCCGAGGGCGCCGGTGGCGCCGGTGACGAGGGTGGTGCCGCGGTCCCATGCGGGGGCGTTTTCCTCTGTCCGCTCGGCGCGGGCCAGGCGGGGTACGAGGACGGCTTCCCCTCGGATCGCCACCTGGGGCTCGGTGGTGGCGACGGCGGCCGTCAGCTGCTCCTCGGTGGCGGTGTTGTCCGCGTCGAGGATCGTGATCCGGCCCGGGTTCTCCGTCTGCGCGGAGCGGAGGAGGCCCCAGAGGCCGGCGTGGGGGAGGTCGGTGACGTCCTCCTTGCCGACGGCGACGGCGTTGTTCGTGACGACGACGAGTCGGGAGTCGGTGAGGCGGTCGTCCGCGAGCCAGGCTCGGATGGTGTCCAGCGTGGATCGCAGGACGGTGTGGGCCGCCTCGGCGGTGTCGCCTTCACCGCCCGCGACCGGGGCGAGGACGACCGCCGGGGCGGTCGTGCCCTCGTCCAGCGCCGCCCGCAGCGTGGCGAGGTCCGCGTACGTCGTGGTGCCGGTCGGGAGCGGTGCGGCGCCGTCGTGGAGTTGTGCCCACCCGTCCCGCCCTGCGGGACGATTGCCCACAACGGGCTGCCACGCGACCTTGAGGAGGCCGTCCCTCGCCGCGTTCCCGGCGGCCAGCAAGGCCTCCTTCGACAGCGGACGCAGGGTCAGGGAGTCCACCGTCGCCACCGGCTGGCCCGCGCCGTCGGCCACCGTCAGGGACGCCAGGAGCGTCGTCGGCTCCGGGGACTCCAGCGAGAGGCGAACCCGCAGTACCGTGGCGCCCGTGGCGTGGACGGACGCGCCGGACCAGGAGAACGGCAGCCACGAAGGGCCGTCCGCCGAGGCCACGCCGGGCAGCAGCGGGTGCAGCGCGGCGTCCAGCAGCGCCGGGTGGAGGGCGAACGCGGCGGCGTCGGCGCGCAGTTCCTCTGCCAGGGCCACCTCGGCGAACAACTCGTTCTCGCCCTGCCAGAGGCGGCGCAGGCCCTGGAAGGCCGGGCCGTAGCCGTAGCCCTGGTCGGCGAGCCGGTCGTAGACGCCGTCCAGCGGCACCTCGGTGGCCCCGGCCGGCGGCCAGACCACCAGGTCGGCCGGGGCGGCCCGGCCGGTGACGAGGGTGCCGGAGGCGTGGAGGGTCCACGCCCGGTCGGTGTCGCCGTCGTCGGGCCGCGAGTGGATCTCGACGGTCCGGACGCCCTGCCCGTCGGCCGCGCCGACGGCCAGCTGGAGCTGGACGGCGCCGCGCTCGGGCAGCACCAGCGGCGCGGCCAGGGTCAGCTCCTCCAGCGAGTCGCAGCCCGCCTGCTCGCCGGCGCGCAGCGCCAGCTCCAGCAGCCCCGTGCCGGGCAGCAGCACCGAACCCAGGACGGCGTGGTCGGCCAGCCAGGGGTGGGTGCTGCGGGAGACCCGGCCGGTGAAGACGTACTCGTCGCGCTCGGCGAGCTGGACGGCCGCGCCCAGCAGCGGGTGGTCCGCCGCGCCCAGGCCCAGCCCGGCCGCGCCGCCGCCGGCCGAGGCCGGGGCGTTGAGCCAGTACCGCTGGTGGCGGAAGGCATAGGTGGGCAGCGCGACCCGCCGGGCGCCGGGGAAGACGGCCGGCCAGTCGGTGCGTACGCCCCGCGCGATGAGCTGGGCGAAGGCCGCGGCGGCCGTACGGTCCTCGGGGCGGCCCCGGCGCAGCGCCGGGGTGAGCGAGGCGGCCTCGCCGGCCAGGCTCTCCTGGACGAGGGCGGTGAGCACACCGTCCGGGCCGAGCTCCAGCCAGTCGGTGACGCCCTGCTCCTCCAGGTACCGCACGCCGTCCAGGAAGCGGACGGCCTGGCGGATGTGCCGGGCCCAGTAGTCGGGCGAGGTCAGCTCCTCGGTGGTGGCGAGGGTGCCGGTGACGTTGGAGACGACCGGGATGCGCGGGGCGTGGAAGGTGAGCCCGGCGGCGACGGCCCGGAACTCCTCCAGCACGTCCGCCATGTGCGGCGAGTGGAAGGCGTGGCTGACGGACAGCCGCTTGGTCTTGGCGCCGCGCTCCCGCCAGAGGGCCACCAGCTCCTCGACGGCGTCCTCGTCCCCGGAGATCACGGTGGAGCGGGGGCCGTTGACGCCGGCCACCGCCACGCGCCCGTCGTCGCCGTAGGCGTCGAGGGCCGCGAGGACGTCGTCCTCCGTGGCCTGGATCGCGGCCATCGCGCCGCCGTCGCGGGCGGCCTGCATCAGCCGGCCGCGCTCGGCGACGAGGTGGCAGGCGTCCGCGAGGTCGAGCACCCCGGCCAGGTGGGCCGCGGTGACCTCGCCGATGGAGTGGCCGAGGAGGTAGTCGGGGGTCAGCCCGTGGTGCGCGGCGAGCCGGAACAGGGCGGTCTCGACGGCGAACAGCGCCGCCTGCGTGAAGACCGTCATGTCCAGCAGGGCCGCGTCCGGGGAGCCCTCGGCGGCGAACAGCACGTCCTTCAGCGGACGCGGCAGTTCGGTGTCGAGGTGGGCGCAGACCTCGTCCAGGGCGGTCGCGAAGACCGGCGAGGACGCGTAGAGCTCACGGCCCATGCCCAGGCGCTGGGAGCCCTGCCCGGTGAAGAGGAACGCGGTCTTTCCGCGCCGGCCGCCGGTGGCCCGGACGACGGTGGGGGAGGACTCGCCGTTGGCCAGGGTTTCCAGTCCGGCGAGGAGTTCGTCCCGGCCGGCGCCGACGACGGCCGCCCGGTGGTCGTGCAGGGCACGGGTGGTGGCCAGCGAGAAGCCGATGTCGGCGGGCGCCAGCTCGGGGTGGGCGCCGAGGTGGCCGAGCAGCCGCTCGGCCTGGGCCTGTACGGCCTCCTCGCTGCGGCCGGAGACCAGCCACGGCAGGACGCCGTCGCCGTCGGCCGGACGCTCCGCCGTCTTCTCCTCGGCCGGGACGACGGGCCGCTCGATGATGACGTGGGCGTTGGTGCCGCTGATGCCGAAGGAGGAGACCGCGGCGCGGCGCGCCCGGCCCGCCTCGGGCCATGCCCGCTCCTCGGTGAGGAGCTCGACGGCGCCGGCCTCCCAGTCGACGTGCGGGGAGCGCTCGTCGGCGTGGAG
Source organism: Streptomyces sp. NPDC037389 (assembly GCF_040636475.1). NCBI lineage: Bacteria > Bacillati > Actinomycetota > Actinomycetes > Kitasatosporales > Streptomycetaceae > Streptomyces > Streptomyces sp. NPDC037389. Next base: position 574,559 of record NZ_JBEZUS010000004.1, read on the forward strand.
GGTGCGCGGCAGCGTGCCGTGCTCCATCGCCTGGATCATCTTGATGACGCCGCCGACGCCCGCCGCGGCCTGTGAGTGGCCGATGTTGGACTTCAGGGAGCCGAGGTAGAGCGGGCGGTCCTCGGGGCGGTCCTGGCCGTAGGTGGCGAGCAGGGCCTGTGCCTCGATGGGGTCGCCCAGGGTCGTACCGGTGCCGTGGGCCTCGACGGCGTCGACGTCCGACGGCTTCAGGCCCGCGTTGGCCAGGGCCTGGCGGATGACGCGCTCCTGGGCCGGGCCGTTGGGCGCGGTCAGGCCGTTGGAGGCGCCGTCCTGGTTGACGGCGGAGCCGCGCAGCACCGCGAGCACCTGGTGCCCGTTGCGCTCGGCGTCGGAGAGCCGCTCGACGAGGAGGAGGCCCACGCCCTCGGCCCAGCCGGTGCCGTCGGCGTCGGCGGAGAAGGACTTGGAGCGGCCGTCGGGCGAGAGCCCGCGCTGCCGGCTGAACTCGATGAAGACGTGCGGTCCGGCCATCACGGTCACACCGCCCGCGAGCGCCAGGTCGCACTCGCCCGAGCGCAGCGCGTTCGCCGCCAGGTGGAGGGCGACCAGCGAGGACGAGCAGGCGGTGTCCACGGTCACGGCCGGGCCCTCGAGCCCGTACGTGTAGGACAGCCGGCCCGAGACGACGCTGGAGAGGTTGCCCGCGAGCAGGAAGCCCTCGAACTCCTCGGGGGTGCCGGCCAGCCGGGACGCGTAGTCGTCGTACATGGCGCCGGTGAACACACCGGTGTTGGAACCGCGCACGGCGGCCGGGTCGATGCCGGCGCTCTCGAAGGTCTCCCACGCGGTCTCCAGCAGCAGCCGGTGCTGCGGGTCGGTCGCGGTGGCCTCGCGCGGCGAGATGCCGAAGAACTCCCGGTCGAACAGGTCGGCTTCGTGGAGGAAGCCGCCGTGGCGGACGTAGGAGCTGCCGGTCTTCTCCGGGTCGGGGTCGTAGAGGGTGTCGAGGTCCCAGCCGCGGTTGACGGGGAACTCGCTGATGGCGTCGACGCCATCGGCCACCAGGCGCCACAGGCCCTCGGGGGAGGTGACGCCGCCGGGGTAGCGGCAGGCCATGCCGACGATGGCGATCGGGTCGTCGTCGGTGGCGGCGGCGGAACGGGCCGCCTTCACGACGGCCTTCGTGCCGCTGTCGGCCACCTTGGAGAGCAGGAACGCGGCGAGCGCGGCCGGCGAGGGGTGGTCGAAGACGGCGGTGGTCGGCAGCCGCAGGGCGGTGACGCCGTTGAGCCGGTTGCGCAGCTCCACGCCGGACAGGGAGTCGAAGCCGAGCTCCTTGAAGGCCCGTTCGGGGTCGATGGTGGTGGCGTTCGCGTGGCCGAGCACGGAGGCGACGACGCCCCGGACGAGCTCGGTCACCGCGCCCGCGCGCTCGCCCTCGGGCAGCGCCGCGATCGACTGCGCCCAGTCCCCGCCCTGCCCGGCACCGGCCGCCGCACGGGCGGTCCGGCGCGGGGCCCGGGTACGGACCAGGCCGCGCAGCATGGCCGGGGGCTGGTCCGCCGCAGCGAACGTCGCGAGGTTCAGCGCGGCCGGTACGTACAGGGGCTCGCCGCCCGCGAGGGCCGCGTCGAACAGGGCGAGCCCTTGCTCCGGGGTGAGCGGCGAGACACCGGCGCGCGTCCAGCGGGCCAGGTCGGCCTCGCCGAGCGTGCCGCCCATGCCGTGGGTGGCGTCCCACAGCCCCCACGCGAGGGAGATCGCGGCCAGGCCCTGCGCCTTGCGGTGCGCGGCGAGGGCGTCCAGATAGGTGTTGGCGGCCGCGTAGTTGGCCTGGCCGGCGGTGCCGGTGATGCCGGAGACGGAGGAGAAGAGGACGAAGGCGGCGAGGCCCATGTCCTTCGTCAGCTCGTGGAGGTGCCGGGCGGCGTCCACCTTGGGACGGAGGACGGCGTCGAGCTGCGCCTCGGTGAGGGCGGCGACGGTCGCGTCGTCGAGGACACCGGCGGTGTGGATGACGGCGGTCAGCGGGTGGGCGTCGTCGACCTGTGCGAGGAGGCCCGTGACCGCGTCGCGGTCGGCGGCGTCGGCGGCGGCGACGGTGACTTCCGCGCCGAGGGTGTTGAGCTCGGCGATGAGCTCCTTGGCGCCGGGGGTGGTGGCGCCGCGCCTGCTGCTGAGCAGCAGGTGCCGAATGCCGTGCTCGGCGACGAGGTGGCGGGCGAAGAGGGCGCCGAGGCCACCCGTACCGCCGGTGATGAGCACGGTGCCGTGCGGGTCCAGGGGCGCGTTCGCACCTGCGGGCCGGTGGTCGGGTTGTGCCCACCCGTCCCGCCCAGCGGGACGATTGCCCACAACCGTCGCCCGTGCCAGGCGTGGCACCCGTAGTTCGTCGCCGCGCAGCGCGAGCTGAGGCTCGCCCGTGGCGATGGCCGCCGCGAGCAGGCCGTGGTCCGGCGCGTCCGCGTCCACCAGGACGAAGCGACCCGGGTGCTCCGACTGCGCCGCCCGCACCAGGCCCCACACCGAGGCCGAGGCCAGGCCGGTGACGTCCTCCGCGCCGGTGGCTATCGCCCCGTGCGTGACGAACACCAGCCGCGAGCCCTCCAGCCGCTCGTCCGCCAGGAACGCCTGGATCAGGCGCAGCGCGCGCCGGGCCTCGGAGTGGGCGTCGTCCCCGGCCTCCGTCGTCGCGACGATCACCTCGGGCGCCGCCCCGTCGAAGGCCGGCAGCTCTTCCCCGGCCGTCTCGGCCCAGGTGACGGCCGAACCGTCGGCCGCGGCCACCGTCGGCCACTCCACAGTGAACAGCGCGTCCGGCCCGGTCGCCCGCGGCGCGAGCTTCGCCTTCTCCACCGGACGCAGCGTCAGGGCTCCGACAGAGGCGACCGCCTCACCCGAAGCGTCGGCCAGGTCGATCGAAACCGTGTCCGTCCCCACCGGCGAAATACGGACCCGCAGCTCCGTCGCCCCCGCCGCGTACAGCGCGATGTCGCTCCACGCGAACGGCAGCCGGATCATCTCCGCCGCCGACGGGTCGGCGGCGTCGAGCACCAGCGGGTGGAGGACGGCGTCGAAGAGCGCGGGGTGCAGCCCGAAGTTCCCGGCCGCCTCCTGCTGTTCGGCGGGCAGCCGGACCTCCGCGTAGACGTCGTCGCCCGCGCGCCAGACGGCCTTGAGGCCCTGGAAGGCGGGCCCGTAGCCGTAGCCGAGGGCGGCCAGCCGCTCGTACACGTCACCCAGCGGCTCCGCCACCGCGCCGGCGGGCGGCCACGCGGCGAGCGAAGCGGCGGCGGGCGCGGCCGGCAGCGGGGCCGGGGCGAGGGTGCCGGCGGCGTGGAGGGTCCACGGCTGCGGCTCGTCGCCCTCGGCCCGGGCGTGGATGGTGAACGGGCGGCTGCCGGACGCCTCGGCCGCCGCGACGGCGACCTGGACGCGGACCGCGCCGCGCTCGGGCAGGACGAGCGGCGCCCGCAGGGTGAGCTCCTCCACCTGGCCCGTGCCGGCCCGGTCGCCCGCGGCGACGGCCAGCTCGATGAAGGCCGTGGCGGGGACGAGCACGGTGCCGCTGATGGCGTGGTCGGCCAGCCACGGGTGGGTGGCCAGGGAGAGGCGGCCTGCGAGCAGCAGGTCCTCGCGGTCGGCGAGTTCGACGGCGGTGGCCAGCAGCGGGTGCCCGGCCATGTCCAGGCCGAGGCCGCGCGCGTCGGCGGCGGGCCGGGCGGCGAGCCAGTAGTGGGCGCGCTGGAAGGCGTAGGTGGGCAGGTCGGTGGCCGTGCCGCCGGGGAAGAACGAGGCGGCGTCCAGCGGAGCGCCGACGGCGTGCGCCTGGGCGAGCCCGGCGATGAGGGTCTCCGCCTCGGGGCGGCCCTTGCGCAGCAGCGCGACGGCCGTCGCACCCTCCCCGGCCAGCGAGTTGCGTGCCAGCGCCGTCAGTACGGCGTCGGGGCCGAGCTCGACGAACACCGTGGCGCCCTGCTCCTCCAGCGCCCGTACGGCGTCGGCGAAGCGGACGGCCTGCCGGATCTGGTTCACCCAGTAGCCGGGCGTGGCGAGCTCGCCCGGCTCGGCCGGGCGGCCGGTGACGGTGGAGACGATGGGCAGGGCGGGCTCGTGGAAGGTGAGGCCCGCCGCGACCGTACGGAACTCCTCCAGCACGTCGTCCATGTGCGGCGAGTGGAAGGCGTGGCTGACGGTGAGCCGGTGGGTCTTGCGGCCCTGCTCGCGCAGCCGCGCGGCGATGGCCTCGGCGACGGTCTCGTCACCGGAGATCACCACGGCGTCGGGGCCGTTGACGGCGGCGACGGATACGGCGTCCTCGTGGCCCGCCAGCAGCGGCAGCACCTCGTCCTCGGTGGCCTGGACGGCGATCATCGCGCCGCCGGAGCGGGCGGACTGCATCAGCCGGCCGCGCGCGGCGACCAGTTCGGCGGCGTCCTCCAGCGAGAGCACCCCGGCCGCGTGGGCGGCGGCGAGTTCGCCGATGGAGTGCCCGGCGAGCAGGTCGGGGGTGAGCCCGTGGTGCTCCAGCAGCCGGAACAGCGCGACCTCGATCGCGAAGAGGGCGGGCTGGGTGTAGCGGGTCTCGTGCAGCAGGGCGGCGTCCTCGCTGCCCTCCTCCGCGAAGACCAGCTCGGCCAGCGGCCGCTCCAGGTGCTTGTCCAGCTCGGCGACGACCGCGTCGAAGGCGGCGGCGAACACCGGGTGATCGGCGTGGAGTTCGCGCCCCATGCCGGTGCGCTGGGCGCCCTGTCCGGTGAAGAGGAACGCGGTGCGGCCCGCGCGGGCGGCGCTGCCGGTCACCACGTTCCCGGTGTCCACGCCCTGGGCGAGCGCGCCCAGTCCGGCGAGGAACTCCTCGCTCGTCCGGCCGGTCACCACGGCCCGCCGCTCGAAGGCGGTACGGGCGGTGGCCAGCGAGAAGCCGACGTCGGCGGGGTGGGCGCCGGTGTCGGTCACCAGCTCGCGCAGCCGGCCGGCCTGCTCGCGCAGAGCCGCCTCGTCGCGGGCGGTGAGCACCCAGGGGGCGCGTACGGCGAGGTCGCCGGCGGTCAGCGCCTGGGGCGCCTCGTCGGCCTGCTCGATGATGACGTGGGAGTTGGTGCCGCTGATGCCGAAGGAGGAGATCGCGGCGCGGCGCGGGCGGCCCGCGTCCGGCCAGGCGCGCTGCTCGGTCAGCAGCTCCACGGCCCCGGCGGTCCAGTCGACGTGGCTGGTCGGCTCGTCGACGTGGAGGGTCCGGGGGAGCACCCCGTGCCGCATGGCCTCCACCATCTTGATCAGGCCGCCGACGCCGGCCGCCGCCTGGGCGTGGCCGATGTTGGACTTCAGCGAGCCGAGGTACAGCGGTGCCTCGCGGTCGGCCCGGTCGGCCTGCCCGTAGGTGGCGAGCAGCGCCTCCGCCTCGATGGGGTCGCCCAGCTTGGTGCCGGTGCCGTGCGCCTCGACGGCGTCGACGTCGGCGGGGGCGAGCCGGGCGTCGGCCAGGGCCTGGCGGATGACACGCTGCTGGGACGGCCCGTTGGGCGCGGTGAGGCCGTTGGAGGCGCCGTCCTGGTTGATGGCGGTGCCCCGGACGACGGCGAGGACCTTGTGGCCGTTCCGGCGGGCGTCGGAGAGCCGCTCGACGAGGAGTAGGCCCACGCCCTCGGCCCAGGAGGTGCCGTCGGCGCCCTCGGAGAAGGACTTGGAGCGGCCGTTCGCGGCGAGCCCGCGCTGGCGGGAGAACTCCACGAACATGCCCGGCGAGGACATCACGGTCGCGCCGCCGGCGATGGCCAGCGTCGACTCGCCCGAGCGCAGCGAGCGCACGGCCATGTGGAGGGCGACGAGCGAGGAGGAGCAGGCGGTGTCGACGGTGACGGCCGGGCCGACCAGGCCCAGCTGGTAGGCGATGCGGCCGGACATCACGCTGGAAGTGGTGCCGGTGAGCAGGTGGCCCTCGACGCTCTCGGGCGCGTCCTGCATGCGCGGGCCGTAGTCGAGGGCGGTGGCGCCGACGAACACGCCGGTACGGGTGCCCTTGAGGCGCTCGGAGTCCAGGCCGGCCCGCTCGACGGCCTCCCAGGCGATCTCCAGCAGCAGCCGCTGCTGGGGGTCCATGGCGAGGGCCTCGCGGGGGGATATGCCGAAGAAGCCGGCGTCGAAGAGCGCGGCCTCGTGGAGGAAGCCGCCCTCGCGGACGGAGCTCTTGCCGTTGGCGCCCGGGTCGAGGTCGTAGAGGTCCTCGTCCCAGCCGCGGTCGCCGGGGAAGCCGGAGACGGCGTCCACGCCGCCCTCGACGAGCTTCCACAGGTCCTCGGGGGAGCTGACGCCGCCGGGGTAGCGGCAGGCCATGCCGATGATGGCGATGGGCTCGCCGTCGTCGCCCGCCACGGCCAGGTCGTCGTCGGCGCCGGCGGCGCCGGTGAGCTCGGCCTCCAGGAAGGCGGCCAGGGCCTCGGGGGTGGGGTGGTCGAAGAGCAGACCGCTGGGCAGCCGCAGCCCGGTGGCCTCCGCCAGGGCGGTCCGCAGCTCCACGGACATCAGGGAGTCGAGGCCCAGGTCCTTGAACGGCGAGCGGAACTCGACGCGGCGGCCCGGCCCGTACTCGAGGACGGCGGCGACGTGCGCGCCGACCAGCTCGGCCACGGCGCGGCGGCGCTCGGCCTCGGACAGCCCGGCGAGGCGGGCGCCGAGCTCGCCCCGGGGGGCGCGCGAAGCCCGCTCCGGAGCGGCGGTGGTGGTGGCGAGCGCGGCGACGGAGCGGCCCACGCCGTCGAGCCAGTACCGCTCGCGCTGGAAGGCGTACGTGGGCAGGGGCACCCGTACGGCGCCGGAGCCCTCGAAGGCGGTGGCCCAGTCGACCGAGGTGCCGCGCACGGAGAGCGTGGCGAGGGCGGCCAGCAGGGTCTGGGGTTCGCTGCGGCCCTTGCGGAGCGCCGGCACGGAGGCGGCGACGGAGGCGTCCCGCAGGGAGTCGGCGACCATCGCGGAGCAGACGCCGTCGGGGCCCAGCTCCAGGAAGGTGGTGACGCCCGCGTCCTCCAGGGCACGGGTGGCGTCGGCGAAGCGCACCGGGCGGGAGACGTGCTCCACCCAGTAGTCCACCGACGTCCACAGGCCGTCGGCGATGACCTCGCCGGTGACGGTGGAGACGGCGGCGATCCGGGGCTCGTGGAAGGTCAGCCCCTCGACGACCGCGCGGAACTCCTCCAGCATCGGGGCCATCAGCGGCGAGTGGAAGGCGTGGCTGACGGTGAGCCGCTTGGTCCTGCGCCCCTGCGTCTTCAGCGTCGCGGCGATCTCCTCGGCCACGTCCTCGGCACCGGCGATCACCACCGAGCGCGGGCCGTTGACGGCGGCGACGGCCACCTCGTCCTCGCGGCCCGCCAGCAGCGGCAGGACCTCGTCCTCGGTGGCCTGGACGGCGATCATCGCGCCGCCGGAGGGCAGTTCCTGCATCAGCCGGCCGCGCGCGGCGATCAGCGCGGCGGCGTCGGCCAGCGAGAGCACGCCCGCGACGTGCGCGGCAGCGACCTCACCGATGGAGTGGCCCGCCAGGTAGTCGGGGCGCACGCCCCAGGACTCCACGAGCCGGAAGAGCGCTACCTCGACGGCGAACAGCGCCGGCTGCGTCCAGCGGGTCTCGTCCAGGTCCTCGCCGCTCGCGATCACCTCGCGCAGCGGGCGCGGCAGGCGCTCGTCGAGCGCGGCGCACACCTCGGCGTAGGCGGCGGCGAAGACCGGGAAGACCCGGGCCAGCTCCTCGCCCATGCCCGCGCGCTGGGCGCCCTGGCCGGTGAAGACCACGCCCAGCAGACCGGGCTGGACGGTGCCGGAGACCAGCCCCTGCGCGGGGGTGCCGGCGGCGAGTGCGTCCAGCCCCGCGAGCAGCGCGTCCCGGTCCTCGCCGAGGACGACGGCGCGGTGGTCGAAGACGGTCCGGGAGGAGATCAGCGACCAGCCGATGTCGGAGGCGGACGCGGCCCCGTCGCCGCGCACGGCGGCGGCCAGCCGCGAGGCCTGCGCGGAGAGCGCCTCGGGGCCGCGCGCGGAGATCGTCCAGGGGGTGACGACCGGGGCGTCGCCCGGCTCGGGGCGGGCGGCGCGGGCCGGGCCGGAGGTGAGGACGACGTGGGCGTTGGTGCCGCCCATGCCGAACGAGGAGACGCCCGCGACGAGTTCGCCGTCCGGATGCGGCCAGGCGGTCAGCTCGCGCTGGACGGCCAGGCCCAGCTCGGCGAGGGGGATACGGGGGTTGGGCGTCTCGAAGTTGAGGCTCGCGGGCAGCCGCTCGTGGTCGAGCGCCAGCAGGGCCTTGAGCAGGCCGACGATGCCGGCGGCGCCCTCCAGGTGGCCCACGTTGGTCTTGGCCGAGCCGACCAGCAGCGGCTTGCCCTGGCGGGCGGTGCCGAGCACGGCGCCCAGGGCGGCCGCCTCGATGGGGTCGCCGACGGGGGTGCCGGTGCCGTGGAGCTCCACGTACTGCACGGCGCGCGGGTCGAGGCCCGCCTTCTGGTAGGCCTCGCGCAGCACCTGCTCCTGCGCGGTCTGGCTGGGGACGGTCAGGCCCGGCGTGGTGCCGTCGTTGTTGACGGCGCTGCCGCGGATCACGCCGTAGACGTGGTCGCCGTCCGCGATCGCCCGGGCGAGCGGCTTGAGGACGACGACACCGCCGCCCTCGCCGCGCACGAAGCCGTTGGCGCGGGCGTCGAAGGTGTAGGTGACGCCGTCGGGGGAGAGGCCGCCGAAGCGCTCCTCGGTGACGGCGTTCTCGGCGAGCACGTTGAGGTTCACACCGGCGGCGATGGCCATCGCGGACTCGCCGGAGCGCAGCGACTCGCAGGCCAGGTGGACGGCCACGAGCGAGGAGGACTGGGCGGCGTCGACGGTCAGGCTGGGGCCGCGCAGACCCAGGTAGTACGAGACGCGGTTGGCGATCACACCGCGGTTGACGCCGGTCATGGTGTGCTGGGTGACGGCCTGCTCGCCGTGCTGGTAGAGCAGGGCGGAGTAGTCGTCGCGCAGCGTGCCGACGAAGACCGCCGTCCGGCTGCCCTCCAGCTCGGCGGGGACGATCCCGGCGTCCTCCAGGGCCTCCCAGGCCAGCTCCAGGACCAGGCGCTGCTGCGGGTCCATGGTGGCGGCCTCGCGGGGCGAGATGCCGAAGAAGGCGGCGTCGAAGGTGTCGACGCGGTCCAGGAACCCGGCCCGGCGGACCCCGCCCGCCGCGCTCCCGCCGCGCCCGGCGCCCCCGTCCCCGGTCCCGGAGAGCGCCGACTCCCACCGTCCCTCGGGGACCTCGGTGATCGCGCTCGTACCGGTGCTCAGCAGCTCCCAGAACTCCGCCGGGCCCGCCGCCATCGGGAGCCGGCAGGACAGGCCGACGACCGCGATGGCCTCGGATACGTCCCGGAGCGCCGTGACCCCATCGGGGGTGTGCTTCTTCGTCATCGCGACCGGCAGACCTTTCCTAGCTGAATTCCTCAACGGCCCATAAATATTTCGAGAACGCCGTGACCCGGCCCCGCCACCTGCTGGAATTCCCGTCGGCGGACCCGTGGTACAACACATGAATCGTGCACCGATCCTAGGCAGTTGGCGCCCTACGGCACTTCAGCGACCGGTCACGGAGCGGTAATTGACGCCCCGTCGAAAGGTGTGAGCGGCGCATTACCCTGCGGTGAGCGAGGGGTTGGGAACGCCGGGCTAGGGTCCGCTTGGATTCCGGTACATACCCCATAGAAAGCGGGAGCAGTCACGCCATGACGCAGCTCACCAATGAAGTCGAAAAGCACACCGACCTCTATGTCGAGGCCTTCAACCGAGGCGACGCGGACGCCGTCAACGCCTTCTACACGGACGAGGCCGTCGCCGTCTGGGAGCCGGGCAAGCCGCTGACCGGCCAGGCCCGCAAGGACAGCGTCAAGGAGTTCCTGGCCCTCGGCCCGAAGATGACGGCCAAGGTCCGGCACTCCTTCGTCACCGGCGACACCGCCCTGCTGATCGTCGACTGGATCATCGACACCGTCGACGAGGACGGCAAGCCCGAGCAGCTCAAGGGCATCGGCGTCGACGTGCTGCGCCTGGGCGCGGACGGCAACTGGCGCTACGCCATCGACGACCCGTACGGCCAGGCCGAGTAAGGCCGTCCGTCGGCGGCTCGCGGCCGTCCCGGCCGTGAGTCCGCCCGTCGTGGGGCATCCGCTCCGACGGTCGTGCGCGTCAGCGCGCTTTCCGCATCAGGTCCGAGTCAGCTTCGAGTCAGCGTCACCGGCGCTCCGGCGCCATAGGGGGAAAGATTTCCGTGAACACCGACAGCTTCACCAGCAGAGCGGCCGACGACGCCGCCCTCCGCACCGGCCGCCGTCCTTCGCGACGTACGGTCCTCAAGGCCGCGGGCGCGACCGCTCTGGCCGCCTCGGCCGCCTCGGCCGCGACCGCCCTGGCCTCGCCCGCGTACGCCGCCGAGGAGGACTCCGAGGCCTCCACGCGGGACTTCATCGTCATCGGCGCGGGCTTCGCCGGTGTCACGGCGGCGCGCGAACTGCGCGCCCGGGGCAAGAAGGTGACGATCCTGGAGGCCCGGAGCCGGGTCGGCGGCCGCACCTGGACCGACACGTTCGCCGGTCAGCAGGTGGAGATGGGCGGCACCTGGGTGGAGCCGACGCAGCCGAACATCGCCAGGGAGCTCAAGCGGTACAGCATCGGTCTCGAGGAGGAGGACCCGCTGGACCGTATGCTCCTGCCCACCCCGAACGGCCCCAAGGTGTTCACCCCCGCCGAGGGCAACGCGGCGATGGGCCCGCTGTTCGAGAAGCTCTTCGAGGGCTCCAAGCAGTACTTCGAGCGGCCCTTCCAGCCGCTGTACCGCGCGGACCTGCTCCAGAAGCTCGACAAGCTGTCGCTGCGCGACCGGCTCAACGAGCTGAAGCTGTCGCCCGCCGACGAGATGCTGATCAACGGCCAGACCGCCATCTACTCGGGCGGCGCCAGCAGCGAGGGCGCCCTGACGATGCTGGCCCAGTGGTGGTCCATGGCCGGCTGGAACAACGAGGGCTGGAGCGACACCCAGCGGTACCGGATGAAGCCCGGCACCGTCGGGATGCTCAGCGCGATGATCAACGAGTCCAAGCCGACGATCGTGTTCAACGCCCCGGTGGCCTCCGTCGCCGAGTCGGGCAACCGCGTCCACGTCACCACCCGCGCCGGGAAGACGTACTCCGCCAAGGGCGTCGTGGTGGCCGTGCCGGTCAACGTCTGGCACACCATCAAGTTCACCCCGGGGCTGCCCGCCGCCCACACGGCCGCCGCCTCCCAGGGCATCGGGGTGAAGCACGCCCTGAAGATCTGGATCCACGCCCGCGAGGGCCAGGGCCGGTTCTACGGCCAGGCGGCCGAGGGCGGTTCGCCGATCCCGATGTTCATCCCCTACAAGAAGACCGCCGAGGGCCAGCTGTACGTCGGCTTCAGCGTCGACCCCAAGCTCGACCCGACGAACACCGCCCAGGTCAAGGACGCGGTGAAGAAGCTCGGCGCGGACCTGGACATCATCGGGCTGCGGGCGCAGAACTGGGGCGCCGACGAGTTCTCCCGCGGCGGCTGGGCCTTCCGCAAGCCCGGTCAGCTGACCTCGCTCTACCCCGACGTCCTGAACCAGGCCACGAACCGGATCACCTTCGCGAGCGGCGACATCGCGGAGGGCTGGACCGGCTTCATCGACGGTGCGATCGAGTCGGGCATGCGCGCCGCCCAGCTGGCCAACGGCGAGATGTGACACCCCTCGTCCGGCGGCCTTCGCCGGACCCTCCCCCGGGGGCACCCGTGCCCGGGTGCCCGGAACACATGAGAAAGAGGACGTAACCCGCCATGACGACGTTCACCGTGCCCTTCGACCCCGAGAAGCCCGACCTCACCGACGACACCTGGACCCAGAACGAGATCTTCCTCCAGGTCTTCAACTCCGGTAACGGCGCGTACTTCGACAGCCTCTACCGCGAGGACTCCATCTCCAACTTCTCCGGCGAGTCCCTCACCGGTGAGGCCCGCCTGAAGTTCTTCAAGGAGTTCCTGGCCAACAAGCCCAAGCTGGAGGCCAAGGTCACCCACTCCTACGTGGCCGGCGACGTGGCCCTGATCGGCGTCGAGTACGCGATCGACACCGTCGACGCCGAGGGCAAGCCCTTCCGCCTGGAGGGCAACTGCACCGACGTCCTGGTCAAGGTCGAGGACGGCCGCTGGCTGATGGCCATCGACCGCCCCGTGGCCAAGAGCGGCCTGGTCGCCTAAGCGCCCGGACGGACACCTCGAAACCGGCGCTCCCCCAGCGCGGCCCCTGCTTCCGGTCCCCCGGCCGGGGCAGGGGCCGTCGGCATGTCGTCACCATGGGTAAAACATACCGATTATGCGGTACGGTCTGGTCGCTGAGTGAAGAGCGTATGGGGGTAGCGTGGGGGTGCTCGTGTCCGGCCGCGGCGGGGTAGGGGAGTTGCGCATGTCCGGTCAGTCGTTCTCCGGCGGTCTGGTGGCTGCCCTCGGTGTCATCGGGGGCAAATGGAAGCCCCTGATCATCACCGAACTCCACCGGCGGCCGCTCCGCTTCGGCGAGCTCAGACGCTCCCTGCCGGGCGTCAGCGAGAAGGTGCTCAGCCAGCAGTTGCGCGAGATGGAGCTCGACGGCGTCGTCGACCGCGAGGTCTGTCTGTCCATCCCGCCCCTGGCCGTGCAGTACTCGCTCACCGAGCTCGGCCTGACCCTCCATGAGAGCCTGCTGCCCCTCGCCGCCTGGGGTGAGCAGCACGAACTGCGCATGCTGGCACCCTCCGGGTGAAGCCGGTACAACCGACTTCGAACGGACCTCGAGAGAACCTCTAGAGGCCGCCACTAGCGTTCCCGTCGACTTCAGTGGGTGAACGAGCGCGGGAACAGAAAACAGTACGAAGAACCAAGCCTGACTCTCCGTGACATCACGTCGCGCCGCATGGCCCACGGTAAGCCGCCTTCTGAATCGACCGGCGACAACCTTTGCAAAACGATGCAAATAGATCTTGGGTGAGCGATGCGGTTTCGAATGCTAGGTCCTCTGGAAGTCATTGACGCCGACCGCCCCGTGGCGCTGGGCGGCATCAAGCAGCGCGCCACGCTCGGGTTTCTGCTGTTGCAGGCCAACAGGGTGGTGGCCACCAGTCAGTTGCTGCGGGCCCTGTGGCCCGTGGACGAGGCGCCCACCTCGGCCCGGAAGATCCTCCAGAACGCGGTCTGGGGGCTGCGCGGCGTGCTCTCGGCCGGCACGGCCGAGAACGGCGGGGCGGGCGGCCCGGCCCTGCTGACCCAGGCGCCCGGCTATGTGCTGCGCGTCGACCCCGACGACGTCGACCTCCACCGCTTCCAGCGCCAGGTCGAGGCGGGCCGCGCCAAGTTCTCCGCCGGCGCCCCCGAGGACGCCGCGACGCTGCTGCGCGAGGCCCTCACCCTCTGGCAGGGCCCCGCCCTGGCCGACCTGGTGGAGACCGGCATCGCCTGGCCCGAGCTGGCCGCCGTGGAGAAGGCCCGGCTCGACGCCATGGAGGACTACTTCGAGGCCGAGCTCGCCTGCGGACGCCACCAGGGCGTCCTCGGCGAACTCGAGACCATGGTCGCCACCGAGTCCCTGCGGGAACGTTCCTGCGGGCAGTTGATGCTCGCCCTCTACCGCTGCGGCCGGCAGGCCGACGCCCTCGCCGTCTACGACAAGGTGCGCACCACCCTCGTCGAGGACCTCGGCCTGGAGCCCGGCCGTTCGCTGCGCGACCTCCAGCACGCCATCCTCACCCACGACACCTCGCTCTCCCTGCCCCTGGCCCGGCCCCTGGGCGCCGCCCCCTACCAACTGGGCCGCCGCCCCGCCCGCGAGCAGAGCGTCGAGATCCCGGCCCAGCGCCGCCCCCTCCACGGGGGCGTACCCCTGGCCTCCGTGCCCGACCCGGCCCCCGCCGGCGCGGCGCACCGCGCCCGTACGGCCGTCACGGCGCCCGACGGGCGCCGGACCGCGGCCACCGTCACCGAGCGCACCCAGGTCAGCGTCGCGCTGATCGCCACCGAACTCGCCGAGGACACCCCGGGCGGCGCCTGGAGCGAGAGCGCCGACGCCGCCCTGGAGGCCGTGGCCGGCACCGTCCAGGAGAAGGCCGAGTACTTCGGCGGGACCGTCGTGGCCAGCATCGGCCCCGTCACCCTCGCCCTCTTCGGGGCCTGCTCCGGCGACGGCGACCGCAAGGACGCCGCCGAACGCGCCGTCCACGCGAGCCTGGCGGTCCGCGCCGCCCTCGGCTCGGGCGCGTACGCCACCGGTCGGCACGGCAGACGCCCGGCCGTCCGCGCCGCCGTCGTCACCGGCGACGCGATCGTCCGCTACCGCCCCGACGACCCCGGCACCCCGCCCACCCTCATCGGCACCCTGCTGCACACCGGTCAGTCGCTGCTGGACCGGGTGCCCGCCGGCGAGGTCCGGGTCTGCGCCAACACCCGCGAGGCCGCCGACGCCGCCGTCAGCCTCTCCCCGGCCGGCGACGCGGCCACCGGCTGGGAGGTACGCGGCATCCGCCGCGAGTACCCCGGCGAGCACACCGTCCCCATCGTCGACCGCGACTGCGAACTCGACCTGCTGCGCGGCCTCCTCAGCCGCACCCGGCACCGGGCCAAGCCGCACCTGGTCACCGTCCTGGGCGACCCCGGCATCGGCAAGACCCGCTTCGTGACGGAGTTCGCCCGCGCCTTCGCCGACCAGCCCGAACCCGCCCGCTTCCTGGTGGGCCGCGCCCCCTCCTTCCCCGGGGACGACGCCCTCGCGGTGCAGAGCGAGATCCTGGCCGCCGCCTGCGGCATCCTGCCCGGACAGCCCGCCGGGGAGGCCCGCGCCCACCTCGCCGCGACCGTCCGCCGCGTGATCGCCGACCCGCGCGAGGCCGACCGCCTGCTGCCCCCGCTCACCCCGCTCGTCACCCCGGGCCATGAGCCCGCCGCCCCGGCCGAGGCCCTGGCCGCCTGGCGCCGCTTCGTCGTGGCACTCGCCGCCGAACGCCCCCTGGTCCTGATCATCGACGACCTCCACCGGGCGGACGACGCCCTGCTGGACTGTGTCGAGGACCTCGTGGAGACCGCGGGCGTCGTACCGCTGCTGGTGGTGGCCGCCGCCCGCCCGGAGCTGCTCCAGCGCCGCCCCGACTGGGGCGCGGGCAAGCGGCACACCAGCACCCTCGGCCTGGACCCGCTCTCGGATGCGGCCATCGACCGCCTCCTCGAGTTCATGATCGCGCCGGAACAGGCCGCCCATGCCGGCGAGGCCCCGGACGACCGCCGCCGCTACATGCGCCAACTCCTGGCCTCGGGCTCCCCCTCAGGAGCCCTCCGCCACCTCTACGGCCGCACCCGCACACCGAGGAGCCTGCCGGCGGCGGTGTAGGACGGACGACCGGAGGGGCTGGATTCTCCAGCCCCTCCGGCGCTTGAGGAGGAAACGGTGAAAGGGCGGGACCGGGGCAGAACCCCTACGCGCCGGCCCCCACGAACCGCTCCCCGTCCTGGCTCCGCAGGATCCCGCAGACATCCCGCAGGCCGGCCTCAAGCTGCGCGATCTCCGCATCGCTGAGATATACAGACGGCTCAAACCGCAAGGTGTGCACGGCACTAGCCGTGGGGAACGTCCGGATCCGGTGCTCCCGCAGCAGATACCCGGCCGCCACGTACCCGAAGAACCCCGCGTTGTCGCGGATCGCCGCGGACGCCGCCTCCGACTGGTCCTGGAACTCGAACCCGAGCATCAGCCCCTCGCCCCGGATGTCCGCGACGATCTCCGGGAAGTCCGCCCGTACGGACTCGAACATGGCCCGCAGGGCCTGCCCGCGCTCGGCGGCGAGCCGGTAGACGCGCCCGTCCTCCGCCTCCATCAGCTCCAGCACCTTCAGCGCCACGAAGCAGGAGAACGCGTCCTTCGCGAAGGTCGAGCTGTGCACCAGCTCGAACTCCTTGCGGTAGCGGTCCCGGCGCACGAGCATCACGGACGACTTGGCCACACCACCGCCCAGGCTCTTGGCCAGCGCGTAGTAGTCACCCCGCAGCCCCACCAGAGAGCTCGCGAGGAACGCGCCGCTGCGCCCCATCCCGCTCTGCACCTCGTCGACGACGACCGGGCAGTCGATCTCGGCGGTGACCCGCTGGATCTCCGCCGCGAACTCGCGCGTGATGACGTTGATGCCGCCCTCGCCCTGGATCGGCTCCAGGACGAACGCGCAGATCACCGGCGCCTCACGCCGCACGACCGCGATGGCGTCGCCCTCGACCACGACGTCGAAGAGTTCGGCGCGCTCCGCCTCGACGGCCTCCTTGATCGCCTCCGGCCGGTCCCGGGGGATGAAGCGCGCCTGTGCGGCCAGCGCGGAGAAGGGCGCCCGGTAGCCCTCGTTGTGGGTCAGCTGGACGCTGCCCATCAGCTTGCCGTGGAAGGAGCCCTCCAGGGACAGGAAGACCGGCGGCCGCTGCCGGACCGCCTCGTTCCGGCGGACGATCTCCGCGGCCAGGTCCTCGAACGCCGCCAGGTCCACCCGCTCGGTCGCGCTGAACCCGAGCGCGCCCAGCGCCTCACCGGACAGCGACGCCTCGCCACCCAGGAGCGCCGCCCGCGCGGCCTCCAGGTGCTCGGCGACGGGGGCGGCCAGCTCGTCCATCCGCATCCTGCGGTCGAGCTCCGCGTGCTTGATCGCGGCCTCGACGGCCTCGGCGCCCGTATTGGCGAAGATCGCCGAAAAGGCGTCGGTCGTGCCGAGTTCCCGCTGGAGAATGGTGTTGAGCGCCGCGGCCACCTGATTGGCGTAAGGGTGCCGCGAGAACTGCGCGTGCACCGGAACCCCGCCGTCGAGCAGCGATTTGGCGAGGGCGATTATCTCGGGGTTGTTGTGCCCCAGCATCAAGGAGCCGTAACCGCCCGCGTAGTCGACCACGGGGACTTCCCGGCCGTCCGCGTCCCGGTAGTAGAGGGTGTTTCCCTCGGCGCGGACGTACTCGACGTCGAGACCGACGGAGGCGAGCCACTCGAGAAGAAAGGGCTCGGCGAGTTCGAGTCCAGGGGATTCAGTGGATCCAGGGGATTGAGCGTTCATGGCGCCAGACCATACGGCGGCGCGGTCATCGGTCGTTCTTTATCCGTACTACGAACTCCCCGGCAATAGCCGGGGAGTTCGTAGGTCATCGGCCCGGTTACGGAACCAGCGCGTCGACCCCCAGCGCCTCGGCCACGAGATCCGCCACCTCACGCGTGTGGTGGTCGAGGTAGAAGTGGCCGCCGGAGAACACCCGGAGGTCCGTCCGCGCCGCCGAGAAACCGCGCCAGTCCGAGGCCTCCTCGACCGTCACGACCGGGTCGTTGTCCCCGATCAGCACGGTGAAGGGCACGTTCAGCGGCGCCCCCGGCGTCCACGCGTACGCCCCGATGGCCCGGTAGTCGGCCCGCAGCGCCGGCATCACCATGGCCAGCAGGTCCGGGTCCTGGAAGACCCCGCCCGTCGTCCCGCCGAGCCGCCGGATGGCGGCCAGGACGTGCGCGTCCGTACGCACCTGGTCGTGCGGGCTGGGCGCCGCCGCCGGCGCCCCGCGCCCGGAGAGGAACAGCCGCTCCGGCCCGGGGGCCGACCGCTGCTCCAGCCGGCGCGCCGTCTCGTAGGCGAGCACGGCGCCCATGCTGTGCCCGAAGAAGGCGAACGGACGCTGGTCGTCCAGCGCGCTCATCTCCTCCGCCAGCCGGTCGGCGAGCCGGGCGATGTCGTCCACCGGCGGCTCCTGGTGGCGGTCCTGCCGCCCCGGGTACTGCACGGCCACCACGTCGACCGCCGCCCCCAGCGTGCGCGACAGCGGCACGAAGGCGCTGGCCGCCCCTCCGGCGTGCGGGAAGCAGACGAGGCGCGGTCCGTCCTGCGGAGCCTGGCCGTAGCGTCGGAACCAATCACTGCCCACTGCGTCTTCTCCTCGCGTGCGTTGCGGACCGTGCCGGGGCATTTTCCGTCGAGTCGCTCGAGGTTGGCACGAGACACGCACGAGAACCCCTGGTCGTCGCATATCGAAGCACTCCGCAAGGGCCATGAGGGCATATTCTGTGGGCCCGTAGAGCATCCACGGCGCGTACGGAAGGCAACCGGCCGGGGATCGACCGGAGGGGGAGCTGATCGGTGATGCAGGAGAGATCCGGGCGGACCCGCAGGAGATTGCTCGAAGCCGCTGCCGCGCAGATCGACGCATGCGGATACGCGGACGCCAAGCTGAGCGACATCAGCCGGTGCGCCGAGGTCACCACGGGCGCGCTCTATTTCCACTTCTCCTCCAAGACCGACCTGGCGGAAGCGGTCCAGCGGGCCGGCTGCGCGATGCTGGAGGAGACCGTCGACCACCTGCTGGCCCGCTGCTCGCCCATGCAGGCCCTGATCGACGTCACCCACGTCCTGGCCCGCTGGATCTGCGAGGAGCCCATCGTCCGGGCCAGCCTGCGGATCGGCCGGGAGCGCGGCCGGGACGGGTCCGCGATCGTCGACTTCCACGAGGTGTGCGTCCGCACCGGGCTGCGGCTGCTGCGCGACGCCCGCGCCGGCCGGCGGGTGATCCGCGCCGACGTCTCCGCCGACTCCGCCGAGGGGCTGGTCACCGCCGTGCTGTCCGGCGCCGAGGCGGACGCCTGCCGGGGCATGGACCCCGACCGCCTCGCCGCCCGGCTGACGGGGATGTGGGACCTCCTCCTCGACGCCCTCGTCGTACGCGACCTGCGCGCCGGGCTCCGCACGGGACCGCCCCACGCGCCGCTGCCGGGCGGCCGCGCCCACGAGGCGGTCACCGCCTGACGCCCGTACCGCCCGTACCGCGTCCGTACCGCCCGTACCGCGACTCTGGTGATTACCCGCGTGATTACCCGTCGGTGAACACTCAGTAGGACCCCTCCGGTTAGCTTCTCGACCTGGGAGGAGTCCCGAGGGGGGAGTTCCCCGAGGGGCTCGGACGTCCCGCGAGGTACGAGGAGTTGTGATGGATACCTCTGTCATCACAGGGGGAGCGGAGGCGGGCGCGACGACCGGGACGGATCCGGCGACGACGGGGACGGAACCCGAGGCCTGGGAATCGGTCATCGGACGGGACTTCACCCGGGCGCTCAACGAGGGCCTGGCCCGGGCCCGCGCGACCGCCCCGCCACGGAACCGGCGCCCCTCGCCCCCGGCCGCCGCCGAACGCGCCGCGCGCGCCACGAGCGCCACGAGCGGCGGCGCGGCGCGAGGCAAGGGGAGCGCCCCACGCGGCCGTACGCCCCAGCCCGCGTCCCCGCGCCAGCCCATGCCCCCGCCGCCGTCCCCGTCCCCGCCCCCGTCCTCCGGAATCGAGGACTCCACCAGCGCCGACCCCACGGCCACCCCCGACGAGCACACGGATTGCCGCTGGCAGGAGCGCCGCCGGGTCGCCCGTGATCTCCACGACCACATCGGCGGCGCCCTCGCCACCGCCCGCCGCCTCCTCGTCGAGTGCGGCCCCGGCGTGGACGACCCGGGCCGGCTCGCCGCGGCCCAGGTCTTCCTCCACGAGGCGGAGGACCACCTGCGCGACATGCTGGGCGAGTTGGTCACCGCGACCGAACTGCCACCGCTCGGCGAGGCCATCGAGGGGTTCGCGGCGGAGGCCGCCCCGCCCGGCCTCGACGTCACCGTGAAGATCACCGGCAATGAGAACCTCGTCGCCACCGCCCACCGCCGCGCGCTGTTCCTGGCCGTTCGCGAGGCCCTGCGCAATACCTTCGAGCACGCCGGGGCGAGCCGCGTGGCCGTCTCCGTCCGCACCACCCGCTGGTGGGTCCACGCCGCCGTCGAGGACGACGGCCGGGGCTTCGACCCGGAGCGCGTGACCACCGGCGCGGGCCGCCCGGCCCGGGGCATCGCGTCGATGACCCAGCGGATCGAGGACATCGGCGGAAAGCTGGCGATCGAGAGCTCGCCCGTCGACGGCACCAGGGTCGACATGCACCTGCCGCTGCGCCCCCGTACGTAGCGCCGCCCCCTGACCCCCCATCCCCCATCCCCCCATCTCTCCGAATCCAGTGCTGCTGCCAGCGGGCCGGCCGATCCGCCCGCGCCGAGGAGTTGTTGTGCGCAAGGTGCTTATCGCCAATCGTGGCGAAATCGCTGTCCGTGTCGCTCGTGCGTGCCGGGACGCGGGGATCGCCAGTGTGGCGGTCTATGCCGATCCGGATCGTGACGCGTTGCATGTCCGGGCGGCCGACGAGGCGTACGCGCTGGGTGGTGACACCCCGGCCACCAGTTATCTGGACATGGCCAAGGTCCTGGCCGCGGCGGCGGAGTCCGGCGCGGACGCGGTCCACCCCGGGTACGGGTTCCTCTCCGAGAACGCGGAGTTCGCCCAGGCGGTCCTGGACGCCGGGCTGACCTGGATCGGCCCGCCCCCGCACGCGATCCGTGACCTGGGCGACAAGGTCGCCGCCCGTCACATCGCCCAGCGCGCCGGCGCCCCCCTCGTGGCGGGCACCCCCGACCCGGTCGCCGGAGCCGA